>DASVVE010000048.1:0-34030 GCA_036386675.1 Chloroflexia bacterium | reverse complement strand
AGTAGGCATCGCGCAGGGAAGGGTTCGATTCGGGGCGGTCGTATACCACGGGTTTGTAGGCACCCGCGCTCAACACCAGGTACTCGAAGCGGTTAGCGACGTACCACTCCATCGGGTGCTCGGTGACGTGCTGGCCGGTGCCGAGTAGGTACCGGCCTTGTGTGAGCTTGGGCGTGTCGAACTCCATCCAGAGCTTGGTGCCGGGCCTGGTGTTGGTATCGAGCCATTGGGCAGCTCTGAGGCGGGTGTCGGGCTGGGTCTGGCGGTAGCCGCGCTGGATGGCGGCGGCGGTTTGCGGGAGCACGCCGACGACTACCACTAACCCCAGCAGCCAGGGTGCGAGGCGAGGGATTGGCCGAAAGGCGGTGTCTTGCCGCGCTGACAGGTAGGTAAGTAGGGCTTTCCAGGCGAGGGCGAGGGCGATGGCCGCCAGTATGGAGGTGAAGGGGATGATGGGTAGCATGTTGCGGGTGAAGTTCACCCGGTAGCTGCTCATCGATAGGTAGAAGACTAGGGGAAAGCTCAGTAGCAGCAGGTCGGCGCGGCTGCGTCGGGCGAGCGCGATAACCACGCCGAGGAGGGTGAGCAGGGTGGGTAGGAAGTCGCTTTGTAGGAACGTGCCGAAGTAGAAGCGCCAATTGTCGTCGCCCTCGAAGCCGAGGTGGCCGAAGCGGTAGTGAGCGAGCACCGAGGCGATGTCGTTGAGGAAGTTGGGCAGGTCGAACAGGGCGAATGGGGTAGTACTGAGGAACGCGGCGGCCATGCTGATAAGCGCCAGCCAGAGGCGGGCACCCAAGAAGGCCCTCAGACATGCCCCGAACCCGGCAGCGTGGTCCGCTACGACATAGGCATGAGCCAGCAGGAACGGCAGGACCACCAGGGCGCTGTTGTACTTGGTCCCGACGGCGAGACCCATAGCTATGCCAGCGAAGATATATACGTTGCGGGAGGGCAGCAGCGCCGGTACTGTTCGATTGTCGTCGCGTGCGGCGGTGGCAGGAGGTAGCAGTCGCACGATTGCCAGGAGGGAGAGGGCGCTGAAGAAGGTCGCGGGTACGTCGGTGGTGATTATTTGCGAATAGACCATGTGGACGCTGTTGGTCGCCATGAAGGCGGCGGCGATGAGGCCGGCGGTGGTGCCGTATAGCCTGCGCCCGGCGAGGAAGACCAGCGGAACGGTGAGGGTGCCGAGCAGGGCGGTCAGCAGGCGGCCCCAGAGGTAGAAGTCGGTTGGGACCACCTGATCGAGGTTCTCCAGCGCGCCGGAGGAGACGAGGAGGAAGAAGCGGGGCAGGTAGACTGCCGCCTGCATGTAGGTGTAGAGGTTGGGGTAGACGAAGTAGTGGGGGTTGTAGTCGCCGGTTTGCAGGATGTGGAGCGCCCGGTCGGCCACGGCAGGCTCGTCGGGATTGCTGGTGTAGGGGAGGTTGTCGCTGATGCCGAAGGCCCGCAGCGCGAGGGCACCCAGCGTCAAACCGGCGACCGCCAGCGCGACCTTGTGGGACCTGGCCCACGCCCACGCACGCGGGACGGTGGCGCTTAGCTGTGTCGCTTTGCGCACTTTTATTGCGATTATGGCTAGCAGGGCGAGTACCTGTAGGGCGGCCAGGCTCTTCCAGCCGCCGGGTACGGCAGGGAGGGCACCGCTGCCCATGAGGCTGTCGATGTCGTTGCGCGCCAGGATGGTTACGTAGAGGGCGAACAGCAAGAGGCCAATAAGGGCGCTGAATATGTGGGAGGGTATGCCCTGCTTGGGAGGTTGGGGAGATGGCGGGTGCTCCGGTGCTGTATCCGGGGTCGCTTGCTCCCGTACTAGGGTAGAATCTTCGGATTTGGGGGTAGTGGTCTTCAACTCTTACTGCCGCTAGTTGGGACTTTGCTGGTGTACCACCGGGGCACCTATTACTATACCACTATCATAGCTAACAGTTAGGGGTTGTTGGTAATCATAGTGTAGAGCGGCGTGTAGTGGCCGGGATTGTTAAGCCGCTATCGCTCCGGCACGAAAGTAGAATAGCAGAACCCTGCGCCCCCTGTCATCCTGAGTACACCACCAACTAAGTTGGTTGCCTTTAGCCGCGCGATTGAAACCGCGGGATAGCCGTACAAAGTGCCCCTCCAGGCACTGCGCCTTTCTGGTAATAACTTAGTTGGTCATGTATTGAGCGTAGCGAAGGATCTCAGATGTTGGGCAGAGTGAAGCGCTGATGTCCGGGCATCTCTGGTGGTAGTATTCGGCATTTTCCTTCGTCACCTTCTTTAGATCCTTCACTGCGTTCAGGATGACAGGGGAAGTTTGGTGCCCGCTACCGGCACATAGAGCAGGATGGTGTGCTGTTGGATGTTGGCGGAGGCTGTCAGGTAGTGGGCGCATGCTGGTGGGGTAGTGATGTTGGGCGTGGTCCGAGTCGTGCTCAGTTTGGGCGTGTTGCTTGTGGAATGTTGTCTCGCGGGGAGGACGTCATTATGGCTATGGCTAAGGCGGCGGACTTGACAGGGCTGACGCAGCGCCCGGCGTGGAAGGCGCTTGAGAAGCACTATGGTAAGGTGAAGGATATCCACCTACGGGAGTTGTTCGCACAGGACTCTCAACGGGGCGAGCGGTTGGCTGTCGAGGCTGAGGGTATCTACTTCGACTACTCGAAGCACCGGGTGACGGACGAGACGCTGCGTTTGTTGCTACAGCTTGCCGAGGAGTGCGGCCTGCGCGAGCGGGTTGACGCAATGTTCGGTGGCGAGAAGATCAACACTACCGAGGGGCGGGCCGTGTTGCACGTGGCTTTGCGCACGCCGAGGGATGCTACCATTACCACCGGCGGGCAGAACGTGGTGCCGCAGGTGCATGAGGTGCTGGACCAGATGTCCGACTTCTCGGAGCGCGTGCGGAGCGGGGAGTGGAAGGGGTACACGGGGCAGCGAATAGGGAACGTGGTCAACATTGGGATAGGTGGGTCGGACCTGGGGCCGGTGATGGCGTACGAGGCTCTGAGGGACTACAGCGACCGGAGTATGACCTTCCGCTTTGTTTCTAACGTGGACGGCACCGACTTTGCGGAGGCTACGTGGGACCTGGAACCGGCCGAAACGCTGTTCATAGTGTCATCCAAGACCTTCACTACGCAGGAGACGATGACTAACGCGCACTCGGCCAGGCGGTGGCTGCTAGAGGCGCTGAATGACGAGAAGGCGGTTGCTAACCATTTTGTGGCCGTCTCGACCAACGCGGAGGAGGTAGCTAAGTTCGGCATTGACACCGCGAACATGTTCAGGTTCTGGGACTGGGTAGGCGGACGTTACTCGATGGACGCGGCTATTGGGCTTTCGACGATGTTGGCTGTGGGGCCAGAGAACTTCAGGGCTATGCTGGCGGGCTTTCATGCGATGGACGAGCACTTCCGCACGGCACCTTTCGAGCGCAACCTGCCGGTGCTCATGGGGTTGCTGGGGGTGTGGTACAACAACTTCTTCGGGGCGCAGACGGTGGCCGTGCTGCCCTACGACCAGTACCTCAAGCGGTTCCCGGCGTACTTGCAGCAATTGACGATGGAGAGCAACGGCAAGTCGGTCACTATGGACGGTAAGTACGTCAATTACGAGACTGGGTCGATCTTCTGGGGGGAGCCGGGTACGAACGGGCAGCACTCGTTTTACCAGCTTATTCACCAGGGCACCAAGCTGATACCGTGCGACTTCATCGGCTTCTGCCAGACGTTGAACCCGTTGGGAAGGCACCACGACCTGCTGATGGCTAACCTGTTCGCGCAGACGGAGGCGCTGGCTTTTGGGAAGACAGAGGAAGAGGTCAGGTTGGAGGGCACGGCGGATTGGCTGGTGCCCGCCCGCACGTTTGAGGGCAACCGTCCCACAACCACGATACTGGCCGAGCGCCTGACGCCGGAGATGCTGGGCAAGCTGGTGGCGCTTTACGAGCACAGCGTCTTTACGCAGGGGATAATTTGGAACATCGACTCGTTCGACCAGTGGGGCGTGGAACTAGGGAAGGTGCTGGCGGGGCGGATTGTGAAGGAGCTTGAGAGCGCGGACGAGCCGGAGCTGAAGCACGATAGCTCGACCAACACCCTGCTCCAGAGGTATCGCAGGCTGCGGGGTAGTACCACTTGACATAATCTGTGCGGCTCAGGCGACCTCGGATAAGAGGCCGGTACGCACGTCATAGATGAAGCCCCTGACGGGTATCGTATCCGGTATCCAGGGGTGCAATTGCACCTTTCGGACCTGCTGGCGTACGTTTGCTTCGAGGTCTATGAAGGTGTGGAAGGTGGAAGGGGTGCTTGATGCCACGCCTGTGGCCTGCTGAGCTTTGGCCCGCAATTCCTCGTCGGTGAAGGTCATCAACCCGCACTGGGTGTGGTTGATAATCATGAATTCCCGCGCTGAGAGCATGTAGTGGGAGATAACGAGGGAGCGTATCACGTCCTCTGTGACTATGCCGCCGGCGTTGCGAATAATGTGAGCGTCACCCTGCTTGAGTCCCAGCATAGGCTCTAGCATGAGCCGGGCGTCTTTACAGGTGACAACGGTCAGCCCTAGCGCCGGGGGTGCGGGTAGGTCGCCGCCCCTAAAGTTCTGAGCGTAGAGCCTGTTAGCCCTCACCGCGTCGTCAACGATGCTCAACAGTTGCCTCCCGATTGAGATTGAAGGGTCCGGCTGCCATTATACGCGCAATCACAGGCATAGCACACTCGTAGGCTAAGGTGTTGAATAGAGCTTGTTATGTCCCGCATCTATAGGAGGTGCGGGCTTTTGGCGTCCGCTGATTGGGGGACTAGGTTTGAGAGGAGGAGAAGATGGAGGTTAGTAGAGACCGCAGCAAGTTGAGGCGCGTGTTGGAGGACGTGGGGGAGTTTTCCAACGTGCTATGGCCCAGGTGGAGGATGCGCGAGTACCAGGCCAGGGTGGCGCGGGAGATAGCCGCCTCGGTGATGCGGGGTGAGGGGCGGCAGTTCGCGGTGGTGTTCGCCAGGCAGAGCGGCAAGGATGAGATGCTGGCGCAGTTGGAGGCGTTTCTGATGTGTCGCTACCGATTGAGGGGCGGGTCCATCATCGTGGCGAATCCAACGCTGAGGCCGCAAGGGCTGATCGGCAGGCGGCGGCTGGCGGAGAGGTTGAGTTCGCCGTTCGTGGGGCTGGTGCGCAGCGACGGGCATAGCCTGTCGGTGGGGAAGAGCACGTGTGCGTTTCTGTCGGCGGGGCCAACGGCGCAGGCCAGGGGTGAGACGGCCACGCTGTTGCTGGCGTGCAACGAGGCGCAGGATGTCTCGCCCGGGCGGTGGGACTCGGTGTTCGACCCGATGGGCGCTTCGGCCCACGCCACGCAGGTATTTTCCGGCACGGTGTGGACTTCGCGCACGCTGCTGGCCCGGCAGATGGCTTACCTGGGCGAGTTGGAGCGGAAGGACGGCAAGCGTAGGGTGTTCAAGGTGGGTTGGGAGGAGGTGGCTCAGCACGTACCGGATTACGGAGAGCAGGTGAGATCGCGCATCGCCCAGTTCGGCCGGGACCACCCTTTCATCCGCACCGAGTACTTCCTGGAGGAGCTGGACGCGGAGGGTAAGCTTTTCGGCCCGGCCCGGCGAGCGCAGATGCGGGGCGACCACCCCAGGCAGAGGTCGGGCACGCCTGGCAAGGTGTACGCGATGCTGCTCGACGTGGCGGGAGCGGAAGAGGAAGGCGGCACGGGTGCGGGCAATAGAGATGCTACGGCCCTGACTGTGGTGGAGGTGGACCTTTCGGCGTTGGACGACCCGCTCGTGATGCGGCCCAGGTACCGGGTTGTGGACCGCAGGCTCTGGGTGGGTACGCCGCACCCGCAACTTCACGCGACCATCGTGGACCTGGCGCGCAACGTCTGGCAGGCGCGGCAACTGGTGGTGGACGCGACGGGTGTGGGGGCGGGGCTTGCAGGGTTCCTGGGGCAGGCGCTTCCGGGTAAGGTGGTGCCGTTCGTGTTCAGCAGCGCGAGCAAGTCGCAGCTTGGGTGGGACTTTGTTGGGCTGGTGGAGAGCGGGCGGTACAAAGAGTACTCGGAGGATGAGGAGGGCGACACCGGGCTGTTCTGGGCACAGGTAGAAGCGTGTGAGGCACAGGTGGGTGATGGGCCGGGCAAGCCGCTGCGTTGGGGCGTGGAGAGTCGTTCTACCCATGACGACCTGCTGGTCAGCGCGGCTTTGTGCGCGGTGTTGGACCGGCTGGATTGGGTGCCACGGGTTGCACGGGGTAGGTAGATTGCTTTTTGAAACGCCAAGACGCCAAGGACGCGCCAAGTGAATAGAGAGTTAGAGGGTACAAGGGAACAGAGTACATTGTCTTGTACCCTGCTCCCCTTTTCTAGTACACGCTCCTCAATCTTGGCGCGTCCTCTGCGTCTTTGCGTCTTGGCGTTTCAAATCAGAGCACAATGTCAGCGAGGAGGTCTACCTGGGCGAGTTGGGGGATGGTGGGGTTCCAGATGAACTCATCGAAGCCAGCGTCCTCGAATTGTTTGACGGTGGTTTGCAGCGCCTCGGAGGTGCGGGGTGTGCCTTGTGTGATGCCTTGCGCCCACGGGCCGAGGAACGCGTAGTAGTCGCCTATGTAGGCTGCTATGCCTTCGTCGGCGTTGGGGCCGAGGCCGTAGTAGCCAAGTGCCACCATGCGTGGGTTGCCTTCGCGGCCTCCTTCTGTCCAGGCGTTCTGCACCTGGGAGATGTAGGGGCGCACCATGTCGAGGGGAGCGCCGCCCGCGGTCCAGCCGGTGCCCCACTTGACCATACGGCGGAGGGTAGCCTCCGAACTGCCACCGACGAGTATTGGTACGCCTTCCGGGCGGATGGGGCGGGGAGAGGCGGGCTGAGGGCTGCCTGTCACATGCTCGCCCTTCCAGGCGCGGTGCATAAGCTCCAGGTCGCGGTCCAGGCGCTCGCCTCTGCCTTTGAACTCCTGCCCGGCGGCCTGGAAGTCGTCTTCGCGGCCGCCTACCGCCAGGCCCAGCGTCAGCCTGCCGCCGGATATCTGGTCCACGCTGGCTGCTTCCTTTGCTAGCATTATGGGGTTGCGGGCGGGTGCGACGAGTATGTTGGTGAGCAGACCAATGCGCTCGGTGACGGCCCCGGCGGCTGCCAGGGTAATCAGGGAGTCGTAGTTGGGGAAGACGATGCGGTCAATGATGGCGAGGCTGGAGAAGCCTCGTTCCTCGGCCCTGCGCGCCCACTCCGTTATCAGCGGCCCTGGTGTGCCGGGTATGGTGCTGGGGAGTCCTATACCTATCTTCATGTGATGCCTCCTTGGTATGTACGTGTTGCCTTGCGTGGTGGGGCTATGGGTATTGTGCCGGTGCGGCAAGCATTCGAATAGAGATAGCTGTCTGTGTGAGCAACTATCTGCCGAGCAGTATAAAGAGGCAGTTGAGGCAAAGTCAAGAAGGGGCCGCTTGAAAATTCGTGGAGGAATCTTGTCCCAAATAAGCCGCTTAGTGGGATAGAGCTATTAGAACATAGTTTCTAGAAATAGGAGGGTGCGTGCTCATGACAAGCGTAACAGGAATGCTTTCTATGGGGTCGCAGCCGGGTCAGGCGCGGCCCTTTGTGTTGTCGCAAGAAGATGCTACGCGGTTGGCGGGCTACCGGGTGTACCTCGATTTCTACAATGGGGCGCAGTGGGAAGGCTTGCCCGCGCCCAACGAACGGAGGATGACGTTCAATTATGCTCGCGTGTTCGCTAACAAGTCTGCCTCCTACCTGATGGGCAAGGGGGTTGGTTTCGCCGTGGAGGCCCCGCATGGCTCCGGTGAGGAGGGGCGTAATGCAGCACAACACGCCGAGGCGTTGTTGGAGGCGTGTTACAGGCGCAACTCCCTGGCGCTGGTGGACCTCGACACGGCGGTCGATAGCGCGGTGCTGGGCGACGGCGTGTTCAAGGTGACTTGGAACGCCGAGGAGGGTGCGGTATCGGTGGCGGCGGTGGACCCGGCGAGTATTACCTGCGTGCGGGCGGCGGACGATTACCGGCGGCTGCTGGCGGTGCGGCAAAGCTACGTGGTGGGCAGCAGTGGTAGCGGCGGCACAGGTGTATCGCAGGGCACCATGCGGGGGACGGTCGTTGAGGAGTGGACGGCGGAGACGCTGGAGGTGTGGCGGGACGGCCTGCTGGACAGGCATGTGCCGAACCCCTACGGCTTCATACCGTACGTGGTGTTCCCCAACTTGCGGGTGCCCAAGGAGCCGTGGGGCCAGAGCGACCTGGTGGACCTGTTGCAGGTGAACCGGGATTTGAACGAGAGGCTGTCGGTGCTGTCGCACATCCTGGAGGTGTCGGGCAACCCGGTGGCGGTGCTGGAGAACGTCACCGACTCGACGGGCATCAAGGTGGGACCGGGGCGGTTGTGGGAGCTTCCTAAAGACTCCAAGGCGTATCTGCTCGACTTGCTGTCGGGTGGGGGCGTAGGGCTGCACATCGAGTACATCAACCTGCTGTACCGGGCGATGCACGACCTGGCCGAGATGCCGCGCACTTCCTTCGGGGACAGCAGTGGCACTACTCGCTCAGGGGTGGCGTTGGAGATCGAGATGCAGCCGCTTTTGCAGAAGCTGGCGCGCAAGAAGGCCATCTGGTCGGTGGCGCTGGAGGAACGCAGCCGTATGGTGCTCAAGCTACACGCTTTGCACGGCGACAAGATTGCGGCAGCCGTAGTCGATACGGCGAACGGCTACCAGCTACGTATCGTATGGCCGCCGGTGCTCCCCTCCGACCGCTCCGAGCTGGTGTCGCAGGAGACGGCTCTGGTAGCGGCAGGCATCCACTCGCACCGCCGGGCAATGGACATGCTCGGTGAGGGCGACTCGGAGGCCGAGTGGAGCAAAGTGTTGGAGGAGAGGGAGCTGAAACGTGAAACGTGAAACGTGATGGTACAGCAAGGAACATTGCGGCTAATACAGGACCAAATACATGAGCCGCATTACGTTTCACGTTTCACGTTTCAGAAACGGAGTGATAGATGAGCAACAGGGCGCAATTGCGGGAGCGGTTGAGGTTGGAGTTGGGGGATACCGGCAGCGTGCAGGTGTGGAGCGATGACTTGCTTGATGCGCTGCTGGTGGAGTCGGTGGGGTGGTACAGCAGGTTGTGGCCCATGCAGGAGGTGCTCTACCGGGACGTGGCGCAGGGGCAGCGGACCTTCAGCCTGGTGTCGGGCACGCTGGGTGTGACGGCTGTGGAATGCCCGCCGGGCAGAGTGCTGCCTCACGAGGCGACTGCGCCGGTGGGTGCTGCTCAGGGCAGCGGCTTCCGGCAAAGCTGGAGCGTGTGGGGTAGCACCATGTATCTGGGCAGGGGCGCAAGTGGGGACGAGGTAGGCACGCTGAGGCTGGTGTTGCACGTACTGCTGCCCTGGCCGGGCCTCGATCCAGTGGAACAGTGGGAAGGACCCTCGGGTGACGAGCGCTTGCTGGTGCTATGGTCGGCGGTGGAAGCTTGGGCGTGGCTCGACGGGCAGGACCAGAAACGGGGCCGCCCCGCCCGCTCCGGCGCGATGACAGCCCGCTACACTGAGGAGTTAGAGCGCGAGGTCGCCGCCCGCCGCCGGGCAGCCACAAGTCGAGTGCTGAGTAGGGAGTGACGAGTGACGAGTGCTGAGTCCTGGGTCGCCATATCCTACTCGGCACTCGGCACTCGTCACTCAGCACTCGTCACTCTCTGTAGGAGGAGTCATGGGCGAGTACGATTTTCATTTGCGGCACGCGGCGGTGCGCGGGGCGGCCTGGGTGGGGTTCCGGTTGGCTTGGCGCGGGCTGGCCGGTGTGGAGGGGTTGAGCGCGCGGCCTCATCTGAGGTGGAGGCCGTGGGTGCTTAGCGGTACTGATCCAGATGACGTTGCGTCAGGTGACTGGGGCGCTTGGCAGTGGCGCTTGACCGTGGCCTTGTTGGAGGGGTTAGCTGGGCTGGATGCAGTTCCACCGACCGATGGGCGCACCGTAGCGGACATGCGAGCCGACCTATCGCAGTTTTCCGACCTACCGGCCATACAGTTGCGCGATGTGGACGACACCGTCTACGAGGTCAAGCTGGTGGGTTATGAGGAGCAGAATATTGAACCTTACGATACGCAACACCCTACCGGGGGCTGGTTGGCACAGGTTGAACTGGTGCAAGTAGCCGCCGCTTGAGATTGGAAGTTATGTGATGAAAGAAGGGAGGTGGTAGGAAGAATGGAGAGTATGGAGAGTGACGAAGCGGAGTTGGGGCCTGGTGATACAGGCAGTGGTGAGGGGGCTGGTAGTGACAGTGGCGCGGCCGGTGAGCCTGGCGATGCGCTGGCTGTGGCAGTGCGGCGCTACCGGGAACTGGTAGCCTCGATGCCGGGGCTGGTGCCCGAAATGGTACGGGGCCAGACGATTGAGGAGATCGACGCCGCGGCTGAGCTTGCCCGCCGCTCGTATGGAGAGATCACGCGCCGCATAGCGGAACAATACGAGCGGGATATACCCACCGGCAATCCGGCCCGCTCGTCCAGCACGGAGGCTTATGACAACCTCAAGCCCGAAGCGAAGATCGCACTAGGACTGAAGCGAAAAGGATAGTTGGACGATGGACGCTGATGAAGATTGCTATCGTCCATCGTCCATCGTCCCTTAGAAGGAGAAGTAAAATGCCTTTGACACTTGCGGAAGCCACCAAGTTGAGCCAGGATATGCTGCTCAAGGGGGTGGTTGAGACGATTATTGAGGAGTCGGCGGTGTTGCGTTACCTGCCTTTCGTGCAGGTGGTTGGCAACTCATTGCGCTACAACCAGGAGGCCACAGCGGGTACCGTCGATTTCTACGAGGTGGGCGATACCTGGACCGAGTCGGCTATGACCGTGACCGAGGTCTCCACCAAGCTGGCAATCCTGGGTGGCGATGCCGATGTAGACGCCTTCTTGCAGCAGACCTACTCGGACCCGAACGACCTGCGCGCGCTGGTGGTGTCGGCCAAATCGAAGTCGCTGGCGAACAAGTTCAGCGACACCTTTTTCAACGGCGACTCGGCCACCAACGCCAAGCAGTTCGATGGGGTGAAGAAGCTGTCGGCGGGCACGCGCACCATGAACAAGGGTGCCAATGGTGCGGATCTGGAACTCGACCACCTGGATGAGCTGATAGATATGATCAAGCCGGGCACGCCGCACGTCCTGTTCACATCCAAGCGCACCCGCCGCCAGCTATCCAGCCTGCGCAGGGCTTCAGGCAGCGTGCTCGAGACCACCACCGACATGTTTGGCAGGCGCGTGCTCAGCTACGACGGCATCCCCGTGGAGGTGGACGACCACATCCCTGACAATGAGACGCTCGGCACCAGCACCGACTGCTCATCTATCTACGCGGTGCAGTTCGGCTTCCAGACCGGCCTGTGCGGGCTTGAGAACGGGGGCATAGCTGTGCAGCCTCTGGGCGCGCTTGAGACGAAGGACGCCTGGCGCACCCGCATCAAGTGGTACTGCGGTCTCGCCCTATTCCGCAAGACCGCCCTGGCCCGTTTGGAGGGAGTGAGGAGCTAATTCGGAAATTGGAAATTGGAATTTCGAATTGCGAATTTAGAATGTGTCAGAGCAAATTCGCAATTCGAAATTCCAATTTCCAAATGGAGGTAACATGGATAACTTCCTTAACGGCCTGACGTTGTTGGGCATACCGGCTGTGGTGATCGTGCCGTTGCTGGTGCAGGGCTTGAAGGCGCTGGGGCTGCCGGGTCGGTGGGCGGGAGTGGCGGCGTTGATGGTAGGGCTGGCGGTGGCCGGGATGATAGAGGCTGTGAGCGTTTGGCCGGGTGTTACCCCGGTGGTGCGCTTCATCGTGGCTGGGCTGCTGCTTGGGCTGGCTTCCTCCGGCTCGTACAGCCAGTTTAGAAGCATCAATGGATGAGAAGGGAGAGGTGGGGCATGCTTGAGATAATTGACGTTGTGGCGAAGCTACCCCGCAACCCGAAAGACCCTAACTGGAAGTTGCGGAGGCTGCGGGACATTACGCGCATAGTGGTGCACTACGACGCGGTGGCGTTACCGGCTCCCGGCAGGGATGGGCCGGGCTACGACCCCGTGCGCAAATACAGCGACCAGGCTCGCTTCCACATGCGCAAGAACTGGAACGACGGGACCGGCCCGGTGGTGCGCGGCTTTGGGTTGATGTACCACTACCGAGTGTCCGCGGACGGTAGAGTGTGGCGCACGCAGCCGGAGGAACTTGTCACCTGGCACGCGAACGCCGCCAACTGGAACGGCCTTGCCATCTGCTGCGACCTGGGGCCGGGACAGAAACCACCTGAGGCGCAGCTTGAGGGGCTTGAGGCGCTGTTGCTCAGGCTCTGCTACCACAGGCCCGACATACCCGCGGGTAGGCGAGACGTGTGGGGGCATGGCGAATTGCGCAAGGCAGGTAACAGTACGCAATGTCCGGGGTTGTTGCTGGAATGGGTACGGGCGTTTCGGGGTGGGTAATGGTTAGTGGTTAGTGGTTAGTGGTTAGTGGTTAGTAGAGGCGAGTGGTGGGTGTGGTGCCTGCTGCTCGCCTCTTGTTGTTTAAGGAGGCTTCGAGAGGGCTGGTGCTGGCAGGGCATGCAAATCATGTCTGTTCTGGCAGGAGACGCCCGTCGATTAAAATCGAGGGCTACACTTTGCGAAGTCCGCCATGCGGCAGACTGTTATACCTTTTAGAACCACTAGGGCCTTAATAATATGCAGGAGTCCCCCGAAGGGGGACTTCTCAAGGTGTAGCCCTCGATTTCAATCGACGGGCGTCCGCTTTTTCACCGGGGTCTTCCCAGCGCGTCTACTTCTCTCGCCCCTGCCTACCGCTTTGTGGTACAGTAGAAGTATGGACGCGCAGATGGGCGAGCTATTCATAGTAGTGGGCGGTGGGTGCTTCGGCTCCCACCATGTCAGGCATTTGGAGAAGGGCCGCAAGCGTGGCCGCATCTCGGCGGATGCCCGCATCATCATGGTGGACCGCAACGAGCGCCCTCCCGCGATAGACGTGCCGGAGGTGGGAGAGAACCCATACCTCAGCTTTGTGCGCAGCGACTGGCTTGAGTACATGAAGAGCAACTGGGACCTGCTGCCGCCCGATACACAGGTGATACCCGCCCCGGTCGCCCCCCATTTGGCTTTCGAGTGGCTGGTCTGGAGCCTGAACCAGAGGTTAGGCTCCCACGAAGCGGTGCTTACCGAGCCGATGGACTACCAGTTCGGCGGCTTACCCTTCGAGCATTTGGCCCCTAGCGGCACCCGCTACATCAGCGCCGCCGATTGGATTTGCCCCACCAATTGCCGTGCCCCGCATATCTGTCCGATGACGCGAGATGTGCGCTTCTGGGACCTGGAGGACACGGTCAAGGACTACGCCGCGTCGCATACGGAAGACGTTGCGGCCGCCGTGGTGTTCAAGCCGCAGTTCCGAGTGCCCGGTGTGGACGTCTTGCGCATCAGCCAGTACCTCGCCGAGCGCGACCGTTTGTTGGAACTCTCCCGGCAGCCTGGGATGGCGGGCAGGAGCGTCGTGGTGGGCACCGTTTCGCCCTGCCACGGCGCGGTAAGTCTGTTGCGGTTTGGCATGGTGCCTGCAACTATACAGGCTTGACCCGCGTTCTTATATTGCGTTATTGACACTCATCGTCGGAAAGACCGTCCTCCCACGTCGCCGCTGACTTGACACCCGGTCCCTGACTTCGTAAGGAGCTACCAGTGCGTAGGCTACCCCGGCTGCGCGCCAGCCTGTTGCTGTTTCTTTCGATGGCGCTCGTGCTATCCGCGTGCGACCTTTCGCCCCAACCCACACCCACCCCCAGGCCGGAGCGCTCGTCAACGCCCGGCGATAGCGCTCCTCTGCCCCCGCCCACCATGCTCACCACGCTGGACGTAAGCGCTACTCCGCGCGTCGTGTCGAACACCCCCGATACGTTGGTTACGCCCCAGGTGGCTGGCTCGGAAAGCCCGGCGTCTGCGGTGTTCCTCGCGGAGGTGGACGAGTACTTGAATGACCTGGTGAGCAAGGGGCAGTTCTCCGGCTCGGTGCTGCTGGCACGCGACGGCAGAGTGCTATTGAGCAAGGGCTACGGCATGGCCGACCTCGAGAATGACGTGCCGAATAGTCCGCGCACCAAGTTTCGCATTGCCTCGGTCACCAAGCAGTTCACGGCGATGGGCGTGATGCTCCTGCAGCAGGAGGTCAAGCTGAACGTGCAAGCCTCGGTATGCGAATACATAGCGGAGTGCCCGGAGACCTGGCAGCCGATTACCCTGCACCACCTGCTGACCCACACTTCGGGCCTGCCGGAGAATTTCAGCATCCAGGATTTCATGACCCTCACCCTCTCGCGCAACCCCATGCGCGATGGCCTGGAGATGCTCAAGACCCGCCCGCTACAGGCCGTGCCCGGCGAGACTTACCAGTACAGCAACGTCGGCTACAACATGCTCGGTTACATCCTCGAACAGGTGTCGGGACAGACGTACGAGGAGTACCTGCGCGAGAAAATATGGTCTCCGCTCGGCATGAACGACACCGGGCAGGACCACGAGAGCCTGTTGGTCAAGCGCCGCGCCACCGGCTACTTCAGCCCTACCGCGAAGGCCCAGTACCTGCCCATCGACCTCGCGGCCTACGCGGGCGGCCTCTACTCCACAGTGGAGGACCTGTACAAGTGGGACCAGTCATTGTACACCGAGCAGTTGCTACCCAGGCCGGTGCTCGATACGGTGTTCACAGCGCACCAGGGCGACTATGGCTACGGTTGGACGATCAACCAGGGGGAGTGGGGGACGGTGATAGCGCACAACGGGGCGGTGCCCGGCTTCGTCTCCAACATCAGCCGCTATCCCGACCGCAAGGCCACGGTTATCGTCTTGAGCAACCTGGAGACTACTCCGCTCGCCCAGGTGGTGGCGGACCTCACCGCCAGGGTGATGCAGGCGCAGTGAGTCGCTATTTGTCGTGCCAACCGCAGTGGGGAAAAGCCCTTCACCCATGCCGGAGTCTTACCGCACGTTAGCCCGGCAAATCGTCCTCTGCGAGTCTCCGCCCCAGGAAAGCAGACGCCACCAACCCCACCGCGTATATAACCAGTGCCGCCCCTATCACAACGCCCGCCGCTGCTAACGAGGCTACTTCCATAGTGGTGTAATCGAACCTGTCACTGGCAGGGAAAGCCCCCCGGAACGGGGCAACGAGAGGAGAGGTGATAGCGTACACCGCTCCCGGTATGGGCACGTCTCCCCGCACGGCGAGCAGGCGCATGGCGAAGCGCAGCCCCAGGAGTGTGACAAGGAGGCCGGTGACCACCCACAGCACTACAGGTGCGTAGGTGGGGAACCTGTCCACCAGCAACGTGGGCGAGCGGCCCGCAGTCCCGGTGAAGGCGCGGCGCACCGCTCTCCTCCTGACCACGGGCCGCTGCGAGTACATGCCTACTGGGTCCCTTCCGCCCTGTCCTCGACGCGCACCCGGTTCATTTTGTCGCGGGAGGCGATCTTCTTAACAACGTCCATACCGGAGATGACCTGGCCGAAGTTGGTGTAGTCTCTGTCGAGGAAGGTGGAGTCGGTCTTCACGATGAAGAATTGGCAGTCGCTGTTGAGCCGCTTGTCGGGGCCGCGCGCCACGCCCAGCGCACCTGTGTAGAAGGGCAGGCTGTTGTACTCGGCGGTTATCTTGCCGCCGCCGCTCCCAGTGCCCGTGGGGTCGCCACCCTGGATTACCCAATTTTCCACGCGGTGGAACATCAGCCCGTCGAACAGCCCGTCATTGGCGCGCTTCTCAAAGTGGGCGATAGTGTTGTCCACGCCACCCGCCGTTGCCAGGCTGCACTCGATGGTGCCCTTGTCTGTCTCGATTACCATTATTTTCATTACGAAACCTCCTAATGCCGATTCCCTTGGGAAGGCTGTACAGGTAGGGGAAAGAGATTGCGGACACCCCAATCCCCGGCAGGGAAACCCCTGCGCCCCCGTGCCCTGTTGATGCAACCGCTACTTCTTCTCCACTACGGCGGCGGCGTTGATCTTGTCGCCTATCGCCATCTGGTTCACCGCTTCTATGCCCTGCACCACCTCGCCCCAGTTGGTGTACTGGCCGTTGAGCCACTCCGCCGGGGTCTTTGTGAAGAAGAACTGGCTGTCGTTGTTTTGCGTGGGGTCCTGGCCCCTGGCGATACCGAGCGACCCTGCCTTGAATGGGAGGTCGTTGTACTCGGAAGGCATCTTGCCGCCACCACCGCCGGTGCCCTGGGGATCGCCGCCCTGGATGACCCAATCTTCTACGCGATGGAAAACGAGGCCGTTGAAGAAACCCGCGTTCGCCTTCTGCTCGAAGTTGGCGATTGTGTTGGTCACTTTGGCCGATGCGTCGGTGTAGAGCTTCGCCACGATGCAGCCCTTCGCCGTATCCAGCACGAAGTACTTGCCGGGTTCGTTCGGTGCCTGGCAATTACCTGCGCCCGCCACATTAGCCGAGTTACCGCCTGCCGCCCCACCACTGTTCCCCCCCGGACGTAGGAGCAAGAAAAGCACCAGCGCCAGTGGTATCATCATCAGCAGCCAGATAGCCACGTAACGCTGCATGCTGAACGGGGGCAAGGTGCGATCTATCGTAGCCCTGAAGCCGGTAGTGGGTGCGGCCGTAGCGGCTTCCCGCCGGACCGGGGGACGGCTCCCGCCTCCGCCTGAGGGCCTTGTGCCCGAGGTCCGTCCTTGTGGTTGAGAGGCAGATCTGCGTGCCTGCCCACCCGTTCCCCTCGTGCCGCCGCTGCTTGCCGGTCTGTTAGAACTGCCTGGGGGCCTGCTCTGCTCAGGTCTGCGGCCCGATCCTGATTGTCCCATCTGGAAAAATCCTCTCTTCAGAACGCTTATAATTACATAGCCTACCCAACACCGGGCGACGGCACTTTGTAACACATAGGCTTTTACGAAGTCAAGAAGAGCAAGGAGAGGTATTCAGCAGTGGTCCATTACCGGCCCATAACATTAGACGACTACCAGCAAGTGAAAGCTCTGTTGGAGGAGTGCGGCATAGAAGGGCGGCAGGCCGAGGAGTCGCGCCTGCGCCGCATGATAGACAATGCCGACCGCAGCGTGGGGGCCTTCGACGGTGATACGCTGGTGGGTTTCGCCCGTGCTCTGTGCGACGAGGCCTTCAGCGGCTACATCGGCACAGTCTGCGTTCACCCCGGCTACAGGAGCCAGGGCATCGGCACAGAACTGGTCAACCAACTAACAGAAGACAGCCCCGAAATCACCTGGGTAGTCAGGGCCGTGGAGGACTCCGCCCCCTTCTGGGAGAGACACGGCTTCACACGCTCATCAATCGGCATGGAGAAAGTGCGCGAGCGGTAGGGGGAGGACGATGGACGATGGACGATGGACGATGGCAACTCACCTATCGTCCATCGTCCCCCTGTTGCATCCACAATCATCCATCTGCTATACTCGCCCTCGACACAGCGGGTCGAGCCTCCACTACACCGTTACACCGTTACACCTTAGAGGGCCGCTTGCATACTGTTCGTGACGTATGGAGGTCAAGATGACAGTTGCTATTGACCAGGAAGATTGGAAGAAGGTGCTTGCCGAGGTAGTGGGCACGTTCTTCTTCTTCTTCATAGGTATAGGGAGCATAGCCGGGGCGAGCCAGGCAGAGGCCAGTGGCCTGTTGATAGTGGCGCTGGCGCACGGACTGGCGCTCTCGATTGCCATCACGGTGCTGGGGCCTATATCGGGCGCTCACTTCAACCCGGCGGTGACTATTGGCTTGCTGGTGGCGCGCAAGATCAGCCCTTTGCTGGCTTTGCTCTACATACTGGGGCAGCTAATCGGCGGCGTGGCGGCGTGCCTGGCATTGGTGATGGTGATGCCTAGCAGCCTGTTGGAAGAGTTCAGCCTGGGCACGCCGCGCGTGACATTCATCGGTACGGGGCAGGCTGTGCTGCTCGAAGCGGTGCTGACCTTCTTCCTGGTGCTGGCCGTATTCGGCACGGCGGTAGACGCTCGCGCTCCCAAGATTGGCGGCTTCGGCATTGGTCTCACCGTGTTCGTGGACATCCTGGTGGGTGGGCCTTTCACCGGCGGCGTCATGAACCCCGCTCGCGCCCTCGCTCCGGCGATTGTCTCCGGTGCGTGGAACGATGCATGGTGGATCTACTGGGTCGGCCCGATCCTGGGCGGCATAGTCGCGGCCCTTCTCTACAAGACGGTCTTCCTGCCACGCGAGGGCGACACCGTAGTCACCACCCCAACCATCACCGACCGGCCACAAGAACCGCCTTTCAGCGAGCCAAACCTGCTGGATAATCGCTAACGGACGATGGACGATGGACGATGGACCATAGGAGTGAGGACTGAGGTCTGAGTAGAGAGTGGGTACAGGCCAACACCCATCCAACCAGTCTAATCTTGGCGCGTTCTTGGCGTCTTAGCGTCTTGGCGTTTTCGTCTCCTACCATCGTCCATCGTCTATCGTCCATCGCGCTTGACGCCCCGCCGGGGAAGATGGTATACTCGATAGGCTGCGTCGTGAGGCTGTAATAGCGCACGGGGCGGCGTTATGGGCCTGTAGCTCAGTTGGGAGAGCGCTACAATCGCACTGTAGAAGTCAGGAGTTCGAGTCTCCTCAGGTCCACAAAGTGAGAGGTACAAGCTTGGATGTTCTATATGCCAGGCTTTTCCTTTTGTACGTGTCCGGCTGCTCCCCATTCTAAGGCTATTAGTCCGAATTGTTCGGCTGGGGGATTGACACCACCTTGCCCCTAAAGTTATACTTGGGCCGTTCGCTTCTGCATAGCTGCTGATTCGTGCTGGTTGCGTGGTCGCACCCAGCTATTGAGCCGCTTGTTACCGTTCACTCTCAAGCTACACGCCTAACTTTCTCCGCGAACCCTCACGCATAAGGACCCCGTATCTATCGCAGGTGCTTAGTCCTTGTGTTAGCTGCCATCTCTGCAAACAGGAGTGAAGTACATGTCCAGGTCTCACAGACACGATATATTTCGGCCCAGGGTCTCGCTGCTCTTCATAGCCCTGAGTGCCTCGCTGCTGCTGGCAGGCTCCGTGCTGGCAGCCAGTCTCTGGCCTGGCTCAGGGCTAAAGGTGCTGAGCGCACAGGCTTTGGCAGCCCTGGCGGACGTGAACGCCCCGGACAGCGTCCAGGCCATTTCGCTTTCTACCAGCACGGCTTACACTCAGACTTTTGACGGAATGGGGACCAGTCCCACCGCGACCCTGCCTATAGATTGGAAGGTCAGCAAGCACCCGACTGTTCGTGTCCTGGGTGATTACCCTTCAGCGGTCACTGCAACCGAACGTGCCGGGGGCGCGAGCTTGAGTTCTACAGCGTCGCAGGGCATCTACAATTTCGGTGCCGGTACCACAGCGACCGGCGATGCGGACAGGGCAGTCGGATTCTTGTCTTCCGGCTCGGGGACGGCTACCGGGAACTTGTACGCCCAATTCGTGAACAATACAGGTTCTACACTTAACAGTGTTACGCTCTCCTATGATGTTGAGAAGTACAGGAACGGCACAAACATATCAGGGTACCGCATCCAGCTGTACTATTCAACAGATGGCACCAATTGGACCTCTGCCGGGGCGAACTTCTTGACTAGTTTCCCTGCGGATGCCAATAGCAACGGTTGCAACCCGGCACCTTGCACAATGGTACCAGTCGCCAACCAGACTCTGCCTTTAACTATACCTAACGGAGGCAGTCTATACCTGATGTGGAACTATTCAGTTACGAGTCCTGGTACCTCTGCAACGTTCGGGCAAGCCCTGGCCGTCGATAACTTTTCCATCCTGGGAGTAGTGCAGCCTACCGTGACACCCTGGATTACGCCTAGCGCCACGAACACTCCCACCGAAACCCCTACACAAACCAGTACGGCTACCAGCACGGCCACAAATACGGCTGAGCCAACAGCCACCGAAACGGCTACTGAGATCCCGTCTGAGACCCCAACGGAAGTTCCTCCCCCTACATTCACGGCCACAGCTACTGAGACAGCCACAGAGGAGCCAACAGCCACCCAAACTGCAACTGAAACGGCAACCGAGACGCCCACCGAAACTGCCACTGAGACGGCCGAGCCGACTGCAACCGAGACAGCTACTGAAATTCCTACTGAGACGCCAACTGAAACGGCGACCGCAACCGAAACCGCCACTGAGGAGCCTACGGAAACGGCGACGGGTACCGCCACGAGCACCGCGACAGAGATAGTTCCCACAGAGACGAGTACCGCCACCAGCACCGCCACAAGCACGGCTACCGAAGAGGTACCTACCGAAACCAGTACGCCCACAAGCACGGCTACCGAAGAAATAGCTACCGAGACCCCGACCCGCACGGCTACTCAGACAGCCCTCGCCACCGGCACCCATACCACCGTAGCCTCTGCAACGAGCACCAACACCGCTGCGGCGACCGTGACCCCGACTAACATGGCAACGAGCACGAGCACGAGCACGCGCACTGCCGTCCCAGCCAGCCAGACAGCAACCGCCGTGAGCACCGGCACAAGCACAAGCACCCGCACGGCCACTACTATTCCGAGCGCGACGTTTACGGCCACCGCGACGGCCACAGCCACAGGAGCGGCTAACGCCACCGCTACGCCCACCGTATGCGCTGTGTTCAGCGACGTGCAGCCCGGTTCTACCTTCTACGTATACATCCGATGCCTATCTTGCCGGGGCGTAATCAGCGGCTACTCCGATGGCACCTTCCGGCCGGGCGATCCCATCACGAGGGGGCAGATAGCCAAGGTGGTGTCCAACGCTGCCGGGTTCAACGAAGACCCAGGCTCGCAGATCTACTCCGACGTGCCACCGAGCAACCCCTTCTACGCCTACATCAACAGGCTGACCAATAGGGGTATAGTGGGAGGCTATCCTTGCCCGCAGCGTCCTGGAGAGGTAGCAGGTGGTGGAGACGAGTGCAACCCTGAGAACCCTACCCTGTACAGGCCCAACGCATATGCCACGCGTGGGCAGATGGCGAAGATAGTGTCCAACGCCGCAGGCTACTCGGATGCGGTAAGTGGGCAGTACTACCAGGACGTGCCCCCGAATGGAGAGGGGAGCCAGTTTTACCCGTGGATCATGCGCCTCACTCAGAGGGGTGTCATGTCGGGCTACCAGTGCGGCACCAACGACCCGAGGAGCGGCCCTTGTGACGCTCAGAACCGCCCCTACTTCCGCCCCGCCAACCTGGTGACGCGGGGGCAGGCAGCCAAGATAGTGGCTAACACCTTCTTCCCTGAGTGTCAGACGCCGTAGGGTAGTAGGCCGCCAAAGGAACTCGAATAAAGAAGGGGAGAGTACTAAAACTCTCCCCTTCTTGCTTCCAGTACGGCGCTAAGGCGCTACGGCGTCCACCCCGGCGTCGAGCAGGTTTCCAGGTCGCCCGATTGCAGCCCATCTACCAGTGCCATCTGTCGTTGCTCGGATGAGCCGTGCGTCCACGACTCCGGCGAGACATAGCCCTGGGCCTCTCGTTGGATGCGGTCATCGCCCACAGCCGCCGCCGCGTCCAGGCTCTGAGCGATCTCCTCGTCCGTCACCTCCGTCAGGTAGCCGGTCCCCGTGGCGTGGTGCATCCAGAGGCCCGCCAGGCAGTCGGCCTGAAGCTCAGTCAGCACGGCGCCGCTTTCCGGCCCGGTGTCTCGCGCACCGGCCAGCGCATCCAGCGCGCCGGTGAGATTTTGGACGTGGTGTCCATACTCGTGCGCCACCACGTACGCTTCGGCGAACGCGCCGCCCTGGGCGCCAAAGCGAGTGCTTAGCTCATTGAAGAAGCTCAGATCCATATAGACTTGCCGGTCCTCCGGGCAGTAGAACGGCCCCACAGCGGCGCTGGCGTAGCCGCAGGCGGCTTCGGTTGCATCGGTGAAGAGCACGAGCCTGGCGGGGGTGTAGCGGTCTCCGTGGCGAGCAAACTCGTCGGTCCAGAACGACTGTATGCTATTGACGAAGCCCACAATGCGGCAGTCCGCACGGGCATTTGCATCAGCGCCCGTGCGGCACTGCTCCTCCAGGTTACTGCTCGAGCCTGCGCTCTCCGTCGCTACCGATGCCTGTGGCACGGATGGGCTTCCTAATTTGCTCGGGTCGACCCCCAGCAGCAGCGCCACTATTACAACCACCACACCAAGCCCGCCGCCCCCAATAGCCAGTCCTGCGCCGCCCCTCCGGCCACGCCGGTCCTCGACCTGGGATGGGTCCAGGCGCGATTGATCGTTAAATGACATTGGTTTGTCCTCTCCACCTCACGGTGAATTCGATTGTGCACAACTGACTGCGTGGATGATGCAGCCGGACCTCGCCAATTGATTAAGAGTATCTGTATTCGGCATCCACGTCCCTCGATCAACTCGCGCTACGGCATGCTCGGCATCATTCGGGCAAGCATTGAGGAGTGCTACCTCACCCTACACGGTACAACGTTCAGATTGCCCTAATAGTTATGCCAGCCGATGAATAACAGGACCGTGAAAAACGTCGCGCTGGGGGTTGCCAAGGAAGTACGAAGTAAGGTCAGTGGGTGCGGCACACAAGACCTGAGGAGCGACCCCTGTGACGCTTAGAACCGCCCGTACTTCCGGCCCGCTAACTTGGTGACGAGAGGCAGCAGCCTGTTAGATTTCGCCCGCCTCTAGTCTTGCCCAAAAGCTGATTCGTTGGCTGCGTCAGTTTGCCACTTATCCAGCACAGCAGCCTGGGTGTTGCACCAGGGTTCGAGCGCTCTATCGCAGCGCGCGGGTTCTCCCACCTCGATTATTGAGAGGGTGCAGAATAATATCCAGCATGATGCCTGGGCTGTGAGGTAGGTGCCATGAGTAGAGTACGCCGCGTAACCATCGAGAACACAACTCTGCCAGTCAACAACGTCACCGTTCGAGGCACTGAAGCTCCCAAGATATGGATTGATGGCCTCGGTTTTTGGCTCTTAGTGGCTTTCTTCATTGCAACCATCATACCTTGCACATGTTGGGCGGCTTTTACGTCCTATAACGCAGTGATTGTTCTCGGCACCTTGAACGCCTCCGGACTATAAGACCGCCGCCCATTTTGGATATGGTAGCAGACAGCCACAGGCGATAGAATCAAGAAGGCCGCCCCAATACCTCGGTGGCCTTCACTCATCCTTATCCTCGCTCCCTTTGAGCCATAGCCCTAGGCCAGTCATTAAAGCCGCAAAGAGGAAGGCTACTATTGCGCCCCAGGCTGGTTCCGCGTCCATGTCAACAGTATAGCACCGCTTCGCTACTGTTTTAGCATCAACCGCTACCCGTGGCTGCATGGAAAGCCGGAGCGAATGTCCTTACCTCCCTCCGTTGACTGCTCCGTGGCGACACGCTGAACGTCCTCTCCCCATATCGTGGCCCCATCGTGGTTAGACCGCGCACGATGCGCAGCCGTCCGGCCTTCATCTCGGCTATATAGTAGTCAAGCACGCTGGGCATCAGCTCAACTATACCAGAGTACCTCCATATTCCGGCTTGGAAGCGATATCCCGTGCCTTACCAGCTTGGCCTGGCCTTTCCCCTATGCACCACGGGTATACTGTGTGTCATATACTCCATCGTTGCCACGATAGGGCGCACACTTCACATGAGGAGGACAGAACCATGACTACCTTGACCCGTGTAACCCTTGAGCACAGAAAATCTATCGCGGTGCTGCTAGCCAGTATCTTGGCGCTCGCCTTGCTGGGCTTCTCCGGCCCGGTTGCGGTTGGACAGTCCGGTCCATCTGCTCCCTCGGCACCACAAGCCACGTGCCCGGCCGGAGGTCAATGCTTCGCGGACGTACTCCCCGGCAGCCCCTTCTACGACTACGCCAACAACCTCTACATGCAGGACATTGTAGGTGGGTACCCTTGCGGTGGCGCAGGTGAACCGTGTGACGACCAGAACAGGCCATATTACCGCCCTGCCTCCGATGTGACCAGAGCACAGATGACCAAGTTTGTGGACCTCGCTCGCAAGCAGCCTGGCATCCGTATTGATACTACCACTCATACTGAGCCGTTGTATTCGCGTACCACTGCCGCCGGGGGAGCAGGAGTTATAGGGGAGGGTACTGGTACTAATGGTATCGGCGTTATTGGCCGCGGTTCGGTGGGGGTGAAAGCCACAAGCTCAAGCCCTTTTAGCTATGGTGTGCTAGCCGGCACCGACGGCGCATTTAGTACCAGTGTATATGTCACTAGCACTGGCGACTTTGGTTACGGTGTATCTGCCTCTGCCACCGGCCCATTTGGTACAGGTATATATGCCTCTGGCACTGGCACATTTGGCAACGCCGCTATCTTCAGTGGCACAACGCGAGTACAAGGCAACCTGACGGTGACAGGCACCTGCACGGGGTGCACAGGCCCCTCCAAGATAGACCACCCCCAGGACCCCGCTAACAAGTACCTGTCTCACTCAGTAGTAGAAAGCCCTGACATGAAGACCATCTACGATGGTGTGACGGTGCTCGATGCACAAGGTGAGGCCGTGGTGGCGCTACCCGCTTACTTCCAGGCGCTAAACCGTGACTTCCGCTACCAGCTAACTACAATAGGCGGCTTTGCCCAGGTGTACATAGCTGAAGAAATAAAGAACAACCGCTTCAAGATAGCAGGTGGTAAGGCAGGTATGAAGGTGTCGTGGATGGTGACGGGTATCAAGAGTGACCCCTACTCCGAGCAGCACCGCACACCTGTGGAAGAGGATAAGCCAAAGGAGGAGCGTGGCCTCTATCTACACCCTGAGGCGTACGGCCAGCCCAACAGCAAGCAGATTGGCAGGGTAGACCGCCCGCAAATCCCCAGCCATCCAGGGGAGCAGGGCACACAGCCATAAGGCAGACTCTATGCTGTGACTCTTATGTCAGCAGTAATGGCGCGATAGGTGTTGAGCGGTTGAGCATCCCAATCGCGCAGACCTATGGACACGAAATAGGCCCAGATGGTAAAACATCCGGGCCTATTTTTCTTTAGGCCACAAAATCGCTCCGTTTCGGGCACCGGGTACTACATTGAGCAAGGAGAGCTACCGATGTTCTACGACCCACTGGTTGAGACCGCAGGCCCAATTGCTGAAGAGTACGAGATCTCTATTTCGGACGTGCTGGGGCTGTTGCTCGTGTCGGGCAAGGACGAAGCCCTGGTGCGACAGGCGCTGTCCCAAGGACGTAACTCCGATGCAGCCCAGGAGATGCAGCGTCTTGGCCGCCCCTTCGACCTTGTAGAGCACGCTCGGACCTTGTTGCGCCTGGCTATGTCGGAGAGTGGCGGGGTGGCGGGGTGGCGGGGAGGTGGGGCAGTAGGGCTGGCGGCGGGGCATTGTACCTCCCCCTTCGCTTGTGGCCGCAGCTATAGACGTATTTCAGTCGCTCAGACGCAACCTGAGGGAGTTCTACGATCAGTACCCGCTGGCAGGGTGCGCCTCATGGGCGCTTTAGCGGTCTTGGGCTTCGTTCTGCTTCTGCTGTTACCGCCGGAGGTTGTCGATCTACTGGGCTTCATTCTCTCGGTGCTCAGCCTGTGTAGCTTCCTGTTCGGGTCGGACTAGAAGTCCAGCCCGTGTACACTGCGGCATGGATACTGCTACTCTTGCCCTCAAATGGCATGGCTCCTTGACGCATAAATGGGGAGCCATAAACTGAGATAACCCAAAAGGAGGGCGAACATGGGCCAAGTAAATGTGAATCCGGGGGGAGCCGATGGCAGCAACACCACTGCCATAATTCTCGTAGTGGTCGTGTTGATCGTGCTGATACTGCTGGTGCTGTGGCTCACCGGCGTATTCAATCCCGGCACCACCACAACCACAACCAGCCAACTCCTACAGTCCTTCCTCGGCTAGCGTCCCGTAGAGTTAAACGCCAAGACGCAAAGACGCCAAGAACCACGCCAAGATCAGTTGAGGTGTTCTAGGCAAGAAGGGCAGGGTACGTACTGTCGTGCCCTGCCCTTCTTCGTACCTTTTAAACCATCATCCCCTTGGCGCGTGCTTGGCGTCTTTGCGTCTTGGCGTTTCCGTCCAAGTCTTCACTCTTGACAATCAGCACCGCAGGGTGTAACATCGCTCGCAACCAGATACCTTTAAGCCGGGACTGAGAGTCCGGCAAGGTGGAAGCTGCACGGTGGGTACCTACATCTGCCCTAAAGCGGAATACGCCCCTCATAGTCGCCCGCGCCAATACGCCGGGTTATCTTTGGTATACCCCGCACACGGTCACCGTCAGTGGTCCTGGCCCTGGCTCCGGCTCTTGACCCGCCCTCCGCCCCGGCTCCTCACTAGCTGCCTTTTTCCTTCCGCACCAGGAGTGACCATATTCATGTTCAACCGGAGGAGCCAACCCCATGATTTCAATGGACCGCATCGTCAAAGGTAGTACCCGCGCTCGCACTGATATTGTTCTACCGGAAGAGAACCTGCCGCTGGGCAAGACCCTGGCCCTCGGCTTGCAGCACGTGCTCGCCATGTTCGGGGCCACCGTGCTCGCGCCCATCCTCATGGGCTTCGACCCCTCCCTCGCCGTATTCTTCTCCGGCCTGGGCACCATGCTGTTCCTGCTCATCACGCGTGGCAGCATACCGTCTTACCTGGGTAGCTCCTTCGCCTTCATCGGCCCGGTGCTCGCAGCGGGTAGCAAGGACGGCAACCTGTCGGGTGCCCTGTTCGGCATACTGGCGGCGGCGGTGGTGTACGCCCTCATCGGCGTGCTGGTAATGTTAAGCGGCGCAAGCTGGATCGAGTTCCTCATGCCGCCTATCGTCACGGGCGCGGTCGTGATGGTGATCGGGCTGAACCTGGCGAACGTAGCGGGCGGCATGTTCATGGCTAACTGGCCGTTGGCCCTCATAACGCTGCTGGCGGCGGTGCTCATCGCCGTCTACACTCGAGGCTTCTTCTCAATGCTGCCTATTCTGCTGGGCGTGGCGTTCGGTTACCTGGTGGCCCTGTTCAACACCCTGCTGGGCAACCCGCTCCCGGCCCTGGGCACAGTGGATACCAGCGCCATCGCCAACGCGGCCTGGCTCGGCATTCCTAACTTCGTTACGCCATCCGTTGATTGGAACGCGGCGCTGCTCATCGCCCCCGTGGCTATCGTGCTGGTGGCCGAGAACACCGGGCACGTCAAGGCCATATCAGGTAACATGGGCCGCAATTTGACCCCCAAGCTGGGCCACGCCTTCCTGGGTGATGCGGCGGGCACGGCCCTCAGCGCCATAGGCGGCGGCACCGGGCAGACCACCTACGCGGAGAACATTGGTGTCATGGCGATGACCCGCGTCTACTCGATAGCGGTGTTCGTGGTCGCCTCTGCCACGGCGATACTGCTCGGCTTCATCCCCAAGTTCGCGGCCCTCATCCAGTCCATCCCGGTGGCCGTGATGGGTGGCATCTCGCTGCTGCTGTTCGGCCTGATCGCGGCCACCGGCGGGCGCATCTGGGTGGACGGCGCTGTAGACTTCGCCAAGCAGCGCAACCTGATCGTGGGCGGCGTGACCATCGTGGTGGGTGCCATCAACATCCCGGCGGCGGTGGGCACCCCCTTCGCCTTCAACATCGGCGGCTTCGAGCTTTCCGGCATCGCCCTGGCGACCCTGGTAGCTATTGTGCTGAACCAGCTACTAGCCCTGCGCGAACGTCGCGATGAAGCTAACGAGGCAAGCACGGAGAAAGCCCCAGCCCCAGGCGTAGCCGACGCCCAACCCGAACCTTCCATGTAGCATCAGAATCTAAACGCCAAGACGCCAAGACGCCAAGAACCACGCCAAGGTTAAGCAGGATTTGAAGAATTCTACAAGGAGCAGGGTACATGATGTCGTACCCTGCTCCTCTTTCTTGAATAACAATCCTTAATCTTGGCGTGGTTCTTGGCGTCTTGGCGTCTTGGCGTTTAGCTCCTTTTCCGCGCCAGCGCCGCCCACACCGCCGCGAACTCATCCCACGGAGTCTCCTCGGTGCCGTAGCACATGGAGCTTTCGTGGGCCTTGCCGCAGGTGAGCACGATGTCGCCGGGCCGGGCCAGTTGCACCGCGAAGCCTATAGCCTGTGCGCGGTCGTACACCTGGAAGAAGTCAACGCCTTCGGTGCGGCCTTCCTCCCGCATCGCCTGGGCTATCTCAGCCGAAATCTCTTCAACACGCTCCGTGCGAGGGTCTTCGGCGGTAATCACTGTAACATCTGCCAGCCGCCCCGCCACGCGGCCCATAAGCCCACGCTTCTCTCGGTCCCGCAGCCCCGCCGAGCCGAACACTACTATCACCCGGCCGTCGCGAGGCCGCACGATCTGGCGGGCAAGCTCCAGGGTCACTTCAAGCGCGTTGGGAGTATGGGCGAAGTCCACCACCATATCGAAGCCGAACGGCTCGGCCTCCCGCACCCACTCCATCCTGCCGCGTATCTGCTCTACCGAGGCCAGCCCTTTCTGCACCGCCTCCTTGTCCGCGCCCAGTGCTAAAGCTGCTCCCATTGCCGCCAGGGCGTTGTAGATGTTGTGCTTGCCCGGCAGTCGCATCTGCACAGGAATGTCGGAAACGGGCGTGAGCGCCACGAACCGGGTGCCGCCCTGGGTGTACTCTATGTCATCCACGCTGATATCGGGCTGCGCGTGACGGTCCATGCCGTACACCCATTGCAAATCGGAGTGTATCTTCTTCAGCCAGGTGTAAGACCGGTCATCCGCATTGATGACGGCGACTTTGGGCGTGCCCGGCTTGCGGTAGCTGTTGTTCAGGGCCTCGAACAGCCGGGCCTTGGACGCCATATAGTTCTCCCAGCTACCGTGCCAGTCGAGGTGCTCGTGCGTGACGTTGGTGACCACCGCCACGTCGTAGTCCACGCAGGCCACCCGCCCCTGGTCGAGCGCGTGCGAGGTGGTTTCCAGCACCGCTATCTCGGTGCCCGCCTGGACCATCCGGTGCAGGTAGCGCTGCACGTCGAACGCCTCCGGGGTGGTCACGTGGAAGCCGGTATCGTAGTCCTCCCCACCTATCTCGGCGCGGATTGTGGTGATTACGTCGGCTTTACGCCCGGCGGCTTTGAGGATGGCGTGTATCAGTGTGGAAGTGGTGGTCTTGCCGTCGGTGCCCGTCACACCCACCACCTTGAGCTTACGCGAGGGGTAGTCGAACAGAGCCGCCGAAAGCTGGGCCACGGCCAATCTGTCGTCGGACACATGCACGTAGGGCACCTCGGCGGGCAAATCTTCGGGCCGCTCCTCCCGCTCGCCTGTCACCGCCACCGCACCCCGCTTGAGCGCATCGGGGATGAACTTGTGCCCGTCATGCACTCTGCCCCTCACCGCTACGAAGAGGCTGCCTGGCTCGGCAAGGCGGGAGTTTTCGCAGATGTGGGTTATTTCAACGTCGCGCTCGGTGCCGCTAAGTATTCGAGCACGCTCTAGGGCTGCACTTCTAAGTAGCTGCTGTAGATTCATTGCGGTCTCTCAGGTCCTCTTTACGTGGTATGGCCGTTAATATGCGGCTCGCTGTGGGTAGCGGGTTAGTTGCGCCCTGAGCGACTCCGCTGCCCTGTGTAGGTCTATCTCGTGCAGCGCAAACTCAGCGAATGTATCTCCGCCATCAGGCTCAAGAATATGGGTCCAGGGCGGCCTGCATTCGGCTGCAAAGTACGCACGTAAGCAACTTTGTCCGTTCGCCGCCGCAACTACCTGGAACCAGATGTTGGGTTCGATAAAGCCTATCTCCATTTCCGCTGCCGTACCTCGTGCTATCTCTTCGAGCCAATTCGCCAGCTCCGCCACCTCGTATGTGAGGAGGAATGGGTCGGTGGCGGTCCACGAATCCTCTAGTAGAGTAGCGGAGAGGCGGATCAGGAGCCAATTGGAGTCGTATTCCGCCTCTGCCTCTGGGAACTCGTATCCTACAATCTCCAATTCTAGCGAGGTGCCGTCACTCCCCTGTAAATGCACTCGCTGTCTCCTTTTCTGGGTTTATGTGGAATCTTCATCTCGCTCCCGTCGTCCATAGTATAATCCGAAAAAGGCCAGGTGCTCCAGATTTGCGAGGTGAGGTATGCAACTAGAAGACTATTTCGAGTTTCGCGCCCCGGACGATATACGGCTGAAGGGGTTGCGCGTCGGCATCGAGACGATCCTGTACAACTATCTGCACCGCAAGTGGACCCCGGAGGAGATCGCCCGCAACCACCCCACAGTGTCGTTAGAACAGGTGTACGCCACCATCCTCTACTACCTGCACAACCGTCAGGAGGTAGAGCGCTACCTCGACAACTGGCTGGAGTGGAACAAGCGGCTGCGCGAGGAGCAGGTACGCTCTCCACACCCTGGCATCATCAAGCTGCGCGCCCACCTGAAGGAGCGCGAGCGTGAGCAGGACCGGCACCGCACCGCGGGCTAGCTCATGCCAACACTGGTAGCGTTCCTCCGCGCCATCAACGTGGGCGGCCACACCGTCAAAATGGACCACCTGCGCCAGCTCTTCGAGGAGCTAGGGTTCTCCAGGGTCGAGACGTTCATCGCGAGCGGCAACGTCATCTTTGAGTCCGCCGAAGAAGACATACAAGCCCTGGAATCGCAAATTGAGGACCACCTGAGAACCGCGCTGGGCTATGAAGTGGCGACCTTCATCAGGTCCGCGGCTGAATTGGCAGAGGTCGCCGGCTACGAGCCTTTCCCGCTGGCGGAACTTACAGAAGGCGCTACGGTATTCGTGGCCTTCCTGAAAGATACTCCCACGACGCAGGCTCAAGCCGACCTCATCACTTTCCGCACCGACATAGACGACTTCCACGTCCATAAGCGGGAGGTCTACTGGCTCTGCCGCACGAGCATGCACCAATCTGCCTTCTCCGGTGCCCGCCTGGAAAAGACGCTCAAGATGCCGGCCACTCTGCGCAACTCTACCACCGTCAAAAAGCTTGCCGCTAAATACCCAGCTTCAAAGTGAGGGCCGCAAGGCTTCCAATATACGCCGCCTCGCGATCTGGTTCCTCATCGTGCAGGCTACAGGCACCCTTCTCTGGTGGGTGATCCTGCTTCTCTATCCTGCTGCACGCGCGCCCTTCATGGCTCTCGGCGCACCCGACTCGACGCTCTTCGCCTTCGCTCCCGCCGACGTGACCTTTTACATCGTAGGGTCCCTGGCTGTAGCCTGGGGCCTCACGCGCCGCAAGTCCTGGGCATGGCCTCTGCTGTGCGTGCATAGCGGGGCTATCGTCTATTCCGCTCTCTACGGCCTCGGTCTGCTCCTGTTCAGCGGCGGGGGCGGGGGAGCGCTAATGATGCTGCCTTCCATGATAATTGAGCCTGCCTTCGTGTGGCTGTTGCGTCCTGACCGGAGGAACGATGCGGGTGCTCCTGAATAACGTGCGTGGCCGGGTGGCGCGCCCTGCCAGCGTGCGACGAAACTTAGCCAAGACCTTGCTACAGGTCGTGTTGATGTGGCTGGCTTTTTTCTTCCTGGCCCCCGTGATCCTGTACCGGTTCGAGGAAAAGGCGGGTCTCGCACCCCGCAGGTTCACGTCATCCCTCTGGCGGCGGGTTGGCGTCGTGCTGTTTGCGGCAGGTGGCACTCTGGGCCTAACAAGCGCCTGGTTCATGGTCACGAGGGGGCAGGGCACGCCGCTACCTGCCGATGCAACTCGCGCGCTTGTCGTGGTGGGGCCATACCGGTACGTTCGCAACCCTATGGCGATTGGCAGTTTCGCGCAGGGCATCGCGGTGGGCCTGTTCCTCGGCTCCCCCCTGGCTACGACCTACGCACTGGCGGGTAGCGTCGGCTGGAACTACTTCGTGAGACCCTGGGAGGAACTGGACCTGGAACGCAGGTTCGGAGTGCCTTACCTGGCGTATAAAGAGAGCGTGCGCTGCTGGATACCCAGGTTGGAGCCTTACGATCCTTAGGCGGCATTTCGGGGGCGTGGCCGGGTCTGCTGTATAATAGCCACAAGGCAGTGCTCCAGCAGGAGGGTAACAGCTATGCAGTTAGAAGACTATTTCAACTTCCTTGCGCCGGACGATATAAGGCTGAAGGGTTCGCGTATCGGTATTGAGTCGGTGCTATATGAATATATCTTTCGGGAGAAAAGGCCGGAGGAAATAGTCCAGCGGTTTCCAACTCTTTCCCTTGAGCAGGTGTATGCTACTATCCTCTACTACCTTCACAAGAAGGAAGAGGTGCATAAGTACATGTCCGATTACCTTGAGTGGAGCCATCGGATGCGAGAAGAGCAGGCGCGAAACCCGCCTCCGGCTGTTGCACGGCTGAATGAGCTGAGAAAACAACGCGAGGAGCAGAAAAGGCTCGCGGCTCAAGGTACAGAACAGCCGTGATAGGCTTCCTGCTGGACGAGAATGTCGATCCTGTATTGCGCAAAGAGCTAGTCCGTCATGCACCCGACATTATCGTCTGGCGAGTTGGCGATCCCGCCACCGTGCCGTTGAGTACGAGCGATCCCGAAATCCTGCGATGGTGCGAAAGGCATGATGCGCTCTTGGTTACGTACAACAGGTCATCCATGCCCGTACATTTGCGGGACCATATAGCAGAAGGTGGGCATGTGCCTGGTATCGTATTGCTGGAAGAAGCGCTGAGTATTGGCGAAGTCGTGGAGGAACTACTCCTGATTTGGGGCGCTTCGTTCCCAGAAGAGCATAGAGATAGCTTTGTTTATGTACGCAGGATTAAGCGCATGGATTGAGGTTCTATCGCCCGTGCAATACCTTCAACTCGGACACCACCCTGCTGAGAAAATCGTCGGCGTTGCGCACGATGCCGAACGCCTGGTGCGTGCCCCGGTCCATCAGCTTGTGTATCACCACCTCCGCCTGGTCCACCACTATCGTGTAGACCGGCTCGATCTTGCCGTCGCGCTCGATGAAGGTGGGTAGCATGTTGCCGGTAGCGATAGAGTGCAGCATCGTGGCGAGCATCACCACCAGGGTCGCGCCCTGCGTGAAGAAGCGCATCTTGTCCTGGGCTTCCAGCACATCGGTAATCACGCCCGGCAGCGGCCCGTCGTCCCGTATCGAGCCTGCGAGCAGGAAGGGCACCCCATGCTCCACCAGCGCGTGCATGATGCCATCCCGCACCAACCCGCTTTGCACCGCGCCCGCTATGCTCCCCGCCTTGCGCACGGTGTTGATAGCGTCCATGTGGTGCCTGTGCCCGCCCGAAATAAGGTGGCCTTCCACGTCCATGCCGAGCGCCGTGCCGTATAGCGCCTGCTCCAGGTCGTGCACCGCCACGGCGTTGCCCCCGAAGACCGCGCCTACGTAGCCGTTGGCGATGAGCCAGGCCATGCTCTCCCGCGCCCCGGCGTGCACCACCGCAGGCCCCAGCACCCAGATGCTCCGGCCGTTGCGCCGCCGGTCCCACATCAGCAATTCCGCGATGCGCCTGTAGTTCAGCGGCCGCTCCCTTGAGGCTCCGCTCGCCATGAAGCGGAAAGCCTCGACGCTGGGGTCGCTGCCCACAGGCACGAAGCCGGTCGAGTGCACCAGCAGCCCCGTGCTGCCGTCCTCGGCCATGCCCACCACGACAGGCTGCCCGGCACGTACCTTGCGCATCTCTACGCACACGAAGCCCGGCTCCTCGTGCTTGGCCTTGTCCTCCCATACGATACACGCGTCCATACGCTGCCGCCGCACCAGCTTCCACTCGCCGTTGCGCTTGATGTAGGTCGGGAAGTTGGTGGAGGCGTAAAAGGTGGTGGGGGCCAGGCCGTCGGCCGGTGCGGGTTCGGTCTCTTTGTCGGGGGCGGCCTCGAACGCGGGGCGTGTGAAGTCGGGGGGCGTATAGGTCAGGTCGAAGATATACTCTGGCAAGTGCTGTCTCCTTGATGGGCTTATATCTATATAGCGCACCTTCAGGGGTGATGTCCAGGCATGTATGTGGATGCTGGGTTCCACTTTGGTCGGCATGAGACGCCCGTCGATTGAAATCGAGGGCTACACCTTGCGAAGTCTGCCCTGCGGCAGACTAGTTCAGCTCATAGAAGCTATGAAGATCAGAATACGATGTATCAGTCC
>DASVVE010000047.1:0-43530 GCA_036386675.1 Chloroflexia bacterium | reverse complement strand
CCACAGGTGTCATGCTCGTAGTGGGAGCGGGAGTGCCCGGACCTGGGCAGCCATTGGCGGGCACGGGGTAGATGTCGCCGTGTGCCTGGTGCGCGGGAAGGGCGTTCTCGCTGACTTCTATCTGCACCCAGGGGTTGCGCTATGAGCCTGTGCGGTGGCAGATTGCCACTCTGCCGTTGCCAGGTGTGCGGCTGGCGGTAGCCATTGCCGTAACTGTGCCCGTAACTGTGCCCGTAACTGTGCCCGTAACTGTGCCCGTGACGGTCCTGGTGGCGGTTCTGGTGGCGGTGGTGGTATTCGACGCCATAGCGGTGGCTGTGCGCGTTGTCGTAGCAGTGGTAGTGGCGGTGGTGGTATTCGAGGCCATAGCGGTGGCTGTGCGAGTGGCTGTGCCTGTAGTTGTGCCTGATGCCGTGGCTGTGCGAGTTGCAGTACCTGTAGTTGTGCCTGTAGCAGTACCTGTAGTTGTGCCTGTGGCTGTGCCTGTGCCGGTGGCTGTGGTGGTTGCCGACAGCACCTCAGTAGCTGTGCCTGTGGCGGTATTGGCAGGGATCGTTGTTTCCGTAGCCGTTGCCGTAGTGGTGGAGGTGCTGGTCATCTCGGCAACTATGTAGGACCAGTTGAAGCCGGTATACAGGTAATCATTACTACTCTGATTGCGGACGAAAAGTTGGTAGCGGATCTCTGTACCGGCGGGATGGGCGGGGATGTCCGCGTACCAGTTGGCACCAGGGTAACTGGTGTCGTCATAGGTGCCCAGCACTTTCACATAGGTGTTAGTGCCCACTATGTTGTATTCCAGGGCTGCGGTCTCGCCAAACGCGGTGTCGGAATTTATCCAAACACGTACGGTCTGGGTGGAATTGGGTGTCGTCGGCACCTGCGCTACCCAATTGACAAACGTGGAGTGGGGCGCGGCCGGGACCGAGCGCGGAGGGTAGGCTGCTTTCGCCCCCATAGCATCGAACAAGCCACCTCCAGCGGCTAAAGCAGCTAAAACTAGCAGCCCTGTAATGGCTGCAATCTTGGTCGCACCGAGCCTCATATTGTTGAACATGTACCTATCTCCTTCACTGTGCAAAATCGAAATGCAACGACGCCCGAACACAATTATAACCAAATATTCATACGCGCCGCAGGACTACAGACAAAGGTTAGTGCATCAGCCGCCGACCTGGAGCGCTACATATGACAATCTACCCGCATGGGGTGCTACATAGAGACCGTTAGCCTGCGAGACGTGTTAGCAATCCAGCACAGACCAGGAAGTTTATTGCCTGGCCTGTGCTGATGTGCGGTAAGGTCGTCTATCGCACCTAGATTGCGTGCGCCGCGTCCTCACCCGCCTGCAACATGGCCCCCGAGGTTCGCTCAGGCTCCTGCGCCGCCAGCTCGTTGCGCTGCTCCAGATCGCCGGTGGTGGGGCTTTCGGGCACTCGCACCGCTTGCGGCTGGTCTTCCTCGGCCTGCGGCTGGGTCTGCTCGACCTCCTGCGCTTCCTGTACCGCCTGTTGCATGGCCCGGTTGCTCGATATGACACCATAGGCGATGCTACCGGCGGCCAGCGCCAACCCTGGTACAAGCACGAGCCTGCGGGGCAACTTTATGCCGAGCGCGCAGTCGGCCGAGAACTTGCCCGGCCCGGCGATCCCCAGGGCAAGCGCGATGGCGATGTTGGTCACGGGTAGCTCCGCACCGCCGCTCGTTACCCAGATTGGCTTGCCCGCGTGCACCTTGGCCGCCGCCATGCCCATCGCGCCGGTAGCCGCAAGCGGCCCCAGTGGGTTGAGGAAGCCCAGCGCGGTAAGCACGCCGCCGCCGAACTCCGACGCGCCCGCCACTATCGCCCACGGCTTGCCCGGCTTCATACCCATAGATTCGAGCCAGCCGGCGGTGCCCTTCACACCATGCCCGCCGAACCACCCGAACAACTTCTGCGCCCCATGCCCGGCCATCAACGCGCCGAATATTACGCGCAGTACCAGTAGCCCGAAACTTAGCATCTTATTCTCCTTCTGTTTAAGCCCTTAGTGAATAACACGTTCTCTTCGTTGGTATGTTGAAGTGCAAGCTATGTGCCAGATAGCAGCGGGTTATCTAAACGCATCACCTGGGGACGTAGAGAATGCGCCCAGAGGTAAGAAAGCTTGGAGAGTACGAAGAAGGGCCAGGGTACGTACGTCGTACCCTGGCTCTTCTGATTTAGCCCTTTCTTGTGGATTGTCCCGCCTGTAACTCGATTCAGGGCAGGTAGCAGTTGGGCAGGAAAGCCTTTGAGACTATCTTGGCTACCTGTCCGCGGCTGGCGTTGGCCTGCGGGCGGAAGTATGCGCCAGGGCATGGCTCGCCGGGGCCGCCGCACGCGTAACCGCTGATGACCGAGCCGTTCATCTTCAGTCGCTCCACGTAGAGCCAGAACGGGCTGCCAGGCGGTACGTCTACGAAGGACTGCTGGTTCGCGGGCACCTCGTCACTGTACTCCCCTGCTTCCGACACGATCTTGGCTATCTGGCCGCGGGTGGCGTTGGCGCTGGGCCTGAAGTATGGGAAGTTGTAGTAGCCACACGGTTCGGAGGGCACCGTGCCGCAGGGGTATCCGGCTATGATGCCTTTGCGGGCAAGCTGGTTTACCCAGTAGTAGAAGGTGCTTCCGGGGTACACGTCCTCAAACATCTGGCCGCCGGGCGCATCCTCGAAGGAAGCGGCGTTGGCGATGATCTTGGCAAGCTGCCCGCGCGTTACCGGGCTGCTGGGGCGGTAGTACCCGCCGGTGCCGGGCGTACCCGAAGGGGAGGGCGTACCGCTGGGCACGGGTGTATAGTAGCAGGGGTTCGCCGGGTCCTCGCACGGATAGCCGGAGACGATGCCCTGGCAGGATAGGCATTGCACGTAGGGGTAGAAGGGACTGCCGGGCTGCACGTCGTTGAAGCTCGTGGGGCAGCTCACGCAGTCGGTGGAGTAGTGCTCCGTGAGGGTGCGCCTGTCGTAGTAGCTGCCCCTTTCAAAGTAGCCCACGGTCCAGACATCTTCGCTCCCACTCGCGTCAACCGCGAGCAACGCCGTATAGCCTACGTACCCCGACTCGTCCTGGCCCAGGTTAGGGCCGCTCACGGTGCTCCACTCGGTGCCGTCCCAGTGCACCGTGAGCGGCAGAGGCGTGGTCATGTAGCCGCTCGACTGGCCCACCGCCCATGCGTCGTTGGGGCCAATCACCGTTACTGCGTAGAGGACTTCATAGGTGGCGTTTGTATTGTCACCCGGCATCGCGGTCCATTCGGTGCCGTCCCAGTGCATAGTCAGCATGCGCGACCCGTTACTGCTCCCGAACGAGCCTACAGCCCATACATCGTTCGAGGCGGCCGCGTCCACGCCATTAAGGATGTTGGTAAACGACCCCACGCTGGGGGTGGCTACTACGGTCCATACAGCGCCGTTCCAGTGTAGCGCGAGCGACTTGAACACGTACTGATAGCCAGCCATGATCCCATAGTCACCGACCGCCCACGCGTCGTTCGGGCCAATCACCGTTACTGCGTAGAGGAAGTTCTCGCGCTCCCCAACGTTGGGGCTGGCGACTATGGTCCATTCCGTGCCATCCCAGTGCATAGTCAGCGTTTGCGGTACCGCCACGTCGTTGTAGTAGTACCCAACGGCCCATACATCGTCGGGGGCGGAGGCGTCTATGGAGGTCAGGCGGTTATCCAGCAGCGGCCCGACGTTCGGACTGTCAACCAGGCTCCACTCTACGCCGTTCCAGTGCTGTACCAGCGTCTGCGCGATACCGAAATCGTTGATGTAGTGCCCTGCGGCCCACACATCGTTGCTGGCGAGCGCGACCACCGAGGCGAGCGCGTTGTCGTCCGAGCCGTTATTCGGGCTGGGGACTATCGTCCAAGCGGTGCCATCGTAATGCTCAATTAGCGTGCGCAGCGTACCTTGCGAGCCTTCCGGCGTCTGGACCTTGTCATGGGGCGAAATCTTCGCTTCACGCTCGGACGCAGCATTAGGTTTTGAGGTGTTGGGGTCGGTGTAGTAGCCAACCGCCCAAACATCGTCCGGCGATACGACACTCACGCCCATTAGCTGGTTCACCGAGTAGCCGTACTGCTGGCCGCTCCTGACGGCATTTGGGCTGGCGACCACCACCCAGGAAGGAGCACACGTAGGCTCGGCGGTGGCGGCCCCCTGCGGGCTATCGCGCTTCCCGGCGTCCTGCTCGGCAGACAGCGCGCCGGACGCCTCGGCAGACGTGGTGTGTGGCGGCGCGAAGAGAAAGAGCGCGGCAACACCTGCGAGAATAACTACAATTAGACTGGAGACGAAAGCTTTCATAGGTTCTTGCTCCTTACCCTTACCTCACTCCTCGAGACAACGCGCTGCACGAGCGACAAGACGCCGGCAGCAATACGGCCGGAGGGGCGCGTGCGCTGAGTGCTGCCCTGTCAAAGATAAACCCGGCGGCAGTAGGTGTCAATATTTAGTGGATTGACACCTACTGATACACTGGGCGCGCCACTTTGTTGTGACGCACACGGCAGCCAACGCACTCCCTCCTGGTACATGCAGGTTAACGAACTAATCAGCTAACGGTTGTGCGGGTAGAACACTGTGCCTGCCTTGCTGGAGGTTGCCAACGCGGTGCGACTGGTTGAAGGCAAGCACAGTGTCCATTCCTATATACCTACTGTGCAGACCTCCTGAATGTTCGCTCACTCCCACTCCGATCCCAGGGTCATATCTGGAAGATGGCTCCAACCCTGCTGTTGCTACAACGTACCGGGGAGAAAACAAAGGTGCTGGAAAGTCATCCCAGCACCTTAAAAACAATTCTGTGGCCTTGGGTTAGTTCCGTCATGGCCCGGCGACCTTCGCCCCGCCATGTATCGCCACCGCGCTCATCCTGGGCACCGTGGCCGCGACCTGTCCCTTGTCGTTCACCGTCACGGACGGCCCCGTGCATCTGCGCCCGTCCGCCGCCAACTCACCCTTTGTCACGTCGCAGTAAGTCCCGGCGGGCATGCTCGTCTGGAAGGTGTTGTTTAGCTCGGTGTCTTCCAGGTTGATAATCACAAATCCGAGGTCGCCGCGCCCGAACGCGAGCGCCTTAGCGCCGTTGGTCCACCAGTCGGTCACCTCGAAGCGGGGTGCGGTGAAGTTGCGAAAGCCAATCATGCCCGCAATTTGCGGCCAGCGATGCTCGCACACCCACCGGCCCTTGCCGCAATCGGGCGCGCCGTCAGTGTATACCGGCAGAGTGCTCCCGTCGGGGTTGGAGGGCGGCCCCTGGTCCGAGTTGTCGAACTGGTAGCTCGACATAACCTGTGGGTAGCCGTAGGGCCAGCCAAGCATGTAGACGTTCGTTAGCGCGTAAAGCCTGCCTTCCTTGAAGGTGACCACGTTGCCGCCGGACCCGTGAGCGCGCTGGTTGTCGTGGTTGTCGGTGAAGATAACCGCCGAGTCGCTAGGTATGAACGCCTGGGTCAGCCCGAACTCCTTCATGCCCGCTAGCTGCCCGTTGCGGAAGTTGGGGCCGATTCGCCCGCCGTACTTGAACTCGCTCACATCGCCATTCTGCAAATATTCCTTGGCTGTGATAGGCTCGCCCGCACCCTCGATCACCTCCTGGTATACGTAGGGCCGCTTGCCGTCGGTGGTATCATCGAGTTTGTCCAGGATGGCTTTCAGTTCGTTGGTATCTATGTGCTTGCCCGCGTCGATGCGGAAGCCCGCCACGCCCAGGCCGATCATGTCGTTCAGGTACGCGGCTATGCGGTCCTGCACCCTGGGAGAGGACGTATCTAGGTCGGCCAGGTTGACCAGCTCGCAGGTCTGCACCTCTTCGCGGTTGCGGTAGCTGAAGATGTCGTCGCTCTTGCCGCTCAGCCCGCAGTGATGGAAGTCATCGAACTCGTAAAGCCCAGGATAGCTGTAGTGGGTAAAGGTAGTGCCCGCTATGCCGGTGCCGCCGTCCATCCCCGACATGTGGTTTATCACGGCGTCGGCATAGACGCCCACGCCCGCCGCATTGCAACGGCTGACCATATCGGCGAACTCGGCGCGGGTGCCGCTGCGGCTTTCGAGCTTGTAGCTGACCGGCTGGTAGCGCTGCCACCAGGGGTGGTTCGGGGCGACAATGTGCTCCTGGGGCGGCGAAATCTGGACGGCAGCGTACCCATTCGGTCCAAGGAAGCTCTCGCACTCCTGCGCGACGTCGGTCCACTTCCACTCAAACAGGTGCACGAAGACGGTGCGTGGGCTTGGTATAGTAGTTGGCCTGGGGAGGGGTGTGGCGGTGGAGGTGGGTGCCTGGCTGGTCGGGGTGGGGTCCGGCTCCTGGCCCGGTGCGGTGCAACTCACCGCCGCGAGGGCCAGTGCCGCCACTAAGAATGCGGCGAGGGATAATCGCCCGCCGGGGAACGAGAAAGATTTCATATCCTGCTCCCGTGTATGCATCAACAGGTCTGAATGCCTGGGTGGTGCAAGCAAGATTGAGACCGTGGGCTATACACTTCAGCAACCGGTCTGGAGCACAACGCTACGTGGAGCAGGACGCAGCCAGAGGTTCTCTAAGCGGCGGGTGTCGAAGCTGTACCTACCCCCGCGTTGAGCAAGTCGTCCACAATGCGCAGTGTCATACCGGAGCCTTCCCATGGAGTGGTGGCTGTAATGGCTGCGTTTTCGGCGTTCGCGACGACCAGATCCAAGTTGTAGTCGCGGCGTAGAGAGGGTAAACGTCCTACCAGATAGGCGACTGCCTCCGGCCCCAGTATGTCCCCGATGAAAAGCAGGTTCATGCCGGGTAGAAGCCCCTATACATTGAAGATTCAGGTAAGGTGACCCCGGCGGCGTTTCCCGGCCTGGGTTATCGTAGCACAAGGCTTGCAGTGACAAGGCGCGTTGTCGAATCAGGAACTCACATGCGGAAACGTGCGCTCAACTAAGATAAGAGCCGCCCGAATTCGGGCGGCTCTTATCTTAGTTGACTACTTACCTGTGGTGCTGTAGTTCTTCAATACCAAACCTAAGTCTGGGTAGGCAGGCTTACCTTACGCCCTGCCCGACAGACCTCCCGATGTCTGATCGTCCGCCAACATGGTGTCATCGGAGTAGTCAGACGTGAGGCCCGTCGATTGGTCGGTCACCACGCCTGTGGTCTCATCGAAGATAATGTCGCTACCGAAGTCAGATGCGGTGCTGGTGCCGTAGTCTGACGCTGTGCTTATGGAAGCGCTGCTGGTATAGTCCTGCGTTGTATCCACGCCGTAGTCCCTGACCGGCACCGAGCTTTGAGCGCTCGCCTGGTAGCTGGTGGACTCCCTGTCTTCGCTGTCTTCGTTATCGCGTTTGCCGCCCAGGACACGGGAAGCAGCAAACGCAAGCGCGCCGGCCAACGCCAGTCCTACAAGGGGCTTAGGTATGCCGCCCGACTCCTTGTCTTCTTCCTTCTTCTCAGGTTGGTCCTGCTCCTGCTCCTGATTGCCGGAATAGCCGTAGGCCCGCCCGGTCACACGTGCAAGGTCCTGTGTACTCCACTGCTGGTAGTCGGAGTTGGAAAGCTCAAGATCGCTCAGGTCCAGGCCCCGCTCCTGTGTGTAGCTGTACAGGTCTGACGCCACGCCGCGCAACTGGTCCTCTTGCAGGCCCTGGTAACCGTGATAAGTCCCCTCATACAGTTCGTCGGGGTTGGCGCTACGGCTCCAGTCACGATAGCCTCTATAGATTTCATCGTGCGGCAAGTTGTCGTAATTGCCGGACTGGTAATCATCCAGCCACCCGTAACGTGCTGAGGCCCCAGAGTTGCCGGCTGGGCCGCCCTGGCTTGATGCTCCCGTGTTATCCGAATTAGTTGTGCTGTTATCCATAATCTGGCTATCCTTCCGCCTCAACTGAGGCGCTGAACTTTGGCCGATAGTTCGACCGGTGCGCCCTTTCACTTTGTCGAGTGAGCAGATTAGGAGGCAAGTTGCATGCCATATCGTGCAGACGCAGCGACCTTCGGCAGGCCTCTGCAAGTAGGGGTAAGTCACTAATGTGCGTTGTTGGCCGGCTGTAGTTTGCTGATTGTCCCTGACCCTTGCTCTGGCATAGCGATTGGCTGCCTAACTGCCGTGAGCAGATGTTAACATCGGTAGTATTTATTTCCGGGACCACTCATTTGGTACGGATAGTGCCCTAAGGTAGCAAGGTGGCCCCGTGGGTCATTACTTAAGGGCGACAACCACGAAGAGAAACGCGAAGAGGATGAAGGAGTAAGAAAAAACCATGAAAAACGAAACTCAGGTCTTGAAGCGATGGGCTGCCGGTATCATGCTGGCGTTTGCCTTGTTGGTAGGTGGTTCTCAGGCGACGTTTGCCCAGGAGGCGACTGCTACCACGGGCGGGACAACCGTAGCGGCTCAGCAAAACGACAATGATGATGACGGCTTCCCCTGGGGCCTATTGGGCTTGCTGGGTCTCGCCGGTCTCGCGGGACTGCGGCCGCACCGCCACGAAGTCGAGCGCGTGGACCGGACACCGGGCACGGGCACACGCTAGTCACATAAAGCAGGTAAGGAACTGATTCAAGAAGAGCATCGCTGCCAATAACAGCGATGCTCTTGCATTTGGGACGGTTCCACAGTCGCACATGTTCTTGCCACTGCTCGTCAAGTCATTCTTCTCATTCGTGGCGTTCTTTGATAGAGATGTCGTGCTTGAAGACTTTTTGGAGCGCGGCGCGAATAGCCTGGAAGTCTAGCTGCCACCAATTGTTGAGTCTCTTGTTGAGTCTCTAGCAGCAAAGATTGATCGGGTTCTGGAACTAGCTGACACAAGCACGGTTGTATGATCCAAGGAGCACATTAGATCATTCGGCTACACCCGCCCAAAGAGAAAGGTCTAGCAGTAGTTGCTAGACCCTGTTTCGTGCGCAAACTATGGGTGGGCGGTAATGGACTCGAACCAATGACCTCTACGATGTCAACGTAGCGCTCTAACCAACTGAGCTAACCGCCCGCGACACTAAATTATAGCTACTGGCACCAATGGTGTCAAGCGCATCTCACGTACCGGACTCCTGTTTGTCTCCTGGTCGTATAATGGCTAAAAATGGAGGCCCCCATGCTTACCCGTACCGAAGACGATACCATGAGCGCACTGGAGGACGAGTGCGTGCGGCACCTGCAAGCCCTCATCCGCCTCGACACCAGCAACCCGCCCGGCAACGAGATACTGGCCGTGGAGTACATACGGCAGCAGTTGGCGGAGGCTGAGGTGGATGCAGAGGTGGTGGAGTCGGAGCCTGGGCGGGCCAACCTGCGGGCTGTGCTCAAGGGAGATGGCTCCGAACGGCCCCTGCTGCTTATGTCGCACACCGACGTGGTGCCCGTCGAGCCTGAGTTCTGGACTCGTGCGCCCTTTTCGGGCGATATAGATAGTGGCTACGTGTGGGGCCGGGGCGCGGTCGATATGAAGCAGTGGGTCGCCTGGCACCTGACCATCTTCCTCGATCTCGCCAGGCGTGGCGTGCCGCTCAAGCGCGACGTGGTACTGCTATGCACCGCCGACGAGGAAGACGGCTCGTACAAGGGCATGCGCTGGATAGCCGAGAACATGCCGGAGTGGCTGGATGGCGAGTACGGCTTGAGCGAGGGTGGCGGTGGCGAGATGCAGGTGCGCGGGAAGTCGTTCTTCCCCTGTCGCGTGGCCGAGAAGGGTGCCTGCCGCTTCCGCCTGCGCGCCCACGGCTCCCCCGGTCATGCCTCCCGCCCCCACAGCGACAACGCCATAGTGAAGCTTGGGGTGGCGCTGGGTAAGCTGGGTTCGTTCCAGATGCCCATCCAGGCAAGCGATATCGTGCGGGGTATGCTGGAGCGCATCTTTGAGGGCGAGCCTCGCGCCGAAGCCAAGATAGGCGACTTGCTGAACGAGTATACGATGGAGATGGCGCTGCAAGACTCGCCCCTGTCGCCCGCCGCCCGCCTCACCCTGAACGCGCAACTTCGCAACACCGCAGCGCCCACCATCCTGCACGCGGCCGGTAGTCGCATCAACGTCATCCCCTCCACCGCCGAAGCGGATGTCGATGGCAGGGTGCTGCCCGGCGTGTCTATGGACGAGTTTGCCCGGCAAATAACGGAGATTGTCGGCCCCGACGTGGAGGTGGAGGTATACGAGTACTGGCCCGGCTCGGCCAGCAGCTTCGACACGGAGCTATTCCGCATCATGCAGGACGTCACCAAAGAACTGACGGGCGCTACCCTCGTGCCCTTCATGGCTACCGGGGCCAGCGACGGCCGCTTTGCCGAACCCCTGGGCGTTGACGTCTACGGCTTCGGCCTCATGCGCGACGAACCCGGTGCCGCCCCCTCCGCCCTCATGCACGCCCACGACGAGCGCATCTCCCTCTCCAACGTCCACCTCGGCCTGAGGGCACTGCACGAAACCGTGCTTCGAATAGTGACGTGATTTGGAAATTGGAATTTCGAATTGCGAATTTGCGTCGATATCTGCTAAATTCGCAATTCGAAATTCCAATTTCCAAATCCTATATCCTCTTTGGTACGGCGCTTGCATAGCTGCTTGTAATGATTGCACAAGGAGTCTATGCATGAATTTCAAAGTCGTTCTTGATGTCTTGAAGGAGACCTTCAAAGACTTCGGTGAGGACAAGGTGCCCCGGCTGGCGGCGGCCCTCGCCTATTACACCATTTTCTCCATTGGCCCCCTCCTGTTGATTGCGCTTGCTATTGCCAGCCAGGTCTTCGACGAAACACAGGTACGAGACCGGATGCTGGGTACGATAGGGAACATGGTTGGCAGCAGCGGTAAAGAAACGATAGGACAGGCCCTGGACAATGCCAACAAGGGCAGCGGTGATGTCATTGCTGCGTCCATAGGTATCGTTACCCTGCTGATGGGCGCTTCGGGTGTGTTCGGGCAGTTGAAGGACGCGCTGAACACCATCTGGGAGGTCAAGCCGAAAGAAGGGCAGGGCATCCTCGGCATAATGCGCGAGAGGTTCCTTTCGTTTACGATGGTGCTGGGCACGGGCTTCCTCTTGCTCGTTTCTCTGGTCGTGAGCGCGGGTATCGCTGCCCTCGGACAGTTCCTCAAGAGCGTGCTGCCCGGTGGCGATATAGTCTGGCAGGTAGTGAACATTGTAATCACGATCGGCATAATCACATTGATGTTCACTGTGCTCTTCAAGTTCCTGCCCGACGTGCAGGTAGCCTGGAAGGACGTGGTAGTAGGCTCGTTCATTACCGCCATTCTCTTCACGGTGGGGCAGATCGCGCTGGGTGTCTATCTCGGTAGCGGCAGCGTCGGAACGGCGTTCGGGGCCGCAGGCTCAATCGTGATCATACTCGTCTGGATATACTACTCGGCGCTCATCTTCTTCATCGGGGCCGAACTGACGCAGGTCTATGCCCGCCGCTTCGGCTCGCGGGTGGTACCCGACTCCAACGCCGAGCCGCTCACCGAAGAGGCCCGCGCCCAGGAAGGCATCCCCAGCAAGGACGGCGGCGACAAGGACGCTAAAGGCAGTGGCGACAAGTCGCGCTCAAAGCCTCGCGGCCTTAAAGCGTCACCCTGGTTCAGGTAGACGATGGACGATGGTAGGTGACGGAAATGCCAAGACGCTAAGACGCCAAGGACGCGCCAAGATTAGGATTGTTTAATTGGGTACGCCCAACCACTAACCACTAACCACTAACCACTAACCACTAACCACTAACCACTAACCACTAACCACTAACCACTAACCACTAACCACTAACCACTAACCACTTTTCCATCGTCCATCGTCCATCGTCCAACAATGAGGTTTCAACATGAACGACCGTTCGCTGCTTGGCCTGGTCAAGGAGACGTTCCAGGACTGGACGCAAGACAAGGCTTCGCGGCTCGGGGCGGCGTTGGCCTACTATGCCATCTTCTCGATTGGGCCGATGCTGGTGGTGGCTATGGCTGTAGCCGGTTTCGTCTTTGACGAGGCCGCCGCTAAGGGCCAGATAACGGGCACTATGAGCCGAGTGTTCGACAAGGATACCGCCGACTTCATCCAGGGGTTGGTAAGTAGCGCAAGCGAGCCTAGGGCAGGCACCATAGCAAGCATCGTCGGCGCGGGCACTTTGCTGCTGAGCGCGATGGGCATCTTCGGGCAGCTAAAAGACGCTCTCAATACTATATGGGAGGTCGAGCCTGTACCGGGCGGGGGCATAGTAGCCACGCTTACCAAGAATCTGCTGTCGTTCGGGATGCTGCTGGCTGTCGGTTTCTTGCTGGTGGTATCGCAGGTGATAAACGCCCTCCTTTCCACCCTGGGGCCATTTCTCAGCGAGACTTTGCCGGGTGGGGCGTTGCTGTGGAACGCGGTCAACTATGCGATAACGCTGGCCGTGATAGCCCTGCTGTTCGCCATGATCTTCAAGTTCGTGCCCGACATAAAAGTAGGCTGGAAAGAGGTGCTGATAGGCGGGGCCGTGACCGCCACGCTCTTCCTGCTCGGCCAGATAGCCCTGGGCATCTACCTCAGCCTGGGCAATGTCGGTTCGGCCTTCGGGGCGGCTGCCTCCCTGGTGGTCGTTCTCGTCTGGATATACTACTCGGCACAAATCCTTTTCCTGGGGGCGGAATTCACCCAGGTCTACGCCAACCGCTACGGCTCCGGCATGTCCCCCGCCCGCCATGCCCGCTTCCTCACCGAGGAGGCCCGCGCCCAGCAAGGCATCAAGAGCAAACAACCCCGCAAACGTGCGGACCGCCAGGACGAGCCATCTACCCCCGGCCTCAAGACCTCCCCCTGGTTCCGTTAGCCACCACTTGATGACGGAGACGCAAAGACGCAAAGGACGCAAAGAACGCGCAGAGATTAAGGATTGTGTTCCAAGCAAAAGGACCGGGGTCCCTATGACATACCCTGGTCCTTTCTGCACTCTCCAAACCTTCATCCTCTTTGCGCGTTCTTTGCGTCCTTTGCGTCTTTGTGTTTCCGTCTCTATTTACCTCTGAGTTCGCGGTCGTGCCGAACGCGGGAAGCTGTAGTACAATAAATGCCTATGTCAGATAAGATAAGCGTAATGCAGGGCGATATTACGCGCATGCAGGTGGATGCCATCGTCAACGCGGCCAACAACTCGCTGCTGGGGGGCGGGGGAGTGGACGGGGCTATACACGCTGCTGCCGGGCCGCAGTTGCTGGAAGAGACCCGCACGTTTGGAGGTTGCCCCACCGGCGAGGCTCGTATTACCGGGGGCTACAACCTCCCGGCTAAGTGGGTGATTCATACCGTTGGGCCGGTCTGGCGTGGCGGGGATAACGGCGAGGACGACCTGCTGGCCTCGGCTTACCGCAACAGCCTCAAGCTGGCCGACGAGCGAGGCGTGCGGACGATTGCCTTCCCCTCCATCAGCACAGGGGTGTATGGCTTCCCGGTGGAGCGGGCCGCCCCCATCGCCATGCGCGAGATAAGCAACTTCCTTGCTGCGGGGCCTGAGTCGGTCGAGCAGGTAATCCTCGTTGCCCAGGGCGAGCGTACGTATAGGGCGTACACACAAGCTTTAGAGGAGATTGGCACCTAGCATGCAGGCTTTCATCTTTGATATGGACGGCGTAATCGTGGACAGCGAGCTGCATTGGAAGAAGCCGGAGGGTTTCTTCCTGCGCTCGCTGGTGCCCAACTGGACCGACGCCGACCAGACCCGCATCATCGGCCTCAGCCTGGACAATATGTACCGCCTGCTGACCACCGAGTACGGGGTTACGCACAGCAAAGACGACTTCCTGGAAGTCTACATGGCTATGGCGCGGCAGATTTACCGCGAGATGGTGGCGCTTATTCCGGGCTTCACTGAGCTACTAGCCGAACTGCACCAGCGTGAGATACCCGTCGCTCTCGCGTCTTCCTCCACCCGTTCCTGGATAGATATCGTGCTGGACCGCTTCGACCTCCGCTCCGAATTCGAGGCTGTAGTGAGCGCCGATGACCTTACCGGCGGTGAGAGCAAGCCCTCTCCGGCCATCTACCTGCACACAGCCTCTAAACTGGGTGTAGAGCCTGCTGAGTGTGTGGTGATGGAGGACTCGCAGAACGGCGTGCTGTCGGCCCGGCGCGCCGGTATGTACTGCATCGGCTTCCTCAATGGCTTCAACGAGGACCAGGACATATCCACCGCCGACGCGATCGTCAACAGCTACGCCGAGATCGACCTGGACGCTATAGAGCAGGCTCTCAGCGCCCGGCGTGCGGCCACAGAGGCTGAGTTTCCGGTCGCGGGCCAATGAGTCACGTAGCTGTCGTAGGGGCGGGGCTGGGTGGCATCGGCGCGGCTGTGCGGCTGGCGGCGCAGGGGCACCGCGTCACGCTGGTCGAGAAGAACGCCACGCCCGGCGGCAAGCTCAACATCGTGGAGGCCGAGGGCTTCCGCTTCGACACCGGCCCGTCGCTGGTCACGTTGCCGGGCGTGTTGAGCGAAACGTTCCACGCAGCCGGGCGGCGCATGGAAGACTACCTCACCCTGGAGCCGCTTGAGCCAATATGTCGCTACCGCTACCCGGACGGCTCAAGCCTCGACATCTCCTCGCACCTGCCCCGGCTGGTCGCTGAGGTAGGCGGGTTCGCTCCCGGCGACGTGACCGGCCTCTTCCGCTTCCTCGCCTACGCCCGCAAGATGTTCGAGCGCGCAGGCCCCGTCTTTCTGTTGAGGGAGCGTCCGAGGCTGCTGGACCTCGTCTCGCGCCGGGGCCTGGACGCCCTGCGAATAGACGCGCACGTCAGCATGGACCGAGCGGTGAGACGCTTCTTCAAAGACCCGCGCATGGTGCAGCTTTTCGACCGCTACGCCACGTATAACGGCTCCTCGCCTTTCAAAGCCCCGGCCACCCTGGCGATGATACCGTACCTGGAGATTGCGGGCGGCGGCTACTATGTGAAGGGCGGGCTGTACCGGATTGTGGAGGCGCTGATGGAGGTCGCCCGCGACCTGGGCGTGCGCTTCATGCCGGAGTGCGAAGTGGAGCAAATCAACGTGGAGCCGACCAAAGGCTTCACGGGAGCGAAGGCTACAGGGGTACGCCTCAAGGACGGCGGCGACCTGCGGTCAGACTCGGTGATTGTGAACGCGGACCCCATGTATGCGTACCCGGCCCTGGTGCCGGAGGTGTTCCGCGACGAGCAGCTTATGAAGCGCATGGAGCGGCTTGAGCCTTCGTGCTCCGGCTTCGTGCTGCTGCTGGGCGTGCGAGGCGACTACCCGGAGCTAGCTCACCACAACATCTTCTTCAGCCGCGACTACCGTAGCGAATTCGACTATATCTTCGACCGTCGCGAGCCAGCCCCCGACCCCACCATCTACGTAGCCTGCACCTCCAAAAGCGACCCCACACAGGCCCCACCCGGACACTCCAACCTGTTCGTGCTGGTGAACGCCCCCGCTCTCTCCTCGGAAATTTACTGGCCGGCCCGCCGCGACCTCTACCGAGACCACATCATTGCACGGCTGGAGTCCTGCGGTCTGCGCGGCCTGCGCGAGCGCATAGTGTTCCAGGAGACGATCACCCCGCTCGACTTCCAGGAGAAGTACCACGCCTGGCAAGGCTCCCTCTACGGCCTCTCATCCAACAGCCGCTCGACCGCCTTCCAGCGTCCGCCCAACCGCGCTCCCGGCGTGCCCAACCTCTTCTTCGTGGGCGGCAGCGTGCACCCAGGGGGCGGCATCCCCCTAGTCCTCCTGTCCGCCCGCCTCGTGTCGCGTCTGGTCAAATGAACATGAGACGGAACCGCCAAGACGCCAAGGACGCCAGGGATGCGCCAAGATTAGGATTGTTGGAGAGGTGCTTGAAGGCATGTTGCAACGTACTCCTACGCTGCCAAAACGCTTCGTCCGCTTGGCGCGCTATTGGCGTCCTTGGCGTCTTGGCGGTTCTGTCTCCTACCCTGCTACTGAATGTACCGTTGTTGCCTTTCCGCAAGCAGGCCGGTGATTTGCCGTTCCACCCCGCGAACAAGAACGTGTTAGGCACCTGGGTGCTGACGCGGCTGCTGGTGCTACCGGCGTTGCGGCGAGCCTTTGGCGGGGTCTACCTGTACCTTCAGCATGAGGCTCGACCGTTGCGGTCCGAGCCGGACGTGCCGGTTATCTACTGCTCCACGCACCCCGGCTGGTGGGATGGATACCTATCGTACTTGGTGAACGAGAAGACGTTACGGCGAGAGGGCTACCTGATGATGGAGGAGGTGCACCTGGCGGGGGTGCCATTCGCGACCTGGGCCGGGGTGTTCGGGATAGACCGGCACGACCCACGCAAGGCCCTCGCTTCCATCGAGTACATCGTAGACATACTCAGGCACCGCCCCAACACGGCCCTGTACATGTTCCCGCAGGGCACCATTACTCACCCGGACCGCCGCCCGCTCGGCCTATACGGTGGCGTGGGCAATCTGGCACGCAGGCTGGACAGGTGCGCCGTGCTGCCCCTGGCCGTGCGCTACGAGTTCCTCCTGGAGCAGGCCCCGGAGGTCTTCATCCGCGTGGGTGCGCCCTTACGGTTCGACATGGGAAGCGAACGGCTATCATCGCGGGAGGTGAACGCTCGCATCGAGGAGGCCATGACCGCCACTGCCGGCAGGCTGCACGCGGACATAGTGGCGGGCCACCTGGACGCGTACCGGCTGGTGCTAAGCGGTCGAGTCTCCGTCAACCGCAAGTGGGAGAAGGTCGCGGGCCTGGCGGGGCGCGTGCGGTCGCTGCTCCGTAGACCTTAGCACCTGGCTGTCTCAAGAGCATGTTCGCGCTTGCCTACCATCTCATCATACTGGCCGTCTTGCTTGCGCTGCTCGGCATTCTTGCGGTCAACCTGTGGGTGCTGCCACGCATCGAGCGTTACCGGCTTCGCACAGCAGACGCACCTCTCGTTGCTGTGCTCGTCCCGGCCCGCAACGAGGAAGCCAACATTGAAGCCTGTCTAATGTCGTTGCTGGCCCAGGATTACCCGAACTTCGAGGTCTGGGTGTACGATGATGCTTCTACCGACCGCACAGGAGAGATAGCAGACCGTCTAGCGACACGCTCATCCGGCAGGCTGCGTGTGGTGCGTGGGCATATTGAGCCGCCTCAGGGCTGGCTTGGCAAGGCCAACGCTTGCCATCAACTGTACGCGGCCATGCGCCAACAGACGAGCCCCGACTACGTGCTGTTCACCGATGCAGACGTGACCGTTTTGCCTGGCGCACTCAGTCACGCGGCCGGTGCCGCACGGCAACTGGACGCGGGCTTGCTCTCCATCTTCCCCGTGCAGACGACCGGCAGCCTGGCCGAGCGTCTGGCTGTGCCTATCTTGCTGCACTGGACCGTCTATACCTTCCTGCCGCTTCCCCTGGCCCACTCACGGCGTTCCGGCCCCGCCTTTGCCGCCGCCAACGGCCAGTTCATGCTGTTCCGGCGGGAGGCTTATGAGGCGTTCGGCGGGCACGAAGCGGTCCGCTCGGAGATATTAGAGGACGTGGCCCTGGCACGCGCTACCAAACGCGCCGGTTACAGGGCCGTGTTGGCCGACGGCGGTCCCATGATGCGAACGCGGATGTACGGGGGAGCACGGGAGGTGTGGAACGGCTACAGCAAGAACGCTTACGCCTTCTTCGGCTATTCGCCTATCTTCCTGGCGGTTGGGGTGCTGGCGCTTACTGCCCTTTATGTTGCGCCGCTCGCCTTCATGGCTGTGGGGGTGCTGTCCGGTGATTGGTTGCTCTTTGGCGTGGCCTTCGCACAGTACCTGCTTGCCGTGGGCGCACGCCTGCTGCTGTCGTTTCGCTTCGGTTATTCGGCACTCGACGCCTTTCTTCACCCGGTAGCCATCATCTATGTGATAGCGATTGAGCTAAATTCGATGCGCTGGGCGATCACAGGTAGGAGCGCCTGGAAGGGGAGGTCGTACCGCAGCCTGGGACGCTAGCAGCATCTTATGTAATGAGCAGGAAGTGAGCACCTGTTGAACTGCCATGTGAGCAGCGGGTCGGGGCAGACTATGGATGGCTCCCAGACCATCTGCTAAGGGATAAGGGACTAGCTCGGCATCCTGCGCCGTCGCACACCGGGTCCCAATAACAGCGTTAGCAGGACAGCCATAACCGCTCCCGGCACCCAGAAGCCGTGGATCACGTTCACCACCCCGAACATGAAGACGTTCATGCCGTACAGCCACACAGGCAACCAACTCCAGGCTAGCTTTTCAGTCCGGGCGGTCGTCCGGCTCACCAGCCAGTTCATCCCCAGCGCGGCGACAAACCAGGTCGCGAAGTTGCTCCATGGCACCCCGTAATAGCCCTCCGGCAGTGGAGCCTGCCACTCCCAGTAGCCCTTGACATGGTAGGCGACCGGCTCAAGCAGCAGGTCCAGGCCCACTGCCAGTACCGCCCCCAGCAGAACAGTGGGCCATAATAGGGGTTGTCCAACCTTGACATAAGAGAGCAGCCATCTTGCCGAGAACAAGCCGCCCACCACGATGAGCAGCCACGCGAAGCCTATCGCCAGGGGCACGCCTCCCGGCAACTCCGGCACCAGCACGCCCGTATAGCGGTACTCCCCGAACGGCACGCCAGTAAAGACGCCCACGTATTCCAGTCCCACTCCAAGCGCCAACACCAATAGGCTGAGCCACAGGCCCACATGCCTAAAGTTCACCACCATCCACGCCCCGCACGCAAGCCCCAGCATCGCCAGCAGTAGGCTGCTCATCCACTCCATGCCCCAGGGCATCAGGCCGAAGGACATCAGGAAGGTGGCGAAAGGGAAGACGAAGCAGAACACGCCGAACGAGCCGAGCATCACCCATTCAGCAGGGGAGAGGTTGGGCATGGAGAGTGTTGAGAATCGAAGGCGGGAGATCATTTTGTTGTGTCGGCGAGTCGCAGGACTGATGGTTACGACTATTATACGCGGCAGGCGGCTCCTTGGAGGTTACGGCGGCACCGTATAGTATCGAGGGTCGTATTTAGTCACTGTGACTTGTACGTTCCTCCGGTTGTCTTCCCCGGCTTCAAATTCTATGGTCAGCCTGTATGCGGTGTCCGTAGGTCCGTTGATGCCGCCTTGATGCCACTCAAAAACATTGGGCGGATAGTCATCTCCAGTCAATGGATTTACCCACCTGTCCTTCCCAAGCACATCTTTGTAAAACGCAAGCACATCATCTTCGCTGTCGCTTGTTGTGAAACTAAGCACTTGCAGACTGCTGTTGCCTTGCGATTGGACGTTCATTGCTCCTGGGTATATAGGTGTCGTCTTGGCGCTTTCCGGTACCGAGGTAACATAGGAGCCGAAGTAAAGAGTTACCAAGGCAGCAATGAGCAATGTTACCGCGAAGGGCGCGCATGCAAGCAAGAACAAACGGGAGTTGTTGCCCAGGTCTGTTGCTTTGTTCGAATTGGGTGGGGTAAACATACGTCTCGTCTTTATTGCATGTCGGGAACTGCGAGATACTGGCTATGAGGACACCTGTATAAGACAAAGGCACCCACTCACAAAGAGTAGGTGCCCATTCAAGCTAATTCACTTCGGCGTATGTCTATTAGCCGCAGCCGCAGCCCCGTGCGTTCTCGGCATCCGCGCCGGTGTCGAACGAGTGGCCGCAACCGCAGCTGCGTACCGCGTTCGGGTTGAGAATGCGGAAGCCGCCGCCCATCAGGCTGTCCTCGTAGTCGATCTGCGCGCCGCCCACGTAGCCCGCGCTCATCTCGTCCACGTACAGCTTTACGCCTTCCACGATGATAGTATGGTCGTCCTCGGCGGGCTGGTCCTCGAAGGCCATGCCGTACGACATGCCGGAGCAGCCACCCGGATATACGAAGACACGCAAGCCGAGTTGCTCGCTGGCGTTCTCCTGCTGGCTGATAAGCTCCTTGAGCTGAGCCGCCGCCGTGGGGCTCATGCTGATAAGATCGGTATTCGCCGTTGTCGATATCATCTTTTCGGTATCGATAGCCATATCTGTTGGGTCTCCTTGCTATAGTGCGTGCATCATTTCCCGCAGTTCAATTCTACCAGATGGGGGAACGGCACGCAAGAGGGGGAACAATATTGACATAAAGAGTGGCAGGGGAGGAATAAGAAGTAATTCGTAAAGGTGCTATAAGCAACAAAGCGGCTCCAGGGTACATTATCCCTGGAGCCGCTTTACGTGTTACGCGTCTAGCTAACTACCGTCAGTATCCCCGAGTTCATCACCACTTCCAGCGCCAGCGTCTTATAGCCCACGTCGGGGAAGTGGACGGTTACGGTGCCTTCTTCGAGGTTTTGCACCATGCCGTTGCCCCACTTCTTGTGCGCTACCGTGTCGCCGTTGCGGAAGGGCACCGTCGGCACGTGCACGGCGGGCTGCGAGATCTTGATGGCCTCGGTGCTCATCTGCGCCAGCACCTTGATGCAGTTGTCGCAAGCGCCGCAGTGCTCCGTGGTGTAGTCCTCGCCAAAGTAGCTCAGGAGGAGCTTCCGGCGGCACTCGCGGGTGCTGGCGTAGCGCAGCATCATGTCGAGGCGGCTCTGCTCGTACTGCTTGCGGGCCTGTAACACCTTCATATCGAGGAGCAGACGGCGGCCCGGTACGTGAGTCTTGCGGAAGGTCACGATATCTCCGTTGTCGCCGTTGCCGCTCAGGCTCGCCACGCCACCGGCCTGCTCCAGCGCCGCGAGCAGCGGGCGGATGCGGGCCACGGGCAGGTTGCGGACCTTGGCTGCCTCACCGATGGTCAGCGTCCTTACCGGGGCTTCCTCGGGGTTGGCTTTCTCCTTGACGCGCAGGGCCTTGCGCAGGTCGTCCCACAGGTCGCGCAGGTTGGCCTCTGAGGGCACGCTGCCGCCGATGAAGAACGACTGGATGTTGCGGTCGCGGGGGTCGTAGATCAGGATCGCCTTGGAAGGATTGCCGTCGCGCCCCGCACGCCCTGCCTCCTGGTAGTAAGCCTCCAGGGAAGCAGGCAGGTCGTAGTGCACCACGTAGCGCAGGTTGGGCTTGTTGATGCCCATGCCAAACGCGGTCGTAGCCACCACCACCGGGATAATCTCGTCCATCCACGCCTGCTGCACGCGGTCTCGCTCGCTCTTCTTCAACTGGCCGTGGTAGTAGTCCGCCTTGATGCCATGCTCGTTGAGCAATTCACTCACGCGCTTGGCCTCGGAGGTCGTCGCCACGTAGACCAGGCCGGAGCCTTCCAGCTTGGCGTCCATGTACTGAAGCTTCTCGACCGCTTCGGGCGTCATGCCGGTGTACTGGTCCTTGTTCGACACGGTGCCGCCGTTCTCGAAGCCGGAGGGGGCCTTGCCGAACATCTTGAGCAGTTGCCAGTCCTTCTCGCGGTCGGTCGAGGCCGACACCACCGAAAAGGTGAGGTTGGGGCGGTCGAAGCCGTGGATGATCACGCGGGGATCGCGCAAGCCCAGGTTCTCCTGGATGTCGGCGCGCACCTGCGGGGTCGCGGTGGCGGTAAGGGCCAGCACCGGCGGGCGGCCGGCGGCCTGGATCACCTTGTCGAGCATCAGGTAAGCAGGGCGGAAGTCGTAGCCCCACTCGGAGATGCAGTGTGCCTCGTCCACCACCAACAGGCAGACCTTGATATCCTTCAGGCGGGCCAGGAAGTCGGGGTCGGCGCAGCGCTCGGGCGTCACGTAGAGCAGCTTGTCCTCGCCACGCCCCATCGTCATCAGCTGCTCGTCCACCTCTTCGTCGGTCAGCGTCGAGTTGATGGCGGCCACGCCCTCAATGCTGCGGCTCTGCAAGTCGATTACCTGGTCGCGCATAAGGGCGATTAGGGGGGAGACCACTATTGCCGTGCCGGGCAGGAGCAGGGCCGCCAACTGGTAGGTGAGCGACTTGCCCGCGCCGGTGGGGAAGACCGCCAGCACGTCCTGGTCCCGCAGCAGGGACTCCAGGACTTCGAGTTGTCCGGGCCGGAACTCGTTATAACCAAAGTGTTTTTGTAGTGCTTCCTCTATCTCGGTACGCTGCACTATCATCATCGTAATCTTTCCCTCACTCTTCATCACAGAAGAGCCTTCCTACATAGGAGGTAGGTGTCTTGTAAAATAAAGGTGCAGACCCTCTATACGGCCGCTTTGGATAAAGCGGAACCGCGCATGGGAAAACCCCCACGCGTACAAGGGTCCAAGCGAGCCAGTGACTGTCGCAGTCACGCCCCGCTGTATGCCATTAAATAAAGCAAACGGCGTGCCACAATATAGAAAAAGTGGCACCAGATTGGTACCTGTTTTTAGATATGTTATTGGAAATGGAAGAATGCTGCTAATGGCCGCTGTGCATAATCGCACGGCGTCTTCTCTCTAAGTATAAGCCCGACCCACGCATAATGCAAGCGACTTTATCCACTAAAGGTACTGGGTTGTACTAGGCTAAAAGTCGTATTCAGGGGTGCCGGTGCGTTGCTAATGTGTAAATGCTATTGTTATGTTTATGATTGTTATTATTTGGAGCTTTCCCTTCTAAGTCAGCTTTACCCGGTTGCCAATCAGCTTTCCCACAAAGATAAAGCCTGCCGTCGGCAGACTTCTTCTACATTTATATACGCACCTAGTTTCACAGAGTTGCATACCACCCCTACGGTGCACCTGCAAATCGAAGTCTTTCTATACAACAGGACCAAAGTCCCTTCTGTCATCCTGAGCCTAGCGAAGGATCTCAGATGCTGACATTACCCCTGTGCTGAACCTACCAAACCATTATCCCCTGGTTCAACAGCATCCCTACTCAGCTTCTTGAGATCCTTCACTCCGTTCAGGATGACAGGGGGAAGTGTGGGTGCCGTAAACCCACCTATTTGCAGGCGTGACTTGCCCGTTGAGGCGTCTTTCCTTAATCCCGCCCTTTCCTCTATAATTCTGAATATGCAAACAGCCAATAGCCCTGCGCCTGTAGAACCCGCGGCGAGCACCGGTGCCGACGTCTCCCCCGCCACAGCCATAGAGCGCGACACCCTTACCGCTACCGCCACGCAAAGCACGGACCAGCCGCCGGTAGCCCAGATAGAGCGCGTGAGCAAGCAGTTCAAGGGGGTCGCCGCGCTGCGTGGCGTGTCCTTCAACCTGGAGCGCGGGGAAATTTTTGGTCTGCTCGGCCCCAACGGCGCGGGCAAGTCCACCCTGCTCAAGCTGCTGCTTGGTTTCCTGCACGGCGACACCGGCTCGATAAAGCTCTTCGGCTCTACCGACCTGACAAAGGCGCACGCCCGCGTCGGCTACCTGCCGGAGCAACCCCGCTACCACGGCAACTTCTCAGGCCGCGAGTACCTGGAGTTCCAGGCGCGACTTGCCGGCCTGCGTGCTCGCGATGCGAAGGCAATTACCGCCCACGCCCTCAAGCGGGTGGGGCTGGAAGAGGCCGCCAACCGGCGCATACGCACCTACTCGAAAGGCATGCGCCAGAGGTTGGGGTTGGCGGTGGCGGTATACGCCTCCGGTGACACCCCGCCCGAGTTGCTGGTGCTCGACGAACCGGCCTCCGGGCTGGCACCTGAGGGGCAGGTGGCGGTGCGCGAAGTGCTGCTCGATTGCAACCGGCAAGGCTCGACCATCCTCCTCTGCTCCCACCAGTTGACCGAAGTGGAGCGCATATGCTCGCGAGTCGGCATCCTCAGGGGTGGCAAGCTGGTGGCTCTCACCCGGCTGAACGACCAGTCGCGAGTGGTGATTGTGGCCGCGCCCCGGTCCCGCGGCTTCGAGTTAGCTTCCTACCTGATAGAATACCTGCGGAACCTGCATCCAGCCGTGATGATTAAAGGCGGCTTGCTGGAGACCGAGCCGCTGGTGGTGAGCCTGCCCACAGGCAACGACGTGCCACACGCAGCCTCCATGAAAGCCGCCGCCCTCAGAGCCATAGTGGACGCCCGCTGGGATGTCGTGTCCTTGCACGTGGAGAACCGCGACCTGGAGAGCATCTACATGCACGCTGTCCGCCCCTCGCGCAAAGACGGTGCCGCTGAGACCCAGGCTGGTGACAAGCCCCCTGAGGCGGCCGACGTGGCACCGGGGCAAAGTACATCTACAGTGGAAGCCTCCTCACACGAGTCCCCGGCGCCGGATGTAGCCCAGGTAGACTCCAGCGAAGCGAATGACTCGGTCATAGTGCCCGACGCTGCCGTGCAATCAGAGACACTAGAAGTCGTGCCCGCAAGCCAACCTCTGCTGGTGCGTCCTGTTTCGCCCAACGGTTCGGCTGCTCCTGTGGAAGTCCCGGAAGCCCTGCCCGCAGACACGGCTGTCGAGACGCCCCCGGTCGCCAGGAGTGGCCCTTCCACCGCTCCCCTGCCGCCGCTGCCCGACTCCATAGAGACGCAGACCGACCCGCCGTCGCAGGGCCAGTGGTTGCGCGACCTGCGAAGAGAGGGGAGTTAGACCTTGGAAGCCACAGCCCCGCAGACTTTGAGCGCCCCCCAAGCCGAGCAAGCCCCGCGCGTAAAGCCCCGGCAGAACCCGCCCGTGTTCTGGAAGCTGGTGCGCTTCACGTTGAGTGATTACTTCCGCACCGCCTGGGTCCTCCTCAACCTCGCTATTCTGGTGGGGGTGCACACCCTCTTCTTCCAATATAAGTCGGGACAGAGCCACTTTTTCGGGATAGAGTACGCCGCCACCATGCTGCAAGCCGCGCTCACCTGCGCCGTGATGTTCGCCCGCAGCAACCGCGCCGAGTCGTATGCCATACTTGCACGGCAGGTGTCCCGCGCCTCCTACGTGGGGGCGGTGATGCTGGCGGCCTGGCTCGTGGCGGTGCTGGCCTACGCTCTATCAGCCCTGTTCGACCTGCTATACTTCAGCGAGTGGGCCACAGGACAGCCTCTCCTCGACTGGCAGACGCCGACGAACTACGCACTGGGTAGCGCGCCGGTGCTGGTCGGGGCGGCGTTCGCGGTTTGCCTGGTGACGCTGCTCAGCACGTTTGTCTCGACTTCCGCCGTGCGCCTGGGGACCATGACCCTCCTGGCGGTGCTCGTCATGTCGTTCGATGCCCGCAACTTCCCCTTCGAGGGGGTCCGGCCCATGTTGCAGAATATCCCTCCCGTGCTGGCACCCCTTGCCGGTGCCCTCAAGTTTGCCACCGAGCAGGACACCATCGCTACTGTGTCGCTCGCCATGCTCGGCGGCTACACTCTGCTGATGCTGATAGTTGCGCTGGCGTTGGCGGGCAGCCGTGAGCTTGTCCTGGACTGAGCACCTGATAGAGGAAACAGGCATTGGTTGTAGGGGCAGGCACGGGGCCTGCCCCTACAACCAATATCTCAATATCGGGTTGAGAGGTGGGTCTTCAGAAACCGCTACTTGCTTACCATAATATAGCTCCCCAGCAACAACAGCGCCGCACCGAGGAGGCGGGGGCCGTCCACCGGGCGCACCGGCAGATCGAACCACCCGAACTGGTCTATCAGCATTCCCACGACCAGTTGTCCCACGATGATGAGCGTCACCGACACGCCCGCGCCCAACTCAGGCAGGGTACGCGTGAGGGTCAGGTAGAGAATCACCCCAAACACGCCAGAAGCCAGCATATACCAGGGCAGGCCGCGCCACTCCCCGATCTTTTCGCCGTGCCTTGCCAGCAGCAACACCCCGGCCAGGATTGCGCCGCCGACGTGCACGATGAAACTGCTGGCAGCGCCACCTACTCGCTGGCTCATCGCTCCAACGATGGGCGCTTGAAAGCCCACACTGAAGCCGCCTATCAGGCCGATTAGCACCGTCAATACTTTGTCGAGCATATATTACGTTTCTCCGTGAGATAAACTGGTTGTGCCTATGCTTAGTCCATCTGGCCGACGTAGCGCGGGTGCCTGTGGCATAGAATAAGATAGCACACAGTCGGCACGGAAGCGGCGGAATGCTAGTTGCCCCTCGTGCCTACAACTATATAGAAAGGACCGCAATGTCCGGTAAACTCACCCCCAAGATAATCCTTGAAGGCACCCGGTTGACCTTGAAGACTGAAATCGCCTTCGCCCTCAACGAGCACCCTCGCATAGTGGGACCGCGCAAGTACCGCTACCACTCGCCCCTTATCTCCGGCGAGTGGTGCGCCTTCACCAACTTTCCGTGGGGCCGGGGCCTCATCAACTTCGAGCCGCGGGAAGAAGGGCTGGCGATGGAGACTTACGCTACATGGCTGCGCCTGTTCGAGTTGCAACGCTACTACTCATGGATCGTGGACCGCTTCCACATATCGACCCGCGCCTACCAGCTACAGACCTACGGGAAGGACTACGACTTCCGCTGGCTGGAGGAGCGTCTGCACCCCCTCGGCTTCCACATGGTGCTCTGTACGCGCACGACCGAGTCGTTCCATCAGGCCAGGGAGGAGCGCCTGAAAGTCTCCGGCAACCCCTCGCAGTACGACAACCTGGACGTGTTCATTGCCGAGCAGGAGCTAATGCGCCGCCTCGCCGGGGAGTCGCTGCTGCCCGTACTGGAGCTGGACATCTCCGACAGCGACGTGCCCCGCGCCGCCGACCGCGTAGCCGACTGGCTGGAGTCGACGGGCGGCCTCTACTCGAAGGAGGCTTCTACAGAGCCGCAGTTGGAGATGACACGATGAATAGTAATCCGCCCGCGCTGTGGACCCAGTATGCCGACATCAATGAGCTACTCGCTGACTTGCGGCAACGGATACAGAGCATATTAGATGGAAGGCTCGTCGGCCTCTACCTTTACGGTTCGCTGGTGACAGGCGATTTTGACATGGGAGCCAGCGACATCGACTTGTTGGCTGTTACCGCTTCGGACATAGATGGCCGCGAGTTTGAGCGGCTGGACGGTATGCACCTGGACTTCATCAGCCGGAACAAGCTGTGGAAGGATCGCCTCGAAATAGCGTACTTATCCGTGGATGCGCTGAAGACCTATAGGTGGCATGCCAGCAACATAGCCATTATCAGCCCCGGCGAGCCGTTCCACGTAAAGGAAGCGGGCAAGGACTGGTTGCTGAACTGGTACATCGTGCGCGAAAAAGGTATCGCACTGGGTGGCCCTCCTCCTGAGACCATCATCGAGCCAATCTCCAAAGAAGAATTCATCCAGGTTCTAACCAACCATGTAAGGGAATGGCGTGAGTGGGTGGAGCATGGGCACACTAGGCCCTGGCAAGCCTACGCCATCCTGACGATGTGCCGGGCGCTGTACACCTACAGGAACGGCGAGCACGTTTCCAAGAAGCAGGCCGCTTTGTGGGCGCAAAGGGAGCTGCCGGAATGGTCTTCCTTGATTAACGATGCTCTCAGGTGGCGTGAAGCCTGGCGAGACGCGGACGTAGACCATGAAGCGACCTTCCCGGAAACAGTGCGATTCGTCCATTTTGTGGTAGACCAGATTGTCCCTTCTCCTGCCCACGAGAGCCAGTAGAAGTCATCAAGAAAGTAGCATCGAATACTGGCGACAGCGGCGGCTCTTGTCATTCTGAACGCAGTGAAGAATCTCGTCCTTCACCACCCAAAGTAGCACCTTTCCTACAACCCATAGTGCCGTAAGAAAGCGGAGACATCCCGGTGGAGGACGAGATTCTTCACTGCGTTCAGAATGACAAAGGCCACTCGCGGGTGCTCATCTCCGATATTTCTATTTCGATATCGCTTCTAGCACTCTCTTGGAAAGAGTGCTAAAAAAGTGCCAAAAACCTCTTGACAAGAGCAAAAAAAGTTGCTATTAAATAGTTAGCACTCAAAACTGACGAGTGCTAATCACAGACCAATATCGTGCAAGCTTTCTGATTTAGAACATGGTTTTAGGAGGTGACACACAATGTTGGCGAGGAATTCTCTCAGGAACTTCCCCCAAACTTCTCTATGGCGTGACGTGGCGCGCTTGCAGGAGGAGATGAACAGCCTGCTCTCCCGCGGCTTCTCCCCTGCCGCCGGCTTCCCAGCCGTCAACCTGTGGACCGGCGAAGAAAGCGCGATTGTCACCGCCGAACTGCCCGGCATCGTGCTCGATGACCTGGACATCACCGTGGTGGGCGATACCCTCTCGATCAAGGGCAACCGCACCCGTGATGAGATAGGCGAAGGCGCTACTTACCACCGCCGCGAGCGTGGCTTTGGGCGCTTCACTCGCGTGGTGCAACTCCCCTTCCGCGTCGAGTCCGAGCAGGTCGAGGCTACTTTCACCAACGGCATATTGAACATTACCCTACCCAGGGCTTTCGCTGATAGGCCCAGGAAGATTCAGATCAAGAACTCGTAAAGGAGGTGTTCGTCATGGCAAGTGCCGTAGCTAGCAGGGAACAGGAAGCGGTTGCCGAGAACAACACCGCTCAGACCGTAGAGAACAACACTAACACCAATCTCCAGACTCAGCAGCATAACGAGCAGCTGGAGCAGACCGGCAAGCAGGAGCTTCAGACCACGGACGGCGTGGAGCGCACCCGGTCGGGCCGCATCTACACCCCCGCCGTCGATATCTACGAGACGAATGAGGCTATAGTGCTGGTGGCCGACATGCCTGGCGTGGACGAAAGCTCGGTGGACGTGACGCTTGAGAAGAACGTGCTGACCATCCACGGCCGAGTGCAGCCCTGGCAGTTCGAGGACCACAGCCTGCGCTACGCCGAGTACGGCATAGGCGACTACCAGCGGTCGTTCACCATCTCCAACCAGATCGACTGGGAGCACATCGAGGGTTCGGTGAGTAACGGCGTGTTGCGCCTCACCCTCCCCAAGACCGGCCCCGCGCAGACCAGGAAGATCGCCATCAAAGGGGCGTAGGGGACGACGGACGATAGACGATGGACGGGAGTAACACGTAACGCGTTACGCGTAATTGGCGGATTGTTACGAGTTACGTGTTACTCATCACTCTAACCACTAACCACTAACCACTAACCACTAACCACTGATGACTTGATAAGGAGGTGTATGAGCTATGGCTTTCACCGACATCATCAAGCGCAACGGCAGTAACGGAAACGGTAATGGCAATGGCAGCGGCCACGGCAACGAGAACACCGGCCTTGCCGTCAAGCGCGAGAACGAACTTGACTATAGGACGCCCAACCTGCCGTCCTTCTTCGAGGACCCGAACGACTGGATGCGCAGGTGGGATAGGATGTTCGATAGCTTCTTCAACCGCGCCCTGGGCAACTGGGGCGGACAGACGAATTGGGGTAACACCGGCTTCAACAGCCTGAGCACCTTCACCCCCGCTATCAACCTCGCTGAGAGCGACCGCGAGTACAAGGTGACTGCCGAACTGCCCGGCATGGACGAGCAGGACATCGAATTGTCGCTGCACCGGGACCACTTGACCATCAAGGGTGAGAAGAAGCAGGAGCACGAGGAGAAGGGCAACGGTTATCACCGAGTAGAGCGCTCCTACGGTACGTTCCAGCGTACGATCCCTCTGCCGCAAGAAGTCGATGCCGAGAAGGTAGAGGCCAACTTCCAGAAGGGTGTGCTCACCATCACCCTGCCCAAGCTGCCCGAAGTGCAGTCCGGCGCGAAGCGGATTGTGATCAAGGGCGAGAGCAAGTAAAGACGGAAACGCCAAGACGCCAAGACGCAGAGGACGCGCCAAGGTCAAATAGGCGGATCTAAACAAGAGGAGCAGGGTACCTAATGTGGTACTCTGTTCCTTTTTGATACCCTCTAAACCTCACATCCCCTTGGCGCGCACTTGGCGTCCTTGGCGTCTTGGCGGTTCCGTCTTATACGGCTGCTGGCATGAGTTCGGTGCTGAGGGCGTAGTCTACCGCCTGGTCTAGCGTCATGGTGCGGCCACTGTCCCAGTTGTCGGAGAAGGCTTGGGCGGGCAGTTTGGCGCGGGTGAGTCTCAGGTTGTGCTCGTATTCCATCTGGTCGGCGGGGTCGAGTGTGGTGCCCATAGCGTTGAGGGCCGCCTTGGATGCCCCGAATAGTCTTGCGGCTCGCTCTGCCTGTCCAGTGCCTACCGCCACTGCCGCCAGGCCCGTGACGCATTCCACGATGCTCAGCTTGTCGCCCAACTCTCTGAACAGGAGCAGGCCCTTCCTGAATACCTCGGCGGCCTGGACGTAATCACCGCTGCGATAGTAGACGTGCCCCAGGTTGTGGTACGAACTGGCGATGCCGTCCTTCACGCCTATGTGCCGGTACAGGTCCAGCGACTCGCTGTAGCGGGTATACGCCTCATCGTAGTCCTGGCGGCAGCGGGCCACCTCTCCCAGGTGAAGCAGCGAGCTTGCTATCCGGCCGGTGTCACCCAGCGAACGCCGCATGGTTAGGCTTTGCTCGTGAAGCCTGCGGGCTTCTTCGTATCTGCCCTCGTTCAGAGCCACGTTGCCCAGGCGGAACAGCGCGTTAGAAATGCCCCAGGTGTTGCCAACTTCCTTCGCTATCTCCAGGCTCTCGTTGAAGTACCGCGTGGCCTGCTCGTACTCGGCCTTGTGGTGCGCCACGATGCCCTGGCCCTCAAGAGCGTAGGCGGTACCCTGCCTGTAGCCAAGCTCCCGCGCCAGCGCCAGGCTCTCGTCGTAGTAGCGTGCCATGGCGGCGAAATCACCCTGCCCGTAAGCCAGGAAGCCCGCCACGTTCAGCGCGTTCACCCGGTTCATCGTCGGCCCGGCCTGAGGCATCGCGAGCGCCTTCTGCATCCACTCGCGGCCCTCGCCGTAGTAGCCCCGCCTGAACCAGAATTGCCACAGGGTAGCGCCCAACCGCGCCGCGAAGTCTGCTTCCCCACCCTCTATGGCCCAGCGCAGCACCGCCCGGATGTTGTCGTGGTCGCTTTCCAGGCTGTCGAGCCACAACGTCTGCTCGGCCCCGATAAGTTGCGGTTCGGCGGCTTCTGCAAGGGCCAGGTAGAACTCGGCGTGCATGCGCTGGGTCACTTCGCGCTCGCCAAGCGCCTCCAACTGCTCGACTGAGTACTCCCTGATCGTCTCCAACATCGTGAACCGGGTGTCGCCGTTCGATCCCTCGTACTGGCGCACCAGGCTCTTATCAAGCAGGGAAGCCAGGCCGTCGAGCACCTCCATTGGCAGGTCGCCTATGCCGTTGCACACCGCCTCTACCGCAGACAGCCCGCATCCTCCCACGAACACGCCCATGCGCGCCAGCAGGGTCTGCTCCCCCCGGTCCAGGAGGTTATAGCTCCAGTCAATTGCGCCCCTGAGGGTCTGCTGGCGGGCGGGCAGGTCTCTCGCGCCGCCGGTGAGCAGCTTGAGGCGGCTGTCAAGGCGGGCGGCAATCTGCTGGGGTGGGAAGAGCCTGGTGCGGGCGGCTGCAAGCTCTATCGCCAGGGGCAGGCCGTCCAGCCTCTCGCAAATCAGGGCCACAGCCTCGGCGTTTTTCGCGTTCAGCTCGAAGTCGGGGCGCACAGCGCGGGCGCGTTCCTCAAATAGGGCGATAGCCGGGTAGTGGAACAACTGCTCAAGCGAAGGCAGGCGCTCTGGGTCCGGGAGGGCAAGGGGCGGCACCTGGAATTGCTGCTCGCCGCGCACGTTGAGCGCCTCGCGGCTGGTAACCAGCACCTTCAGGCGTGGGCATAGCACCAGCAACTCGGTTACGCGGGGAGCGGCCCTCAGCACCTGCTCGAAGTTGTCCAGCAGGAGCAGTAACCGGCGCGTGCCGATGTACTGCGCCAGCTGCGGTAGAGACGTGCCTTCGCCCGCGTCCTTCAGGCCCATAACGTGCGCTACGCTGGGCAGCACGAGGGCAGGTTCGCTAACCGCTGAGAGGGGAACGAAGTAGACCGCCTCGAACTGGGATTTCACGCTGGACGCCACTTCAATACCTAGCCGGGTCTTGCCCGTGCCCGGTGCCCCCGTGAGCGTGAGGAGGCGCACTTCCTCGCGGAGCAGGCGGCTGCTTATCTCGGCTGCTTCCACGTCCCGCCCCACGAGTTGCGTCAGTTGCGCGGGCAGGTTATCGGTGGGCAAATTGACTTCTACGACCTGCTCTGCGTGCCCGTTGTGGCTTTCCTGCGTAGGCTCTGTTGCGGGTGCTACCTGGGTACCGCCAATCTGGTCGGCATAGATCGGTTCCGCTTCGGTCTGCTCGACGTCGCCCCGGCTGCGGGCGAAGCGCACGAACTCGGCCATGTCGCCAGCCGGTATGCCGAACACCTCGGCCAGCAGTTCGGCCACCTGCCGCGAAGGGCGGCGTGCGCCTACCTCGATCTTCTGGATGGCCCCTATCGAGCAGCCGATTCGCGCGGCGAGCATCTCCTGCGTCAGGTCGCGCGCCTTCCGCTGCTCTCTCATCCACTGCCCGAAGGTAATAGCGCCTGACATGACGGACCCCGCTCCTGACCTGCCACTCGCGCACGCACGCGGAGGCACATTATCGCCCTCGTTAGCAAATGAGCCTTACTATTCAAGTGTACCATTTTTGGCAGTTCTACGCCTGTGACTCGCGCCCATATAAAGGTGACTATATGCTTCTACTTGGGCTGACAGGCACCAGGCTTACGTGGGCTGTGGCTCGACCTTGCTTCCTGGCCCACTTCTTGCATTAACGTGGGCGATACTAACCTGCATGTTTATGGGATGCGCATGTAATTGACCCCGTGTCCCTGGGAAGGGCGCTTGTGACTACGGACATAGAGACCGGGATCGAGCCGGCGGCTCTTTCGACCAACTCCTCGTTGGTCGATGCCATTTATGCTGAAGTAAACAGGCGGCTGTTGGAGCGACATCACGTCCCTACGGCCACCTACCGGCTACAGTTCAACAAGTTCTTTACGTTCCAGCAGGGCCGAGAGCTTGTCTCATACCTGGACCGCCTGGGCGTGAGCGACATATACGCTTCGCCTTACTTCAGGGCGCGCGCCGAGAGCCTGCACGGCTACGACATAGCCAACCACAACGAGCTAAACCCCTCTATCGGCACCGAAGAGGACTTCGAGGCGATGCTGAGGGAGTTGCACCGCCGCGACATGTGCCACATCCTCGACACCGTGCCCAACCACATGGGTATCGGGGAGGAGGGCAACGCCTGGTGGATGGATGTGCTTGAGAACGGCCGCTCCTCGCTGTTCGCCCCTTACTTCGACATCGACTGGGACCCTATCAACACCAAGCTGACCAACAAGGTGCTACTGCCTATCCTGGGCGAGCAGTACGGTAAGGTGCTGGAGAACAGGGAGCTTCAAGTAAGCTTCGCGCCGCAAGAGGGCAGGTTCTACCTACGTTATTGGGAGAAGACCTTCCCGATAGGCCCCCGCACTTACCAGGCCATCCTCGATTACAACAAGGTGCAGCTATTGGAGGAGCTTGGCGAGGAGAGTGACGCCGCGCTGGAGTACCAGAGCATCCTCACGGCGCTCGACCACCTGCCCCCACACAGTGAAACCGAGCGGGAGAGAATCCTGGAGCGCAACCGCGAGAAGGAAGTCATTAAGCGCCGCCTTGCCGCCCTGTGCGCCTCGGAGCCACGCGTGGGGGAGTTCATCGAGCGCAACGTAGAGACCTTCAACGGCGTGCGGGGTGAGCCGCACAGCTTCGATATGCTGGACGCCCTGCTCGAACGGCAGCCCTATCGCCTCAGTTTCTGGCGAGTGGCGACCGAGGAGATCAACTACCGGCGCTTCTTCGACGTGAACGAGCTGGCCGCCGTGCGCATCGACCAACCCTCCGTCTTCCAGGAGGCGCACCGCATGATTATGCGCTTCCTGCGCGAGGAGAAGCTCAACGGCCTGCGCATCGACCACGTTGACGGCCTCTACGACCCCGCCAAGTACTTCCAGGATTTGCAGCACGGCTACTTCCTGGAAGTGTGCCGCCTCGTCATGGACGAGATGGGCGAGCAGCTTGAGGGGGCAGACCGCGCCGAGCTTGAGGCGTTGCTGGTTGGCCGCTTCGATGCAGAGCGCCTGGCCGACCCACAGGGCATATTGAACAGGCCGCTGTATGTGGTGGTCGAGAAGATACTGGCCCGTGGCGAGACCTTGCCCGGCGATTGGGTGGTGTACGGCACCACCGGCTACGAGTTCACCAACGACGTGAACGGCCTTTTCGTGGACAGCGCCAACGCTAAAGCCTTCGATGAGATTTACAACTCGGTTATGGGCGAAAAAGTGAGGTTCGCGGACTTGGTGTACGCGAGCAAGCAGCGGATTATGCGGCTCTCCCTCTCCAGCGAGATAAACGTGCTCACCAATATGCTCAACCGCATCTCCGAGCGGGACCGCCGCTACCGAGACTTTACCCTCAACGGCATCCGCAACGCGATACGCGAAGTGATAGCCTGCTTCCCGGTATATCGCACCTATATAACGCCCGAGACTACCGAAGTAGAAAAGCGCGACCAGGCGCACATCGAGCGCGCGGTGGCCCTCGCCAAGAAGCGCAACCCCGCGGTGGACCCCAGCGCCTTCGACTTCCTGGGCGACATCCTGATGCTCAAGGGCTTCGATGACCTGCCGCCGGAGGAGTGCGCCGATCGCACGAACTTCGTGATGAAGTTTCAGCAGGTGACCGGCCCGGTGATCGCCAAGGGCCTGGAAGACACGGCGTTCTACGTTTACAACCGCCTCATCTCGCTCAACGAGGTGGGGGGCGAGCCGGGCTACTTCGGCATCAGCCCGGCGGCCTTCCACCGGGGGCAGGCAGAGCGACAGCGGCATTGGCCCTTCTCCCTGCTCGCCACCAGCACCCACGACACCAAGCGTAGCGAAGACGTGAGGATGCGCATCAACGTGCTTTCGGAGATGCCGAAGGAGTGGCGCACCGCTTTCAGACGCTGGGCCAGGACCAACCGCAAGTACAAGAAGAACGTCGAGGGACAGCTTGCCCCCGACCCGAACGAGGAGTACTTCCTTTACCAGACGCTGGTGGGTGTGTGGCCCCTCGAACAGGACCTCAGCAAGGAAGAGCACGCTGAAGTTATCGGGCGGGTGCAGGCTTACATGCGCAAGGCGATGAACGAGGCGAAGGTGAACACCAGTTGGGTAAACCCCAACGAAGCGTACCAGCAGGCGGTGGCTGACTTCATCGCCACCATCCTGCGGCGTGACGAGGACAACCGCTTCCTGTCCGACTTCCTGCCGTTCCAGCGGCGCGTGGCCCACTACGGCCTGTTCAACTCGCTGTCGCAGGTGCTCATCAAGCTGACTAGCCCCGGCGTGCCCGACATCTACCAGGGCAACGAGATTTGGGACTTCAGCCTGGTGGACCCGGACAACCGTCGCCCGGTGGATTACGACCTGCGCCGTCGCCTGCTGTCTGAGGTGGAGCAGGTGAAAGACGCCAATGCTGCTGCTTCCTTGGTCGAGGGCAAAGAGGACGGGCGCATCAAGCTGCTCGTCACCAGCCGCGCCCTCAACTTCAGGCGCGCCAACCTGCCCCTCTTTCAGCAAGGCTCCTACACACCCATTACGGTGGAGGGCAAACACTCGGGGAACATCATCTCATACGCTCGCGGCTATGAAGGTAGCCTGGCTGTGGCCGTGGCCCCTTGCCTCATGACGCAGCTTGGCAAGGCGGGGGAGACAGTGGCTCCGGTCGGGCAGGTGTGGTCCGGTTCGTGGGTGCCGCTGCCCGGTGCGTCCGAGGGCGATTCGTTCCGCAATGTGTTTACCGGGGAGGTACTCGCGGCCTCGTCTCGAAACGGGAGTGTGGGGCTGCCGCTGGAGGAAGTGCTGGCGGTGTTCCCGGTGGCCCTGCTGGAGAAGGTCTAGCATATCAAACCTACCAACGTTCTGTAGGGGCAGGCCCCCGTGCCTGCTCTCGTTGCAGATTTGCCACATGGTACGCCTGCTACCGAGGGCAGGCACGGGGGCCTGCCCCTACGGAGCGGGAGACGCTGTAATTTGTGCGAGGGGGACTTTGATAGTTGGTTAGAACAAGGAGTATAGAGCACGTGAACGTATGGCCGGGGAAGCCGTACCCACTGGGTGCTACCTGGGACGGCAAGGGAGTAAACTTCGCCATATTCAGCGAGAACGCTACAGGCGTGGAACTCTGTCTGTTTGACACCATGCAAGACGAGGTCGAGCGCATGCGCATCCGCATGACCGAGCAGACCGACTACGTGTGGCACGTCTACATCCCCAACCTGAGGCCGGGGCAAATCTATGGCTACCGTGTGTACGGTCCCTACGAGCCTTCACGGGGCCACCGCTTCAATCCGTCGAAGCTGCTGCTCGACCCCTACGCCAAGGCTATCACTGGGCGTATCAACTGGAGCGATGCCATTTTCGGCTACCCGATTAGCCGCGAAGACCCCGACCGCGACCTGGAGATGGAAACGCAGGACAGCGCGCCCGGTATGAATCGCTCCGTGGTGATCGACCCCTCCTTCGATTGGGACGATGACAGGTCGCCCAACATACCCCTGCACGAGTCGATTATCTACGAGGTGCATGTAAAGGGCTTTACCAAGTTGCACCCCGGCATCGATTCGCATTTGCGCGGCACTTACGCGGGTCTGGCAACGCCCCAGGCTATTGACTACCTCAAAAAGCTGGGCGTAACAGCGGTGGAGCTATTGCCCGTGCACCACTTCGTGAACGACAAGACGCTGGTGGACAAGGGGCTGAGCAACTACTGGGGCTACAATAGCATCGGCTTTTTCGCGCCCTACTCCGAGTACTCAAGCTCCGGCAAGCTAGGGGAGCAGGTGCGCGAGTTCAAGGCGATGGTCAAGACCCTACACGCGGCAGGGATAGAGGTCATTCTGGACGTGGTGTACAACCACACCGCCGAGGGCAACCACTTCGGCCCGCACCTCAGCTTCAAGGGCCTCGACAACGTCTCGTTTTACCGCCTGGTGCACGACGACCCCCGCTACTACATGGACTACACCGGCACCGGCAACACGCTCAACATGCTCCACCCGCGCACTCTACAAATGGTCATGGACAGCCTGCGCTACTGGGTGATGGACATGCACGTTGACGGCTTCCGCTTCGACCTTGCCGCCACACTCGCCCGCGGCCTGCACGAAGTGGGTAAGCTGTCCAGCTTCCTTGACATAATCCACCAGGACCCCGTGATCTCCCAGGTGAAGCTGATCGCCGAGCCGTGGGACATCGGGGAGGGAGGCTACCAGGTGGGTAACTTCCCGGTGAACTGGTCCGAGTGGAACGGCAAGTACCGCGATACGGTGCGCAGCTTCTGGCGGGGCGACGAGGCCCAGGTGGCCGAGCTTGCTTACCGCCTCAGCGGCTCCAGCGACCTCTACCAGCACAACGGGCGCGCGCCATACGCCAGCATCAACTTCATCACCGCGCACGACGGCTTTACCCTCAACGACCTGGTGAGCTACAACGAGAAGCACAACGAGGCTAACGGCGAGAACAATATGGATGGGGAGAGCCACAACCGCAGCATGAACTTCGGCGTGGAAGGCCCTACCGACGACCCTGAGATCGCGGCCGCCCGCGAGAGGCAGAAGCGCAACCTCTTGGCGACCCTCCTACTCAGCCAGGGAGTGCCGATGATCTGCGGCGGCGACGAGTTCGGCAGGACGCAGCATGGCAACAACAACGCTTATTGCCAGGACAACGAGCTTAGCTGGTTCAACTGGGTCTGGGAGGACAAGAACGAAGACCTGTTCGAGTTCACCCGCAAGCTGATTCAGATACGCAAGGACTTCCCGGTGCTGCACCGTCGCAAGTTCTTCCAGGGCCGCCGCATACGTGGCACCGACATCCGCGACATCCGCTGGGTGCGCCCCGACGGCATGGACATGACCGAGGAGGAGTGGAACAACTCGCTGGTGCGCGTGCTGGGCATGCTGCTCAATGGCAGCGTGATGGACGAGTACAACGAGCGAGGCGAGCGCATCAGGGACGACGTGGTGCTCCTTATGATCAACGGCTACTGGGAGGACGTGGACTTCTGCGTGCCCGGTAAGCCCGGCGAACCCGACTGGGAGGTGCTGGTAGACACCGACGACCCAGAGGGCACGCAGTCGCGCACGTACCACTGCGGCGAGGTCTACCGTCTGACGGGTCGCTCCCTGGCCCTGCTTCGCCAGCCGCTTGAGGAAGTAGTCAAGATAACCGGGTAGATGATGGACGATGGACGATGGACGATGGGAGTGATGAGGACTGAGTAGTGGGTAGTGGGTAGTGGGTACAGGGAAGCACCCAACTAAACAATCCTAATCTTGGCGCGCTCTTGGCGTCCTTGGCGTCTTGGCGGTTTCGTCTCCTATAGTCCATCGTCTATCGTCCCATGAGAGGAATTGGCATGAATTGGCAACTGCCCATCGGGGCGCAACTGCGGGGAAATGGCGCGCGCTTCCGGGTGTGGGCTGAAGATGTCGAGCGCGTGGAAGTGGCGATACTGGGTGCGGAAGGCAAGGAAGAGAGCGCGCACGAACTCGCACGCGACCGGGAAGGCTACTTCGAGGGCTTTGTGGAAGGTGCTGGGGCGGGCACCCGGTACATGTACCGTCTGAACGGCGACACGTTACGGCCCGACCCCGCCAGTCGCTACCAGCCGGAGGGCGTGCACGGCCCTAGCGAGGTTGTGGACCCCGCTTTCCAATGGAGTGACGGCGCGTGGCGTGGCATCCCATTAGAAGAGATGGTTATTTACGAGGTGCATATCGGCACGGCCACGCCGGAGGGCACGTTCGAGGCGTTCATAGAGAAGCTGTCTTACCTGAAGTCGCTGGGCATCAACACGATTGAGATAATGCCTGTGGCCGATTTTCCCGGCGAGCGCAACTGGGGCTACGACGGGGTGGACCTGTTCGCCCCCGCTAACGCCTACGGCGGGCCCAAGGGGCTGAAGCGGCTGGTGGACGCTGCCCATTTGCAAGGTATTGCGGTGCTCCAGGACGTGGTATACAACCACCTCGGTCCAGACGGCAACTACCTGCGCGACTTCAGCCGCTTCTACTTCACCGACGCCCACAAGACGCCCTGGGGTGACGCCCTCAACTACGCCAACCCTCATGTGCGCGAGTTCTTCCTGTCCAACGCCGTCTACTGGGCGCAAGAGTACAATATGGACGGACTGCGCCTTGACGCCACCCACGCCATACTCGATGATAGCGACCCCCATATCCTCAAAGAGATTCCCGCCAGGATAAGGGAGACGCTCCCATCGAGCCGCCACTTCGTCGTCACAGCCGAAGATGAGCGCAACGACGTATGGCTTATCACCCCCTCTGAGCAGGGCGGCGCGGGCATAGATGCCGTGTGGGCTGACGACTTCCATCACCAAATACGTTCCGCGCTGGCAGGCGACAACGAAGGCTACTATATCGACTATACAGGCAGTGCTACCGACCTAGCGGAGACGCTAAACAAAGGTTGGTTCTACACTGGGCAGAAATCGCAGTTTTCCGGCCACAACCGCGGTACCGATGCCGGCCACGTAGACCCGCCGCACTTCGTCTACTGCATCCAGAACCACGACCAAGTCGGCAACCGTCCTCTGGGCGACCGTTTGACCAAGAGCACCGACCTGTCCTCATACCGTGCGGCTTCCGCGCTGCTGTTGCTCGCACCCTACACCCCACTGCTTTTCCAGGGTCAGGAGTGGGCGGCCGGCACTCCGTTCCTCTACTTCACGCACCACAACCCCGAACTGGGGAAGCTGGTGACGGAGGGTAGGCGCTCGGAGTTTGCTTCGTTCAAGGGCTTCCGCGGCGAGGAAGTGCCTGACCCACAGGCGGCAAGCACCTTCATGGCGTCCAAACTGAACTGGCACGAGGTAGAGGAAGGCGCGCACGGGCAAACCCTGGCCCTTTACCGCGAACTGCTCAGGCTGCGCATAACTCTGCCTGCCTTCAAGGAGCGCCGCCGGACCAACTTCCGCAGCAGCCAGGTGAGCACTAACGCCGTCGCCATGCGCTACCTTAGCTCCACCGGAGGTGACGACCTGCTAGTCATCATCAACCTGCGTGGCGACCTAGACCTGACACTTGCGGGCACGGAGATTGTGCGAGCGCCTGAAGGCTGTCGCTGGCAGCCCGTCCTTTCGACGGAGGAGAGTCGCTTCGGTGGTTCTCAGACGTTAGACGACCTGGATGGCGGACATATTCGGGTTAAAGGGCCATTGGCAGTGGCGTTGCAGGCGGTGCGCTCGTAAGGGCAAGTGCCTAGAGCGGGGAGGGGCACCATGCATGGTGCCCCTACAGTCTTTCCACTCACCTGAAGTTATGCTTCATGCTGCCTATACGTCTCGAAGTGCACCAATTCATCGAACGGCTGGCGGCCTCCTGGTTTATTTGCAGGTTCCAGCGCCTGCGGTTCCGCCGGGTAGCCGAACGTCACCAGCATGGTGAGGTAGAAGTCGTCTGGGTAGCCCAGCAACTCCCGTGAGCCTTCCGGGCGGTGCAGAGTCACAATGCACGAGCCTACCCCTAGCTCCACAGCGGCAAGCTGCATATAGGCGGCTGCCTGCCCAGCGTCGAACATCACCCAGTAGTAGGCCTTCGGGTCCGGTGTCAGGATGGCGACGGCAAGCGCGGCTGATGGTAGGTGTTTGGCGTAGTCCCCGAACTGTGCGAGAGCGGCCAGCCTCTCAGGGTCACGTATTGCGATGAAGCGCCACGGCTGCGAGTTCTTGGAGGACTGTGACCTGCGTCCCGCATATAGTATCTGGTTGACCACGTCCTCGGGCAAAGGTGTGGGCGCATAATTTCTCACCGCCCGCTTACGGCGAATCGCTTCTATAACGTCCATTGCGCTATCTCCTTCTTCTATACAGCATTGTCTTTGTCAGGCTATGATTGGTCCAACAGGTACCGCTCGTGTCACTTATCGCTCCAATATAGCATCTCCATACGGCATCACGCACCCCATTGGTCTTTGTCATTCTGAACGCAGCGAAGAATCTCGTCCTCCCGCACCCAGGTACCACCTTTCTTTAGGTAGCACCCTCCGAATGGAAAGGGGAACACCTGCATAGAGGACGAGATTCTTCACTGCGTTCAGAATGACAAAGACTCCCTTGGGTCCAGATATCTAACCTGTGGCACAGCCGCATCAATCAGGCGCTTAGGTCGCAGGCGCTTGCGACCGCTATAGGCAGGCTTCTTGCATGGTCCGTGCACGCGGCATATTAGCTACGCACTATTACAGGGGAGACGGTTAGCCATGAGCGAAGTTGAGCATGTACTGGACGTGCAGCACAGGTTGGGGGAAGGCCCCAGGTGGAACTCGGACGAGCATGCGCTCTACTGGGTGGACATCGAGAACGATTCCTTTTACAGGTATTATCCCGACGACGGCACTTACGAGGGGTTTGGCGTAGGTATGCCGGTGGGGGCGCTGGCCTTCCGAGAGGCGGGCGGGTTGGTGCTGGCGGTGCGCGACGGCCTTGCGGTGTGGGACTTCAACAAATCGCGCCTCGATTTTGTGGCCGACACCGAGTTAGAGAAGAAGGAGTCACGCTTCAACGATGGCGCGGTTGACCCCGAAGGTCGCTTCTGGGCGGGCACCATGACCCACGATGGCAGCGCCAGCAGCAGCCTTTACCGTCTCGACCCGGACTACTCAGTGCATACGATGGCTACCGGCCTAACCATCTCCAATGGCATCGGCTGGAGTCCCGACGGCAGGACGATGTACCACACCGACACCGAGAGGCAGGTGATCTACGCCTACGACTTCGATGCCGCCACAGGTAACATCGAAAAGGGCCGCGACTTCGTCCGCACGTCTGAGGAAGAGGGTTTCCCCGACGGTCTCACAGTGGACGCCGAGGGCTTTGTCTGGAGCGCCTTCTATGGCGGCTGGCGGATAGTGCGCTACGATCCCGACGGTAAGAGGGAGCGCGAAGTCAGGCTGCCCGTAGCTAACGTCACCGCCTGCACCTTCGGCGGCCCCGACCTCACCGACCTCTATATCACCACTGCATGGAGCGGCCTCAACGAGGAACAGCGCAGCGAGCAGCTCCTGGCGGGCGACCTCTTCCTGCACCGCACCAACATAAAAGGCCAGCCGCAGGCAAAATTCCGAGGCTAGCCTGACTCCGCATGCTAGCGCATATTCCTAGTGCTGGAACTGAGCACCCAAAAGTGCCCCTGTCATCCTGAGCGTAGCGAAGGATCTCAAGAAGTTGGTCAGGGATGCTGTTGAACCTTTACGAGCAGAGGTAGCGAGCGTTCAACGCAGCAAGATACTCAGCACCTGACATCCTTCGCTACGCTCAGGATGACAGGGGCACTTTTGGGTGCTGTTGTTCGGGCCTGTTTCCTGAACATCCTATTGTGCGCAACTTTCTATAGTTGCAGCACCGCCCGGACCGCATCACCATGATGGTCGTTGACGATCTTGAACCCCACCTTCTCGCTTACCCTTATCATGCCCCGGTTCTCCGGCAGGATTTCGGCGGTTATCCGATCGAGCTTCTCGTCGCGGCCTATCTGGACCAGTCGGCGGAGTAGCTCCTGGCCGAGGCCGCGGTCTTGCCACTCGTCGTTGATAGTGAGGGCGAAGCTGGCCTCGTTGGCGACGTGCGAGCGGCTGAGCCTGCCCACGCCGACGATGGAGCGTTGCCCCGTCTGCGGGTCCAGGTGCTCGGCCACGAGCGCCGCTTCACGGTCGAAGTCGTTGAAGCATATGCGCACCAGCCGCTCGTGGGCCACGCGGTCGCCCAGTTGCAGGTGCTGGAAGTAGCGCATGTATACGCTCTCAGTCGACAGCCGCCGGTGGAACTCCGCTATCAATGGCTCGTCTTCGGGGCGGATGGGGCGTATGAGCAGCGGAACGCCGTCCTTGCTGGTCCACTCGCGTACGTATTGAAGAGGGTAGGGGCGGATAGCGGGCCTGGGTAGCTCGTCCTCCTTCACACCGGGTTCGTGCAACACCACGCGGGCATCCAGCGCCACCAACCGCTCCGGCGAGGTAAGCAGCGGGTTGATGTCTATCTCCTTGATCCAACGCTGCTCCACCACAAGCTGGCTGAAGCGCACGAGCAGGTGCTCCAACTCCGCGATGTCTACCGGCTTGCGGCCCCTGACGCCTTTGAGCGCCTCGTAGATGTGGGTGCGCTCCATCATGCGCCGAGCCAGGGTGGTGGTAAGCGGGGGCAGGCCCAGGGCGCGGTCTTTGAACACCTCCACAAGCTGCCCGCCCATGCCGAACAGCAGCACCGGGCCGAACTGCGGGTCGATGCTGCTGCCGATGATAATCTCGTAGCCGGTCCACTGGATCATCTCCTGCACAGTGACGCCCTGGAAGTGCTCGGCCCCCGCCTTCTCTCGCACCGACTGTTCTATCAACCTGTACGCCTGGCGCACCGCCTCGCTATCCACCAGGTTGAGCTGCACGCCGCCAACATCGGTCTTGTGCGTGATGGTGTTGGAGTAGAGCTTGACCACGATTGGGTAGCCGATCTCATCGGCCCACTTTACCGCTTCCTCTTCGGTGCGGGCAATGCGCGTCTCTACGATAGGCACGCCGTACGCCGCCAGTAGCTGCTTCGACTCCACCTCCGTCAGCAGGGTGCGGCCCTCCGCGCGGGCAGCCTCGACAATCTGGGTGGCCTGCTCGCGGTTGGTGGCGCTCTCGGTGTCGGCGGGTAGGGCGGGGGTCTCGTATAGGGCGCGGAGGTTGTCGTTGTAGCGCCACATGTAGTTGAACATGCGCACCGCCGCGTCGGGGTACTGGAAGGTGGGCACGTTCG
>DASVVE010000046.1:0-29587 GCA_036386675.1 Chloroflexia bacterium | reverse complement strand
TCCCGATGACGATTTTGGCGATAAGGGCCGGATAATCTCCAACTTCACCAGCTCCAGCTCCGGCTATTCGATGGCCGTGCGGGAGGACGGCAAGATAGCCCTGGGCGGCTCCATCGGCAACGACGACATGATAGTGGTCGTCTACAATCCCGACGGCACGATTGACGAGAGCTTTGCCGACGGTGGCGCGCAGACCCTCGACATAGGAGGCACCGACCGCGTCTATGCCCTGGCCTTCCAGGAAGACGGCAAGCTGGTCGCTGGTGGGCATGGTGTCGCGGACACCGAAGACGGCCTCAACTGGGACTTCGCTCTAGCGCGCTACAACGTGACCCGGTAGGATGAGCAACTTGATGAGACTACCCAGGACTACACGAAAGCAACGGGGCGCTACAAACCTCCTGTTAGGGACCATGCTCGCGGTAGCGCTGCTGACCGGGTGCGGCGGACAGGTAAGCACCCCCACCAGCACCCGCACGACGTCGGAAGGTACCGGGACGCCGAGGAACACCCAGACCACGAACTCACAGGGTTCGGGAGCATACGGCAAGCTGGATATAACCTTCGGTGACGGCGGCAAAGTGAGCACGGAGTTCGGCAACAGCGATGAGGCCCACGCCCTGGTAGTGCAGCCCGATGGCAAAATAGTGGTGGCGGGCGAAGTGTGGTCCTACCCGGAGGACACCCCCAGCTTTGGCCTGGTCCGCTACAACGAGGACGGCAGCCTGGACGAGGAGTTCAGCAAGGATGGCAAGCTAGTAACCAAGCTGGCTGACGACTACGACTACTCGCGTGCCTACGACGTGGCGCTCCAGGAGGACGGCAAGATAGTAGCGGTCGGTTTAGCGATACACGCTGACCTTGGGGGCCACGTTTTCGCGGTAGCTCGCTACAACGAAGACGGCGCGCTTGATAAGACTTTCGGCAAATCGGGCAAGGTGCTCACCAACGTGGTCAAAGCTGAAGATGGGCCGGAGGAGAGCGCCAGGGCCGTAGCCATACAGCCCGACGGCAAGATAGTGGTCGTGGGCGCGACGGGCATCTACGTCAGCGACTTCGCGGTGCTGCGCTACGACAGCAAGGGCAAGCTAGACACTAAGTTCGGTAAAGGTGGCAAGGCCACGACCGACATCATGGAGCAGGACGTAGCCGAAGCGGTAGCCATACAGCCCGACGGCAAGATTGTGGTCGCGGGGCACGCCACCGACGAGACCGCCAAGGACGACTTTGTAGTAGTGCGCTACCTGCCCAATGGCAAGCTGGATACTACGTTTGGCGACAGGGGCAAAGTGGTCACCAACTTCATGGGTGGCGAGGACCGGGCCTTCGATATGGTGTTGCGGCCCGACGGCAAGATAGTGCTGGCCGGGAGCGCGCAGGTCGGAGGCGAGTTGTGCCAGACCACCGACGGCATCACCAAGATTTGCGATAAGTTTAGCTACGCAATCGCCCAGTACAACGAAGACGGCAGCCTCGATACCACTTTCGGTGAGAACGGGCTGGCGCAACTAGAAGCCGAAGAAACGGGCGAAGCATACTCTATCGCCCTGCGAGAAGATGGCAAATTGGCGCTGGGCGGGCACTTCGACTTTGACGACTTCGCCGTGCTCCTGGTCAACGAGGACGGCACCCCTGACAGCGACTTCGGTGATGCAGGGCTGCTGAGGACCGAGTTCAGCCTGGTAGTTGACAGCATAGATGCGGTTGCTTTCCAGGAAGACGGCAAGCTGGTAGCGGCGGGTTACGCCAACGTAAACGAAAATGACGCACTGAATGAGGACTTCGCGCTGACCCGGTACACCCTGGATAGGTAGACAAGCCATACCCTCTAATGAAATGACGCTTTCCTTACCGTAGAGGTGACAAGGAAAGCGTCATTCTAGCTTAAGCAGGGTTAGCGTACCGCAACCTGCGGCATCGGCACAGTCGCAGCAGGGGTCACCACTGGCGCGCCTGGGTTCGCGGTGGCGAATGTCTCCAGGGCGCTTGTAAGTTCCGCGTTGCGCTCGAAGTTGCCCATGTGGCCGGAGGGGCGCAGCACCAGCAGTTGGGCGTTGGGTATGGCGCGTGCCATGTGCTCGGAGGCGTCGGGGTTGGTCAGGCGGTCGAGGTCGCCCGCGATCACCAGCACCGGCACGTTGATCGCCTGTAGCGTCTGGGTCTCATCGAACTTGAACATCGCCAGCATGCCACGGGCCAGCACTCCGGGGTTTACCTGCGGCGTGTAACGCGTACCAACGTCGAGTTGCCCGCGCGTCTCGGTGCCCGCGAAGCCGATTACCGCCGAGGCCAGGTGAGCCGTGCCGTTGAAGTAGCTCAGCCAATTCATCAGCCAGACCAGGGGCCAGAGCGCAATCGTGAGGTACATGAGGGGCGTGAGGATGGGCTTCTGGATGGCGGTCAGCAAGCCTCTCAGGCTGGCGGTCTTCACCGGGTTGGTGTAGGTGGTGTGCAGCATCACCATGCCGGACACCTGGCGGCCCATGTAAGTTGGGAAGATCCGGGCGAAGGTCTGCTGGATCATGCCGCCGATGCTGTGCCCCACCAGAATAGCGGGCCTGCCACCTGCCAGCGCCAGCACCGCCTCAAGGTGTCCCGCCAGACGCTCCAACTCAAATATGTTGTCGTTAGGCCGACTCGAAAGCCCGGTGCCGGGCAAGTCCCACACGATGAGCCGGAAGCGGGTGGCGAGCCTGCGCTTCACGTAGTACCACTCGGTGCTGTTCGGTCCCCAGCCGTGGGTGAGCACGATTGGTTGACCGTTGGGCGGGCCGTACATCTCGACTTGAAGCTCCGTGCCGTCGGGCCGCTTGATGCGTTGCACCTCGGCACCGTCACGGCTCTGGTTCGGCTCGTCGTTGCCCGGCCTGCGCAGGAGCATCAATATAATGGGCCTGCCGAGCAAGCTGAACAGTGTCATCAACGAGCCTGCTATAATCGGCACAAGCCCCACGAGCATGCCCGTAAACCAGGCGACGATAAAGAAGATGCCGAAGCCCAGCAGCGCCAGGGAAAGCAACCCCAGGAGCAGGAGCAAGATGGGGAACAGGGGTAGGAAAACCATAACACGAACCTCTCACTAGCCCGGCGTATATAGCATGCCAGGATTTTAGCTTGTAAACCCCCGTTCAAGAGGTATGCGTAATGCAGTTTCCATGCCAATTAGCGAATACTTATGAACTGTGGCACAAAGAATGTTATTAGTTGCCGTGCCGGGCTATACGCCGCGTGGTGTGGGCACCGGCATGGTACAATGCTGCAAACAGCAGCGACGAGGCTGTCGCACAACATGGGCCTGTGAACTCAATGGGGAGGGCACTTTGGCAGACACGATTATGACGGACCCGCAGACCGACGTGCGGGAAGGGCTGGCGAGCGCCTGCGCCGGGACCATCGGTGAGGCTTTTGCCAGCTATCACGACCGCTATCACGAAATTACCCGCCGGGCGAAAAGCCGCTTCGAGCAATCCGACTGGCACGGCCTGCACAACGACGGCGTTGAGCGGCTGGAACTATATCGCGAGGTGGTAGCCAGCACGGTAGGCTCGCTAGAGCCGCAGGTGCAAGAGCACTTCGGTGACGGGGAGTTCTGGAATGAGGTCAAGAGCGAGTACTCCCGCTTCATCCTGGGCCGCAAAGACTACGAATTGGCCGAGACCTTCTTCAACTCGGTCACTCTGCGGGTTGCCAACGACGGCTGCCTCAACTCCGCTATCCAGTTCATTGGCAAAGAGCACCCGGAGAACGCGCACGGGGCGGAGGAGCATGCCTACAGGATTTACAACGGGGATAGCGCGGCCGAGGCGCGAATACGGAAGATGCTGCTCGACTGTGGGTTCGAGTGCGAGTTCCAATGCCTGGATGAAGATGTGGCGCAGATTGCCGAGGCGATTGAGAGGCACCTGCAAGAGACGGCGCAGGGCGAGCCGGTTGAGAGCATAGACATCGCCAGGCCGGTCTTCTACCGGGGCAAGGGCGCTTATTTGGTGGGACGCGTGCGCACCTTCACCCACTCGTCGCCCCTCATGATCTGCATGTCCAACGGCGAGAGAGGCGCTTACGTGGACGCGGTGCTGCTCACCGAGAACGAAGTGAGCATCATGTTCAGCTTCGCTCGCTCCTACTTCCACGTCAACACCGACGAGCCGAGCGGCATAGTGCGCTTCCTCAAGACGATCATGCCCCGCAAGCCCATCGCCGAGCTTTACACCCAGCTTGGCTACAACAAGCACGGCAAGACCGAGCTTTACCGGGACCTCATGCGGCACCTGCAACGCTCGGAGGACAAGTTCGAGATAGCGCCAGGCGAGCGCGGCATGGTGATGACGGTCTTCACGCTGCCCTCTTACGACGTGGTGTTCAAGATTATCAAGGACCGCTTCGACTACCCCAAGTCCACCACCCGACAGGAGGTGCGCAACCGCTACTACCTCGTGTTCAAGCACGACCGGGGCGGCCGGCTGGTGGACGCGCAGGAGTTCGAGCACCTGCGTTTCAGCGTGGACCGCTTCGCGCCTGAGCTGTTGGAGGAGTTGCTGAACGTGGCCTCCAATACCGTGTCGGTGGACGGCGACGAGGTGGTGATAAAGCACCTCTACACCGAGCGCAGGCTGGTGCCCCTTAACCTGTACCTCAAGCGAGTGGGCGAACAGGCGGCACACAACGCGGTGGTGGACTACGGCCAGACTATCAAGGACCTTGCCGCCACAAACATCTTTCCAGGCGACATCCTGCTCAAGAACTTCGGCGTTACGCGGCACGGACGGGTGGTCTTCTACGACTACGATGAGCTATGCCTGCTCACCGATTGCCGCTTCCGCGAGATGCCGGAATCCGACGACCCCGACGATTATATGTCGAGCGAACCCTGGTTCTCGGTGGACGAGCAGGACGTCTTCCCGGAGGAGATGAAGACCTTCCTGGGCCTGCCGCCCGAGCTTGCCAAGATTTTCGTGGAGCACCACGGGGAGCTATTCACCGCCGATTTCTGGAACGAGCTACAGGCGCGGCACAACGCGGGCGAGGTGCTGGAGGTGCTGCCCTACAAGGAGCACAGGCGGCTGAAGCACGAGGAAGAGGCTGTAGGAAGCAAGCCGTAAGAAGAAATGAATGCAGATCTCCCTGGAAACCGAACGATTATTATTGCGCCCGTTCACCGGCACAGATGCGAACAACCTTTTCAATCTCGACAGCGACCCAGATGTGATGCGCTACGTCAACGGGGGCAACCCGACACCCCTGGAGGTTGTCCGTAACGAAGAGCTCCCGTGGTTCATCGAGTACGGCCAGCGTCACGAGGGCTATGGCTTCTGGGCGGCCATCGAAAAGTCCACCGGGGAGTTCGTGGGCTGGTTCCTTTTGCGGCCTCCCTCAGACGGCAGCCCAGACGAACCCGAGCTTGGCTACCGGCTGCGCAGGTCCGCCTGGGGCAAAGGGTATGCGACGGAAGGCTCTCGGGCTCTGGTCCGCAGCGCCTTTGCCAGGCCCGGCGTGCCGCGTGTAATAGCGTTCGCGCATGCGGATAACACCGCCTCCAGGCGGGTAATGGAGAAGGTCGGCATGGTCCTGGTGAGGACGTTCTACCTTACCTGGGCAGACCGCTTCGACGGAGCGGCGCAAGAGGCCGTTGAGTATGCCTTGACTAGGGCAGAGTGGCAGCAGCAAGAAGCCTCACCCCCGACTCTTGAAGTGAATTCTAAGGCTCAACAGCGAACGCCCCAAGTCACTTCACAAGGTATTAACTTGTAGGGTCAGGCACGGGGTCTGACCCTACAAACGATTGGCAGATCAAGGTGAAAACCTTTACCATCTGCCGGGGGTAATTGGGTTCCTACGGCTGACCCACTGTAGGCACTACGGGAGCAGGTTCTACCGCAGGCTCCGGCGTGGCCTCAGGAGGGGTCTGTTGCAGGGCCGCCTCGGTAGCCTCGGCGTCGGGTATCGCTATGAACGTCACTACCGGCGTGGGGGTGTTCGTGGAGGTGGGTGTCACAGTGCTGGTAGAGGTTGAAGTGCCTGTGGGGGTCACCGTGCTCGTGGCTGTGGGAGTGGGCGTCCGGGTGGGTGGCGGCCAGACACCTATCACCTCCACGGCGGTGCGGGCGGTGGTGCGCTTCCAGGGATAGACCACCCTCTCGCCGTTGTTGGCCCCGTAGCCCGGCTCGAAGCGGTTGCCGTAGGGGTCGTTCACGATCAGATTGCCGTCCTGCGTGTAACCCACCGCCAGCAGGATGTGCCCCTCGGAAGTGAGCATGTTGCCCAGCAGCACCGGGTGGCCCTTCTTGAGCGCGCCCACTACTCCATCCCAACTAGCGGCTATCTGGTTGCCGGTCAGTCCGTGCCACTCCAACACCGAACGCATGGCGCTCCAGCTTGCCAACCCGGTGGGACATATGGTGCCGTACAGCCCCGCCAGCATGTTCCCCCTGGGGTCGCGGGCCGTGGCGTTGTAGGTGCGGCCGTTGTAGGTGTACACGTTGGTCACGTAGGGAGCGAAGTCCATCCCCGCGGGCGGCCTGGAACCTGAAGGTGCCGCAGCCGCACCCGTACGGCCCTGCATGACGGTCTCCCACGGCTCCAATTTGCCGTAATACGCCAGGGCCATCGCCACCGAGGTCGGGCCGCACGCCCAGTTGCCATCGCCACTGGCGGCGGTGTCGTTCACCTGATGGATGTACGGCACGGCGAGGTTGACGGCGGGTGCGCCCACCTTGGAGAAGCCGAACGCCCTGGAAGCCAGCACCTTACCGCCCCTGAAATCGAGCGTCAGCAGCTTGCTGGTGGGCGAGTCGGACAGCATAACCACCGAACCGTCAATCGACCAGGACAGCACCGAAAAGCCCCTAAGCGGTGTGCCCAGGGCGCGCCTCCCACCTTCGAGGTCCACCACCCAGGCCGCGCCGGAGCGTGAGCCGCCCATCAACAACGACTTGCCATCGACCGCCCAGGAGATATTCGGGAAAGCCTCGGCGTCGCGGCGCACCAGGTACGGCACGGCGCTCGCGGGGTCGGCTACCACGATGCCCAGCCCCGAAGGCCGCGCGAGCTTACCCGACACAGGCACTTTGGAGAGAGGGGCCGTGCGCGTGGGGGTCGTAGCGGTGGTCGGGGTGGTGGCTACCAGCGTGGCGGATGCGGCCATCTGGAAGGTGGAAGTTATCGTGCTCTGCGGCGGCACGGTGGCGGTAGCGGTGGCCGTGGCGGTCGGCGTGGCTGGGACGGTGCCCGCAAGCGCCAGCGTGAAGTCGCCCTCGGCCAGGGCCGCTATCTTGGCGGGCTGGTTGGGGAGCGTCCACACGGCATAACTGGAATACTTGAGGCCGGGCTGGCTGCGCATAATGACCGTCGCCTCCCCGCCTGACAGGGGCAGGAACGCCAGGTGCTCCAGAGTGCCCGCCTTGGTGGCCTCTCGCCGCGCCACGTACACCCCCAGGCCGTCGCCGGAGAAGGCCAGCACGCGGTCGTTGCCGTTGGAGCCACCCAATTTCACAGGCTTGAAGCCCGCCGAGTAAAGGTAGACGGTGCCGTAAGCCAGGTCTACATCGGCAGGGTCCAACCCGGGGCTGCTGCGCACGTAGGCCAGCGTCCTACCGGCGGGAGACCAGGCGAAAGCGCCAATGCCCTCGGCCTTAGTCTTACTCAGGGCAAGCTGCGTGGGCGCGCCGGTGCGTATATCAACTACATACAGGCTAGAGCCGCCGTTGCGGTCGCCGCTCACCCGGAAAGCCAGCATGCCTTTGTCGTAAGCGAGGCGAGCCGCCACGTCCCCGAAGTAGACGCTGTCCACCTTGACCTGGGCCACCATACGGTCCTTGTTCGCACCATCCGCGAGCATGATGTCGTAGGTGGTAGCGGACGTGGAGGCGGCGTACACGTAGGGCTGCACCGGATACGACTTAGACGCGGCCTGAACGATTGGGGAAGAAGCCACCGAGAAGCTGCCGAGTACCAACAGCATTAGCAGCATGGTGGCAAAAGCCAAGAACCGCATACGCCGCGCATGGCGAACCGGACGCCCGGTAGGCGTAGCTATAGACTCACGGGGATGGAGATGGCGCACGGCATAGCTGGGCAATAAAGCCCCCAATCTAACTAAATGTACAGGGGGAATGGCACTCGCTGGTGAGGAAGTCTGCGCCCTCTCAAGCAGACGGTAAACTGATGTTACCCGATGTAGGAGAGCAGCGTCAAGAGTACTTTAGTAAAGACCTGGGCCATTTTGGATTTTAGATTTTGGATTTTGGATTCAGTAGAAGTCTAAACAATCCAAAATCTAAAACCCAAAATCTAAAATCCTCACACGACCGCTTTGTCGGCACGGCGACGGAGCCACACACGATGCAGCTCTATCGATAGGAGGAGCCAGGCGAAGCCTATGAAGTAGCCGGCCAGCGCGTCCGAGGCCCAGTGCTGGCCCATGTACACGCGCGATGGACCAACCAGCACTATCAGCAGCCCACATATAATGAGCACCGCCCAGCGCAAAGGGTTGTTGCGGGGCAATAGAGTAAAGGCCAGGTAGAAGGCGAAACCGAGGAAGGTCACGTAGCCGGTGACGTGGCCGCTGGGGAACGAGTAAGTGTGCAGCACAAAGCTGATGTCCGCAAACTCTGGCACCGGGCGGGGCCGGTGGACCAGTTGCTTGACCAGCTCGGCGGTCAAACCACCCGCCGCCGAGACGGCCAGGAACATCGCCTCCACACGCCACCGGAAGGCCAGCATTACCAGCACTGTCGCTATGGGCGCGAGCCAGTTCCAGGGAGCGAAACCGGGATCGCTCACCCGCACCAGGACCGCACCGACTGGGTCGGGCAACTGCTGTATCTCGTGGGTCACGACTATGTCCCACCAGGTCGGTTGCAGGTCGGCACGCAGCACCAGGCCCATGACTACCCCGAACAGAACCACCAGCACGGCCACAAAGGCGAGCACCGCCCGGCCCCTCAGCAGCCCTATCCAACTGCTGAGACGCCCCTGCGGCCTCACCTGCTCCGTGTCTGGACCCGAAGGAGCGGGTCCGGTAACTATGGTGCGCGACATATGGCAACACAGCAGGCAAAAATCGGACCACCAGCCCGTGAGAACAAGAGCCTCCACCCTGCAACATTTGGCAGCACCCTTGCGTAGAGGAATGTGAGTACAAGCCTAATGGATTGGCCGCCTTACAGTAAACGCCTGTAAATATGCGGCAAAGGTATTGACAATTAGAGGGGCTTCTGCTAGCATACGGCAAGGCATTGCTCCTCGTGAACGTATGCGTTTCGTGCTTCGAGAGGGGCTTTAGGCCTGTGCTGTGTTATCTGTTTAGACGACCTAGCTCTCTAACGTGCCTCGATATGAAAACCCGCTAGAAAGGAGTCCAGCTAATGTCTTACCAGCCACCACCTGAACAACCGGGAGGCCCCCCATCCGGCCCGTCCCCAGGAGGCTCAGCCTCGGAGGGCACCCCGACCACGAACATACCACCCCAGGGAGGACAGGGAGGCTACGCGCCACCGCCCTCTGGAGGCTATACTCCGCCCCCCTCCGGCGGCGGCACCCCGACCACGAACATCCCTTCCCAGGGCGAGCAGCCAGGATATACCCCGCCCGCAGGCGGCGGCTACACTCCGCCCCCGGCCGGTGGTTACACGCCACCCCCTCCCGGCGGTTATACCCCTCCGCCCCCAGGCGGCGGATATGGCGCACCCCCACCGCCACCCCCGCCCACAGGTGGCGGCACGGGCTCGATGGGCGGCGCGGGCGGCGTTGACTTCCAGGACCTGATGCAGGGCTACATGGGCGCGGTGACCACGCCTAACACAGCCTTCTACGAGAGCCAGATCCCCAAGTCCAACGTAATTAAGATCCTCATCGGCCTCGGCATAGTGATCGTGGCGGAGATCATCGTCGGCCTCATTGGCGCGGGCGCGGCGGCCGCTCAAATGGCTGCGTACGGCGACCAGCTACGGAATCTGCCTTTCGATCCGACTCTGCTAGCGGGTGGCGGTGGAATCGCCGGGGCGCTCTTCTCGATTGTGACCGTGCCTTTGTTCTTCTTCATCGGCTCGGCAATCGTGTACGGGTTGGCTAAGATGCTCGGCGGGCAGGGCGCGGACTTCATGACCCACTCCTACCTGCTCTCGCTCAGCTACGTACCCCTTGGGATCGTCGCCTCCGTGCTCGGCATCATCCCAGGCATCGGCCCGCTGGTGGCCCTGGTAGCGGTTCTCTACCGCCAGTACAGCCAGGGCAAATCGCTGGAAGCCTCTCAGCGCATGGCGCCGGGCAAGGCCCAGGCGGCAGCCTTCATACCGATAGGGATCGCGCTCTTGCTGGTCTGCCTGTGCATCATCCTCGCCACCCTGGGCCTCATGGCAGCCCTCGGCGGGGCAGCCGACAGGTAATACTCGCAACAGCCAACAAGTCAACGCACATGAAGAAAAGAGAGCCTATCGAGGCTCTCTTTTCTCATCCACCAACTTGCGAGGCTAAGTACCGCGCCTGGACATTACGTTGTAAATCAACAGGATCGCCACTATCACCAGCAACAGGTGCCAGGAAGCGTAGCCGCCCCACGACAGCAGCAATCCCACGACATACAGTGCCAGCAGCGCGAACATTAATCCCCAGGCGAGATTACGCATTTCGGATTTGGAAATTGGAATTTCGAATTGCGAATTTGCTCGGATATCTTCAAAATTCGCAATTCGCAATTCCAATTTCCAATTTCTCTAGACTGCACGGCGGCCGGTGACCAGGTTGTAGACTATCACGATGACGGCGATTACGAGCAGGATGTGGATCAGACCACTGGCGGCGAGGCCGGCTATGTTCAAAACCAAGCCGAGCAGCCACAACACTATCAGGATCACCGCAATCGTCCAGAGAATATTAACCAGACTACCCATTACGCTACCCTCCTTAATACTTTTGTTGTTACGACAAGTTGACCTTTATAACGGGTAGTGCGATTGTTTGTGACGGTAGAGTGGTCGGGCGCAATAAAACGAGCATTATAGCCAGCCCTTGCGCTTGAAGAAGATCACTTCCACGATGACAATCAGGACCACGCCCAGCATGACCCCAGGGTAGCCGAAGCGAGAATGAAGCTCCGGCATCGCGGCGAAGTTCATGCCGTACCAGCCTGCCACCGCCGCCACGCTCATCAGGATGATGGACAGGGAGGTCAGGGTCTGCACGGTGATATTCAGGCGGTTGCTTTGCATGGAGAGGTAGCTGTCGAGGGCGCTGGAAAGCAGGTCGCGGTAGGTGTCTACGCTGTCGGTGATACGCACAATGTGGTCGTACAGGTCCTGGAAGTAGAGGAGGGTCTGCTGGTCGAAGATCGGCAGGTCACGGCGCACCAGGATATTGAGCACGTCGCGCTCAGGGGCCAACACCTTGCGCAACCCCAGCAGGTCCTTCTTGAGGCTGAATATCGACTCGATGGCCTTCTGGTTGTAGTGCTCGAATATCTCCGTTTCCAGGTCTTCAACCCGGTCAACAATACTGTCTACCACCGGGAAGTAGTTGTCTACTATGGTGTCGAGCAGCGAGTAGAGCAGAATGCCGATTTCTCCCTGGTGCCCGGCTCGCCCGTTATGGCCGTTCCTGGACCTGCGATACACTCGGCCAGCCCTGTTCGCGGTGTTACCGGCGGCAGCCTCAGCGACCGGGGTAACCGGGATGGACACACCCATATCCGCACCCGCTGAAGGGGTCAAGGGATTGGCTGCAAGTCCCACGCGCGTTTCGAGATTGGCCTGCTCCACGTTCGAGAGGCGGCGACAACCCGGCACCACCGGACGCTCTGTAGCCTCGGCTTTACGGGGCGCGATCAACGCGACGTTCTGCCGCCAGCGCCGCGCCACCTCCGCAAGCTCAGGTAGTGGGCTGTTGTGCACCGTAATCAGGTAGTTTTCGCCCATGAACAGCGTCAACTCGCGCAGGCTGATCCTGTCACTTACCGGGTTTGCATCCATGCTAGCGGCGGCCTCCACCTGGGAGAGTCCCACGCCCAACCCGGCGGCAGGCCCTGTCTGCACCGTAGCGCCCGCCTCCGGTGTGGGTCCCACGACGGAGGCCGGGGCGTCGGGAGCATAAGCCCTCATGCTGTGGAACTCAGGGCCACCGTCTACACCTGGCCTGAATATACCCGCGCTCATGCTGGTATCTTCGTTATCCTGCTCGGCAGAGGTCGTAGTGTCGCGGCGGGCTACGCTCACCAGGTAGAAGACCATCAGGTAAAAGTGGTCGTACTGGTCCAGCTTGGGGCGTGGGTGCCGGGCCATCGCATCCTCGATAGCGAGGGGGTGCAAGCCGAACTCCTCCTGGATCAGCCGGAACTCGGCAAGCGAGGGCCGCTCCAGGTCCAGCCAGAGCAGCCGGGCCTTGTTCTGCACGATGTCGCTGATGGCCTCGATATCCTGCACCACCAGGAACTGGTTGTTTTCGTCTCGCAGAAGGCTTGTTAGCATTAGTGGTTAGTGGTTAGTGGTTAGTGGTTAGTGGTTAGTGGTTAGTGGTTAGTGGTTAGTTAGAGGAATGATTCTTGTAAGCAGGGCAGCGATGTTAGTACCTTTGTGTGCATGGCACTGTTACAGGCATCAGCATGCGAAGCTATTGTAGTATATAATTCGGGCGTATGGTTCACAACGCGTGAAAACTAACCACTAACCACTAACCACTAACCACTAACCACTAACCACTACGCAGCATCAGAGGGACACGCATAGATGGAACTGGTCAGGTTCACTACATACGATGACGTAGAGTTGGCGGCTCACCTGTACCTGCCGGAGGGGAAGTCCGAGTGGTCCCCCGGCCTGCTGGTCTGCCACGGCTTCGGCTCCTCTAAAGAGCGACACGCCCTGTTCGGCCAGATGGCAGCCGCGTCGGGCTTCGCGGCGCTCGTTATCGACCTGAGGGGGCATGGCGAGAGCGGCGGGCAGGTGGACGCCAATATCTTCAACGACGTGGCGGCCGGGTTGTTATACCTGCAAAACCGCCCCGAAGTGAACCCGATGAACATCGCGATTAGAGGCTCCTCGATGGGAGGGTGGCTGTCCATCCACACCGCCGCCCACCTGAAGGACGTCTCGCCCGTGGTGGCCTACTGCCCCGCCAACGAGATGATGTTGATGACGCTCATGGAGGAGGTGGCGATGGTGCAACGCGGCCATGCCTCGCCCATGATTACCGGCCCCCTGCCCCGCGTGAACGTCAATTCGATGATGCAGCTACTCTATCGCGTGGACCTGCAACGCGCCGTCCGCCGGGTCAACCCCCGCCCCGTATTGCTGGTGCACTGCGAAGGCGACGAGGTAGTGCCCGCCCACGTCAGCCAGCGCCTCTACGATGACGCCCGCGAGCCTAAGACCCTCTGGCTCCTACCTGGCTGCGACCACCAGTTCGCCCAGCACGACCCCGCCACCAACACCCGCCTCCTCGACTGGCTCAAAGCCTACGGCACCCAGACCGGCAAACTCTCCCCCGAGGACGTTGTGTAGGGGAGGAGACGTAAACGCAAAGACGCAAAGGACGCAAAGAACGCGCAAAGAGTGTTAAGGGTTAGTGAGTACAAAGAAGACCAGAGTACGACATACGTACTCTGGTCCTTCTGTTTAGAACACCCTATTTAATCTCTGCGCGTTCTTTGCGTCCTTTGCGTCTTTGCGTCTTCGTCTCCTTAACGCCTGCGGAAGAAGCGCTTAATGCCGTCGAGGGGGTCATTGGGGTCGCGGCGGGTGCGGTCGTGCATGTTGATGACCTGGCCGCGCCAGCGTTTTTCCTCGGTGGGCGGCGACCAACCGCCGCTTGTGGTGCCGTTCTGGACGTAGAGGAGTATCGGCACGATGAACAGCACCACAGCCAGGAGAATAAACAACGTGGCTAGTAGGCTGGAGAATGTGCCCACTATCATCGCCATCAGGGCCGCCCCGAAAGCCATAAGCATGTACTGGCCCGAGCTAAGCCGCTTCCAGTTGGGCATGGTGAAACCGGGCGTGCTGCGGCTATGGCGGCCGGGCCTGGGCGGAGGGGTGCGGTTGGGGCGGAAATCCACCACCTGCCGGTCCTCACGCTGCCCCCGCGACTTCTCACCCTTCTCTTCCTCGTATTTGCTGAGTATTTCCTCTATCTCGCGTTCGACCCGGCTCTTGCTCATCTTGTACCTGCGCTCTCTGAGCTAGTTGTTAGTTGTTAGTTAGCATCGTAGAACCGCCCTGTATCTGATTGTACATCCGGCCCTGTGGGGTGTCAAAGGGGACGATGGACGATAGGAGTGATGAGGAGTGAGTAGAGAGTGGCTACGGGCCAGCACTCATCCCAACACAACAATCCTAATCGTGGCGCGTCCTTGGCGTCTTTGCGTCTTGGCGTTTTAGCGTTTTCGTCTCCTACCATCGTCCATCGTCCAATCTACGGGTTTGGTCCGGGTGCGGCCTCCAGGTAGCGCTTTTGTATGTAGCCCTGTTGGCCGTCACTGGCCTTGAGGACGTTGCGCCAGACGATGTTCGCGTCATTGGGATCGGGCGTGTCGGGGCCGATTATCTGGATAACCTCACCTTCCCGCAGGACCACCTCGAACTCCGCATTCTGTCTCGGCTCTTTGCGCAGGCGCACACCCTGCCCGCCGGTATTGGCAATCCGCACGTACTCCGGGACCGGCGTGCTGGTCGGAGCGACCGTGGGTGATGCAACAACGGTCACAGCGGTAGCAGCAGCCGCAGGGTCTACGGGAGAGGCCAGGGCTTCGGCGGTCTGGGTCGGGAAGGTGGCGGCGCCAGGCTCGATCTCGTCATCACTGTCGTCCAACAAAGGTCCGAGAATCGGTATGCTTTTGGGAAAGTCGGTGATAGCCTTAGCCATAGGCGGGGTGACCCGCCACACCAGGAATAAGAAGGTCCCTATCGCCAGCAGCGTCACGATGGTGATGCCGGAGCACCCGACGCGCCTCGGCGGCTGGTACAGCGGGTACTCTTCCGGCTCCAGAGGGAGCCTCGGTTCGGGTGTGCGAATTGCCATCGGTTACCTTTCGTAACACGTAACCCATAACGCGTAACTTGTGATTTATTCTTGTATCTCTTATATCTAATGTATCGTGTAAAGCCGTGGCGTGCAACACGATGCGCAGCCGGGCAATAATATTACGTACGGAAAGCATGGCCTGTTACGCTCCACAGTCACGCGTTACTCAGCACGCTTCCCACCATCTGCGGATAGCCGGTAAGCAAGGCTCGTGCCTCTATCGCAGGTTTGCCCGCCAGTTGCACCTCAAGCAGTTCCAGGGCACCACGGCCGGTACTTACCGCGAGCGACCTGGGCGAACCGGGCTGCTGCAACACGAATATGGTACCAGGGCTATGCGCTTCATCAGGTGCGGTTATGGGCCGGACGCGTAGCACCTTGAGCAGGCGGCCCTCCCAGAAAGTATAGGTGCCGGGCCAGGGCTGGAAAGCACGCACTCGGCGGTCTAGCTCCTCGGCGGGGGCGGTCCAGTCAATCAGGCCGTCTTCCTTGCTCAAGGTGCGGGTGAGGGTGGCCCCCTCTTCCGGCTGCTGCACAGGCTCGATTGCGCCCCTCAGCCAGCCGGGTAGCGTCTCAACCAGCAACTCCGCCCCCATCTCGGCCAGGCGCGCGGCCAACTGCGGGTGAGTCTCGCCTGTGGCGAGCAGCGTAGTGCGCTGGGCCAGGATGGGGCCGGTATCGAGGCCCCGGTCCATGCGGATGATACTCACCCCGGTAACCTCATCCCCCGCCAGGATAGCCGACTGGATCGGAGTGCTCCCACGCCAGCGAGGTAGCAGCGACGGGTGCAGATTGAGGCTGCTGCGCCTCGGCAATTCCAGCAGCGAAGGTGCCACGTACTCGCCATAGGCCACAAGCACCGTCACGTCCGGCTGCAACTCGGCAAGCCGCGCGCGGAAATCAGGGTCCTTCAGTGTGGGCGGCTGCAACACGGGTAGGCCAAGCTCCTGGGCCAGCACCTTCACCGGAGGCGGCGTAACTCGCCCTCCTCTCCCGGCAGGCTTGTCCGGCTGCGTCACCACGGTGAGGCTGTACGGCCCCCCCGCCAGGGCGCGCAACGAAGGCACGGCGAACTGCGGCGTACCCATGAAGACCAATTTGGATTTGGAAATTGGAATTTCGAATTGCGAATTTGCTCGGATATCTTCTAAATTCGAAATTCGAAATTCGAAATTCGAAATCCTCACGGCATCACCCTGTTTACCCACTCCATCGGCTCGACGGCCGGGCCGCTGGCGTGTACTTCCCAGTGGAGGTGGGGGCCGTTGGAGAGGCCGGTGTTACCGGACAGCGACACCTGGTCTCCCTGCTGCACCATTTGGCCTTCCTGCACCAGCAGGCGTGAGTTGTGGGCCAGCAGGGTGAAGACGCCCAGGCCGTGGTCTATGATGACAGTATTGCCGCGCACATCCAGTTTGCCCGAGAAGACGATTTTACCGGCGGCTGGGGCGCGCACAAGGGTGCCTTCGTTGACGGCCATGTCCATACCGCCATGATAGCTGGTCGGTCTGGAGCCTGGGGCGCAGTTGTAGCAGCGGCGGGTGGCGAACTTCGAGGTTACACGCACATTCCCGGCAAGTGGCATGATGAAGGGGCCGTCCCAGTACTTCTCCGGGGTGCGTCCTGAAAATATCCGGTTGAGAGTATCCAACTCAGGTCCGGTATACGCGGGGTCGAGCAACTCGGAGGTCTCGGGGTCGAAGCGTAGTGTCTCGCTGGGGAATGGGTACGCCGTTATCTCAAGCGTGCGGGTAATCACGCGACGGCCCCCGTCGCCGTTCACGAGTGAGATTGTGACCTGTCGCGGCCCTACGTCGTTGAACGGCACGGCCCCCAGCATCGCCCAGGCCACCCCCCGGGCCTCATCCAGCGTGAAGTGCAGGCTGCGGCCCTCGTACTGCCCCGTGAGGCTCACGCCGGGCGAAGCCGCTACCTCCACCGTGGCAGTGTGCCCCTCGGCCAGGCGGGGAGGGTTGAAGCGCAGCATGGTGCCCATCGGGATGTTGAAGCCTGCCTGCTTGAGGACCGTGTACCCCAATGGCGATAGCTGGATCGCGTAAGGAGTGCCCACGAATTCGGGGTGGTACTCGAAGCGGGCGCGCTCGAAGTACTGCACCGTCATGCCGTCTTCGTATATCTCTTCGCTGAGGGGCAGGCCGAACAAGCGCATCCCACCATTGGCGCGCCAGAACTCGTAGAAGCCACCCTGTATCGTGTGCCCGGTCTCGTTGAAGTAGGCACGTGCGGAGGTACTCTGCACAGGGGACACGCGGTCGAAACTGCGCCCCTCAAGCGCGGCGGCTCCAAGCGCGCCAAACTGCAACCTCTGGGATGGCGGCAAGTCGGGGTGCAACTCGATACGGGCGCGTTCGAAGTACTGCACCATGTAGACCCCACCGCCCGGCAGCTTCTGCGCGAAAGCTTCGGTGAGAGGCAGGCCGAACAGGTCGGCATTCTTCTGGTTGCCACGGTAGAGGGTGTAGAAATCTCCCGACACCAGGTGCCCCGTCTCGGTGAAGTAGCGCATGCCGGGGCCGAGGCTGGGCGCGGGACGGGCGGACACCGGGTCGCCGTTGTAAGGCGTGAGAGTGGCCGTGGGCGTGGGGGGTACCCGCGTGGGCGGCACGGGCGTACTGCTAGCCTGGGCCTGGGCCATAGCCCCCTCACCCGAAGACGTACCTGTGGTCGCAGAAGAGTTGTTAGCAGTGTTATTGCTGCTGCCTGACTGTGTGCCGGCACTCGGCCACATTGAAACAGCTAGCGCGCCAAGGACCAACATCAACGCCAGCACTGAAAGTCCAATCAGTACGCGGGATCGGCTAATAGCGGGCGCGTTACGCCGGGGCAGGTGTGCGCCGGAGGAGGCAGGTTCTGACCGTTGCAATGAGAAATCTCCGGATTAAGTAGAGCGGTCTGTCGGGGCAAGGACTTTAATTATAGCACAAGGGGAGTGATGAGGACTGAGCAGTGCCGGGTATCCCCACGGTGGCAATGAGACGCCCGTCGACTGAAGTCGAGGGCTACGCTTTGCAAAGTCCCTGCGGGACTGGAGCATCTCAAAGAATCTGAGAAGCCCTCAGAAGATGTATTAGTCCCCGCAGGGGACTTTGCCTGGTGTAGCCCTCGACTTCAGTCGACGGGCGTCTCATTGCCACCATACAACGTGTAAGAGGTCTACTCCTACCTGGGCATCTCATGCCAGCGATAACCATAGACTGCACTCCTCACTCCTCACTCTTCATCACTCCCCTTGTGCTATAATGGCGCGGCTGTCCGCGTGCCTAGTTGCGGACCGACTTACTCGTGGAGGGAAATGGTGTCTAGCAGCGGGCATGACGCGATTGAGTGGCTTGTGCGGCCTTACCGAGAGGGCGACCTCGCCGCTACGGTGGCGTTGGAAAACCTGGTCTTTCGGGTTGACGGTGTAGATATAATCGTCACGGAAGAGGAGCAGCTAGTCAGCTTCTCACGCCCCGGCTTGCACCCCGAACGCAGAGTGCTGGTGGTCGAGGGGCCTCCGTTGGAGGGTGTGGCCGAGGGGATGCTGCTGGCTTACGGCATGGTGCCCTCCGTCGAAGACGTGGAGACCGGCGAGCGCACGTACACCGTCAGCGTGCACGTCCACCCCGCTGCCAGGGACCACGGCCTGGTGCGCTATCTGACCGAGAGGCTGCTGGAAATAGCCCGGCAGGACGAAGCCAACCTGGAGGGCAAGGCGCGCGGGCAAGCCGAAGTGCGGATAGACGCCTCCGAGAAGCAAGCTTACCTGAAGGTACTCAGCGTGGACCTGGGGCTGAAGCTTGCGCGGCAGTTCTGGATAATGGAGTGCCCCCTGGACAGGCTGGACGAGCCGCAGGCCATCGAGGGCGTTACCATACGCAACTACCGCGCTCCCAAAGACCACCCAGAGTCTATGGAGGCATACAACCAATCGTTCTGCGACCATTACGGTTTTCATCCCTCTACCCTAGACCGCTGGGAGCACCGCTTCGCAGACCCCACAATAAAGGTGGACCTCTGCTGGGTGGCCGAAATCGACGGCGAGCCGGGCAAACTGGCGGGCTTCTGCCTGTGCAACGTCTACGACGAGGAGAACGCGGCGCTGAGCCGTTGCGAAGGCTGGATAGCGTTGCTGGGGACGGTGCGCGCCTGGCGGGGCAAAGGGCTGGGTCGCTCCTTGCTGCTGCACGGCCTCCACTCCCTGCGCAGCAGCGGCCTCGATACAGGCGTGCTGGGCGTCGATTCCACCAGCCCCACCGGCGCTAACCGCCTTTACGAGTCGGTGGGCTTTCGCACGCGTGAAATCTGGCTCCAGTTCCGCGCTCCGCTGGACGAAGTCCGCCTGTAGCACCAGCACAAGGCACTGGAGGAGAACGCGGTGCTATCCGAAGACCCTGAGCACATGGCGCTTTACACCCAGGGCAACGTCTACATGGACCACGGGAATTACGAGCTTGCCGCCGAGCAGTTCCGCAGGGCGGTTGAGATCTCACCGGACAACCACGCGGCACTTTACAAGCTGGGCTGTGCGCTTGAATACCTGGGTCGCACCGACGAGGCTATAGAGGCCTACGATAAGGCTGCAAAGACTGCTCCCGGTCCCGAACTAACACAGCCTTACGGGGCATTGAACTTCGTCATGGAGGCCAAAGAGGGTATAGAGCGGCTCCGCAAGCTCAAGGATTACCTGGCGAAGACCAGCTTCTACGACTCGAAGGTGAACCGGGCCATCCGGCACGTGCGCGAGGTGATGAGGGAGTCGACGCCCCCAGTGGTGGACCAGATTTACTTCGGCGCGATGGACATAGACCCCAGGAACCTGTTTGTCGCCTTCGCCTACGCCGACTCGGAGGCATTAGAGCAAGCCCGCCAAAAAGGCCATTTCGACATCATCCGCAAAGAGTTCCTATCTGCCCTGCTTGAGGCGGACTACCCGCCGGAAGCCCTGCCTGTGGACAAGATCGAGTTCGTGTCCAAGAAGGAAGTTGACGAGCAAGGCGGGCCGTGGATTTACTTCCGGTAGTTGGCACGCCCTATAATACCCGTCCCTTACAACCTCCCGTATCGCCCCTCTGACTTTCCTGCCCCTCATAGAGGTGCATAAGTACTGCGTCCAACCCTTGATACCATAGAACCCATGTGCTAGACTGCGCCATCAACCCCGGAGGAGAAGTCATGACACAGGGCAGTAACACACAACCGGACGAAACTAATAGAGACACCGGGGGCAGTTACGTTTCCGTGAACGGCCTCAACATGTACTACGAAATCCACGGCGCGGAACACACAGGACAGCCGCTGGTCCTGCTGCACGGCGCTTTTTCGGCAATCGGCACCTCGTTCGGGGCGCTCCTACCAGGGCTTGCCAAGACCCGGCAGGTGATTGCCTTCGAGATGCAGGGCCATGGCCGCACTGCCGATATCGACCGCCCTCTGACGCTTGAGAATCTTGCTGACGATGTTGCCGCCGCCCTCCAGCACCTTGGAATCGACAAAGCTGACATCTTCGGCTACAGCACCGGCGCTGCCGTCGCCCTGCAAGTTGGAATACGGCATCCGCAGGTGGTACGCAAGCTAGTGCTCGCCTCAGTCACCTACAACCTGGGCGGGGTCCACCCCGGATTGATGGACGGATTCGGGGAGATGCAACCGGAGATGATGTTCGGATCGCCCTGGCACGAGGAATATCTCCGCATCGCGCCCGACCCAGACCATTTTGGCATACTGTTCGCTAAAAAGACGGAAATGGACAAGGGGATAAAGGACGTGCCTGCCGAGACCATCGCGGCGCTTAAATCGCCCACCTTGATCGTTATCGGGGATTCCGATCTTGTGCGCCCCGAACACGCGGTGGAGATGTTCAGGCTGCTCGGGGGTGGCGTATTTGGCGATTTGGCCGGGCTTCCCCAGTCACAGCTCGCCATTCTCCCCGGCACGACACACGTGTCGATTATGAACCGCGCTGAGTGGCTGGTCTCGATGATTGGGGAGTTCCTGGACGCGCCCGTGCCAGACGGCCGTTGAGACTAGCCGGGGCCGACCCCGCTGGGCAGCCTGCACATAGTCAGGAACCGGGTCAACGCGCCACGATCACCCTCGACGCGGATGAGACCCCCGGCAAGCGCCTCGTCAGGGTCTATCTGCCCGGCGAGCAGTCCCATGTAGGCGGGCATGTCGGCATGCAGGACCATGTCGGCTCTAGTGTCATGGGTCTGCTGGACGTGAATGTCACCGTCCTTAACCCGCACCTGCAAGACCTCGTCGTCTATGTGCAACGCATAGGTTTCATCCAGGCCCTGCGCCTCTTCAGGCCGGAAGAAGGTCTTGAGGGTCAGGGCGTAGGAACCCAGACGCAATACATGAACGCCCTCCATAGAAGGCGGCACAAACTGGCTGCCCCACCTTCCGAGTTCGAGCAGCGTGTGCTCCAACGCCTGCCCCAGGGGCGTAAGCTCGTACACCGTGGAGGCGGCGGGTGGCGGCAAGACGCGGCGGCTGAGCATACCCTGCTGCTCCAGCAGCTTCAGCCGCTCGGCGAGCAGGTTGCTGCTAATGCCCGGCAGCCCGTCAACCAGGTCCTTGAAGCGGCGCGGCCCCGCCATCAGTTCGCGGACGATGAGCAGCGTCCACCGTTCCCCTACGATCTCCAACGCGTAGGCGAGGCCACAATACTGGTTGTAGGTGCGAATGCTCATACCTAATATTACCCGAAAATCTTCCGAAATTCAAGTAGTGAAATTGCTACTATCAATATTGAAGTAAGTACTTGACTTTTTGCTAGGGTGGATGTATAATGCTTATAGAACAAATGTTCGAGAGGGGCTTCGCCCCAGTACCAAGAGATTAGAGCTAAGAGTTTGTGCTGAGTTAGAAAGGAGACATCATGAGCGCCTCGAACGGTAACGGAACTCTCACCAATGCAGCCACCCCTAAAGCCACGCGCCGCGAATGGATAGGGCTTGCAGTGCTCACCCTCGGCTGCCTGGTCTACGCTATGGACCTCACGGTATTGCATCTCGCGGTGCCCCGGCTCAGCGCCGACCTGAAACCCAGCAGCGCGCAGTTGCTCTGGATCATCGACATCTACGGCTATCTCGTAGCCGGTTCGCTGGTCACGATGGGCACCCTGGGCGACCGAATCGGACGGCGGAAGCTCCTGATGATCGGGGCAGCGGCCTTCGGCATAACCTCCCTCCTCGCCGCGTTTGCGACCACCCCTGAATTGCTCATCGCAGGTCGCGCGCTCATGGGGGTGGCCGGGGCCACACTCGCGCCCTCGACGCTCTCCCTCATTTTCAACATGTTCCCCGATCCCAGGCAGCGCGGCATCGCCATAGGCATGTGGATGTCGGCCTTCTCAGCCGGCAGCGCGATTGGCCCGGTGCTCGGCGGGGTGCTTCTCGAATACTTCTGGTGGGGCTCGGTTTTCCTCATGGCGCTCCCCGTCATGGGCCTGCTGCTGGTGCTCGGACCGCGCGTGCTCCCCGAGTTCCGCGACCCCAACGCCGGGCGGTTGGACCTTCGCAGCGCCGCCATGTCGCTCGCCGCTGTACTCCTGGTGATATACGGCCTCAAGGAGATCGCGCAGGACGGTTTCGGGACGTTATCGGTGCTTTCGATCCTCGCAGGCGTGGCAGTGGGCGTGCTGTTCGTGCGGCGGCAACTAACCCTGGCCGATCCCATGATCGACCTCAGCCTCTTCCGCGTTCCTTCCTTCAGCGCGGCGCTCGCCACCAACGTACTGGGCATCTTCGTGGCGGTCGGCTATTTCCTGTTCATCGCGCAGTACCTGCAACTCGTGCTTGGACTTTCGCCGCTCGAAGCGGGCCTCTGGTCGGTGCCTTCCGCCGCCGGGTTCATCATCGGCTCTAACGTCGCGCCGAGGTTCATACACCGCTTCCGCCCGGCTTACGTGTTGGGTGGCAGTCTCGCATTGGCGGCCGTAGGTCTAGGCTTGCTCCTGCTTGTTGGCACGACCTCCGGCCTTCCTATCGTGGTGGCGGCCTCGCTCGTCATCTCGCTGGCCCTCTCTCCGATGTTCAACCTGACCACCGAGCTAACGGTAGGCAGCGCCCCACCGGAGCGGGCAGGGGCAGCTTCCGGTGTATCTGAGACGGGCGCGGAGCTTGGCGGCGCGCTGGGCATTTCCATCCTGGGCAGCATCGGCACGGCGGTCTACAGAGGCGCGGTAGCCAACGACCTTCCAGCAGGTATCCCCGCCGAAGCAGCCGTGGCAGCACGCGATACGCTTGGCGGGGCCGTTGGGGTCGCGCAGCAGTTGCCCGACGGTATGGGCGTGGCTTTGCTCGACGTGGCGCGTGAAGCCTTCGTACAGGGCCTGCACATCGCCGCGAGCATAAGCGGCGTAGTGGCAATCGTCGCTGCTATCATCGCCGTGGTGGTATTTCGAGGGGTCTCGGGCAGCGCTCAACATGCCGGGGAACAGGATTCAGAAGCCACCGACGCAACCATAATCAGGTTTGTCGAACAGGAGGCCGGGAATGCTGCGTAATACCTCGAACACCACGCTCTACGGAGCGCCCCGCGCAATCGGCAGGCCGGTAGACGAAAGCATTATTGTGGCGCAGTTCGCCGCCAGGGTCAACGCTCTGGACCACCTATCCCACGCATCGCTGGCAGTCCAGGCCCGCATACTGGAGGAGGTCAAGGCCGTAGCCCGGCACATCAACGCCAGCACGGAGGCAGGTACACCCTCCGGCTATGGGCGGAGCGTACTCCACGAGGTGCCGGGCCGCTGGTCCCTGGCGGCCATCATCTTCCGGCCCGGCCAGCAGACCGAGCTACACGACCACGGCGGCTGGGGCTGCGCGGTTACGGTGCAGGGCGTCGAGCGCGACCGCAGGTTCGTACAGGATGCGTTGGGCAACCTGGTGCTGTGCGCCCAGCGCGACTACCCGCAAGGGGCGGGCTACGTCTTCAGCGCCGTGGACGTTCACCAGCCTATCGGTGCCGACCCGCAACAATTGACGGTGGCCCTACACTTCCTTGTGCATGACAGCAGGCACCACAACGTAAACCCAGAGACGATACAAGTCTCCAACGTGCGCACCAAAATTGCTGCTTGATAACTGGAGAACACGGCAGGCTGTAAAACAACCAGGCGAAGGAGAGAAGCACGATGGCTGAAAGAGAACCGTTAGCCGAGCAGATGCTCAGCGACGAAGCTGCAACGGTTATACCCTGGGCCGATATACGCGAGCGGATTGTGAACGGGAGCACGCACTGGCTGACGACTGTACGCCCCGACGGGCGGCCGCACATCGTTCCGGTGGGGGTCGCCTGGCTGGACGGCGCGCTGTACTTCACCACGGGCCAGGGCACCCGCAAAGGTGAGAACCTCGCGCACAACCCGCACTGCGCCATCGCCGTAGCCAATGGCGGTTTTGATATAGTGGTCGAGGGCGAAGCCGCACGGGTGAAGGATGCAGCCAAGCTACAGCGCGTGGCCGAGCTGTACGCAGCGAACGGCTGGCCTGCCACCGTGGGCGATGGTGCCTTAGATGCCCCCTACAGCGCTCCAACGACCGGCCCCGCTCCTTACGACGTTTACGAAATGACCCCCATGGTCGCCTACGCCTTCGGCACCACCGACGAAACGGCCCCCCACCCCACGCGCTACCGCTTCTAGCCGAACATTGAGCGAGCGGGCAAAAGGAGAGCAGGCGATGGCTGGAAAAGAGCCAACGGCTGAATTGCACCCACAGTTCAGCAGCGAGGGTGCGGCTGCCACGCCCTGAGCAGTGGGGCGTGAGCAACTGGAGAAGGCGGAAATTTACTGGCTGACGACGGTGCGTCCCGATGGCCGCCCCCACGTCACCCCGCTAATCGCCGTCTGGCGGGATGGCGCGATGTACTTCTGCACCGGCGAGACCGAGCGCAAAGCCAGGAACCTAGTGAGCAAGCCGAACTGCATCATCACCACCGGCTGCAACGTCCTCAAGGGCCTCGACCTGGTGTTTGAAGGGAAAGCCGTGCGGGTGAGCGACGGGGGCAAGCTGCAACGCATGGCCGACTTGTACGCCTCCAAGTACGACTGGCACTACACCGTCCGCGAGGGTGCGTTCTACGGCGAAGGTGGTAGAGCGCTGGTGTACGAAGTGGCACCATCAACCGTCTTCGGCTTCGGAAAGGGCGAGCCATTCAGCCAGGCCCCCTGGCGCTTCTAGCACGAGGAACCATCAAAGGAGGAAGCACGTGAGCAAGGTAATTGTCGAACTCTCGATGTCGCTGGACGGTTTCGTCGCCGGGCCGAACGATGGCCCCGAACTGCCCCTGGGTGAAGGCGGCGAGCGGCTCTTTCACTGGTACTACATTGGCGACACGGCCTTTTCGGTGCCGGGCACGGACATGGTGTTCAACATCTCACGCGCCAGCGCCGAGCTACTTCGGGAGGGATGGGACACGATAGGAGCGTTGGTGGTGGGACGTAGGACGTTCGACATCGCCAACGCTTGGGGCGGCAACCCTCCGGGTGGTGGACCCTGCTTCGTCGTTACCCACAACCCGCCGCAGGAATGGCTCAAGGAAGGGTCACCTTTCACGTTCGTCACCGACGGAGTTGAAAGCGCGGTAGCACAGGCCAAGCAAGCCGCGGCGGGCAAGAACGTCGCCTTGAGCAGCGCGAGTATCGTGCAGCAGTGCATCAAGGCCGGGCTGCTCGATGAGATACAGATCGACCTGGCACCCGTCCTGCTCGGTGGCGGCGTGCGGTTATTCGACCACCTGGGCGCGGTACCTATCGAACTGGAAAGCACCAGGGTGGTAGACGCCCACGGTGTAACCCATCTAAAGTACCGGGTCGTCAAGTAAGCTACAGCAAGCACCAGAGCAATAGCCGCCAGGGTAAAGCTCGAGTTAGACAGCATGGGGCGGGAGCTAATGGCAAAAAGCTGTAATGCCCACGCCTGCCGAGTAAGGCACAAGATTTATGGCCCGCATTGCGGGGAAAGGTGTTTATGATGGCCGCAGAACAGAACAACGAGGATACCCGCATCCAGCAACTCGAACCCCAGCCGGTTTTGAGCATCAGGGGGACCATCCCTGTAGCTGAGTTGGGCGGGACGGTGGGTGAGAGGCTAGGGGCGCTGTCGAGCTACTTGCAACAAAGCGGAGCGCGGCCCGCCGGACCTCCCTACGTGCGCTACCACACGTTCGGTGATACTGAGACGAACTTTGAGCTAGGGGTGCCGGTGGTTGAGCCGGTCGCCGGAGAAGGCGAGGTATCGAGTGGCGAGCTACCGGGCGGCCCCGCCGTCACCACCTGGCACGTGGGATCCCATAACAAACTGGGGGAGGCATACGCCCGCATTGCTAGCTGGCTAAAAGAGCAAGGCCGGGAGCCGGGTGGCCCTGCCTGGGAAGTCTACCATTGGATCGACTTCAGCCAGGATAACGACCCTCCAACCTCGGACGCCTCAAGCGGGCGCACGCAGCTAGTACAGCCGGTCAAGTAAGAAGCGTGCTCGGGCAATACCAGTTCCAAGTGAGTCGAGGGTATCATGCCAGCTAACAAGAAGCCGCAACAGCCGTGAATAAGACAGGGGAAGTCGCTGCGTTCATGGCCGGACTCAACCACCCGTTCAAGGCGGAAGTACAGGCTGTACGAGACATTATCAAGAATGTGAACGGGGAGATTACCGAACAGATCAAATGGGCCGCGCCGAGCTTCAGCTACAAAGGTTACATGGTCACTTTCAACCTCTGGGCCAAGCAGCACGTTCATCTAGTCTTCCACAACGGCGCGATCTTGAGCAACGAAAGCGGGCTGTTGGAAGGCGACTATCCCGACCGCCGCATGGCTTATTTTCGCAGCATGGCCGAGGTGCAAGCCAAGAGACCGGCCCTGGAAAACGCGGTGAGGGAATGGGTGCGGCTGAGGAACCGGGAGGGGATAACGATGAAGGCAGAACAACCCGATCAGCAGGAAAGCGACTTCCCAGCTAAACTCAGCATGCCCGCGCGGCGAGCGCTCCTTGGGGCAGGCTACACCCGGCTCGAACAGTTGGCCGGGACTACGGAGGGCAAGCTCAAGCAGTTGCATGGCATGGGACCCAGAGGGGTAGACCAACTTCGGAACGAACTTGCGCTTCGCGGACTACGCTTTGCTGAAGACACAAAGGGTTAGAACCAGGCTTCGAGTAGCGCAACACCACATCAACACAGCACCGGGAAGGAGGAGCAAACCATGTCAGATAACAGCAATTACGCCCAGGACCAACAGCAGGCACCCACGCCGAATCCCGACCTCAAGAGCCTGGAACGATTGATCGGCACCTGGAAGGTATTCGACCCCAGCGGCAGCGGGGCTATAGAGGGGCAGGTCACCTACGAGTGGGTGGAAGGGGGCTTCTTCCTTACCCAGCAGGTCGAGTTCGTCCAGGGCGGGAGCACCATCAAGGGCCTTGAGATCATCGGGCACGAGCAGACATTCGGGCAAGAGCCGAGCGAAGAAATCAAGTCGCGCTACTATGATTACTTTACCGGCCAGACCCTCGACTACGTGTACGAGCTGGAAGGCGACACCCTCACGATCTGGGGCGGTGCAAAAGGCTCTCCAGCATACTTCAGGGGCCAGTTCAGCGAAGACGGCAACACAGTTGTCGGCGGCTGGGTCTACCCGGAAGGCGGCTATCAATCGACCATGACCAGGGTACTTTAAGCCAGTTTGAGGAGGACTAACGAGGATGCCAACATTCACCACCACTATTACTAAGGCAGAGGGACTAAACGCTACCGGTATACGCGTACCGGGCGAAGTAATAGCCGAGATGGGCACGTCTAAGCGGCCCAAGGTCAAGATCACCCTGAACGGCTACACCTACCGCAGCACAGTTGCTCCTTACGGCGACGTGTTTATGCTGCCCTTGAACCAGGAGCACCGGGAGGCGGCAGGCGTCCAAGCCGGCGACGAAGTAGAGGTCACGGTGGAACTGGACCTGGAGCCGCGCACGGTGGAGGTCCCGGAGGACTTACAAGCGGCCCTCTCGGAAAAAGCTGGTGCCCTGGAGGCGTTCGAGGCCCTGGCATACTCGAAGCGCAAGGAATTCGTGCGGCAGGTGAACGAGGCCAAGGCGCAGGAGACCCGCACCCGCCGTATCGACGGGATCGTAGATAAGCTAGGCGAGTCGTAGATTAGTTCTATCAAAGGAGATGACATGAACCGAGTAACTTCAAGAGACGGCACCGTGATTACGTTCGACCAACTAGGGGAGGGGCCGGTAGTCATCCTGGTATCCGGCGGGTCAGTAGACAAGGGGTCCAATGCAGGCTTGGCAGAGCTACTGGCGTCACACTTCACCGTCTATAACTACGACCGTAGAGGTCGAGGCGAGAGTGGAGACACCCAGCCGTATGCGGTCGAGCGCGAGATCGAAGACATACAAGCCCTGATAGAGGAGGCCGGAGGATCAGCGTTCCTGTTCGGTAGCTCCTCAGGCGCGGCACTGGCACTTGATGCGGCGGCCAGTGGCCTCTCTATCACCAAGCTGGCCTTGTGGGAGCCACCCTACATCCTGGATGGCAGCCGGCCACCGCCACCTGCGAACACAGCCGCAACGTACACCAAACTTGTGGCAGCAGGGAAGCGGGGCGACGCGGTCGAGTATTTTATGACGCAGGTAGTGGGCCTTCCCGCCGAGTTCGCGGCCCATGCGCGAAACGCACCCTGGTGGCCTGCCCAGGAAGCCCTGGCGCACACGCTAGCCTACGACGCTACTATCATGGGCGACTATTCGTTGCCCGCAGAGCGCGCGGCCTCCGTCACGACACCCACGCTCGTAATGGTCGGCGGGGCGAGCTTTGAGTGGATGAGTGACACAGCGCAAGCGTTGGCGGACATCCTACCCAATGGGCAGCGTCGCACCCTGGAAGGCCAGACCCACGACGTGTCCCCGCAGGCCATGGCCCCAATGCTGGTGGAGTTCTTCACCAGCTAAGATAGCGCCCTGCTGAACACCTTACTACACGAGAAACAGTTCCAAAGGAGACGAACGATGATCAAGCAATTTGCGGGCGCATCTATATGGAGCGAGGATGTGAACAACCTGCTACCCTTCTACCGGGACGTGCTGGGCCTCAAGGTCAGCATGGAATCGCCGGACTATGCCATGCTCGGCCAGGACTCGACCGACGCCCCGTCGCTGCTGTTGGGCACGCACAGCGAAGTACGCGGCCCTAACACCGACCCCTCGCGGCACATGGTCGCCTTCCTGAGCGACGACCTTACGGCGGACTGGCAGCGGCTGAAGGAAGCCGGGGTCGAGTTCGTGGAGGACCCAACCGACTATGGCGATATATCGATAGCGACGTTGAAGGACCCCGAGGGCAACCTGGTCCAACTCTTTCACGTCCACGGCGGTTGAACTGTATGCCCGCTGGATGACATTGCCGCCAGCTCACGCCAAAGAGGGAGCGCAATGAACGTCATCGACATCAACAGCCTCAAGCCGCCCAAGGGTGGGGCCGCCCGCTTCGAGGGCATCAACCATGGAGCTAACGCCTCGTTCTTCGTGGTGACGAGCGCTCCCGGCCGGGGTGCCGACAAACACCGCCACCCCTA
>DASVVE010000045.1:0-51937 GCA_036386675.1 Chloroflexia bacterium | reverse complement strand
GCTGGACAAGGTAGCCGAGTTCTGCAAGATCATGCCCCAGCGCCTGAAGGAGTACGACACGCTGCTGGCCGAGAACCCGATCTTCCTGCGCCGCGTGAAGGGCGTGGGTGTCATGTCGGCGGAAGACGCCATCCAGTGGGGGGCGACCGGTCCGACGTTGCGCGGCTCCGGTGTGGCTTACGACGTGCGCAAGGCCCGCCCCTATGCCGCTTACGACCGCCTCGACTTCGAGGTACCCATCGGCACGCATGGTGACGTGTACGACCGCTTCCTGGTACGCATGGAAGAGATGCGCCAGAGCGTGAAGCTCATCCAGCAGGCGATGGACCAGCTACCCGGCGGCCCGGTGATGACCCAGGACATACGCGTGGCGCTGCCCTCCAAGGAAGAGACGATGACCTCCATCGAGGCGATGCAGCGTCACTTCGTGCTGGTGATCCACGGCTTCCGCCCCCCGGTAGGCGAGTACTATTCGGCGGTGGAGTCGCCCAAGGGCGAGCTAGGCTGGTACATTGTGTCCAACGCCGAGAACCACCCCTACCGGGCACGCTCCCGCGCCGCCTCGTTCGTGAACCTGCAAGTGCTGCCGATCATGTCCGAGGGCGCGATGGTAGCCGACGTGGTAGCCAATATCGGCTCGATTGACATCGTAGTAGGTGAGGTAGACCGCTAGAGAGAATTACGAATTACGAATTACGAATTACAGGTGCTAACCAATTCGTAATTTGTAATTTGTAATTCGTAATTCCCGCACGGGGAGGGGCAGTAGATGAACGACGACCAGGGCGGCGTACCGAAAGATGCATACGAGTTGACCGGCTCGAAGAGGCCCGGTGAGGCGAGGGATGTCACCGGGTATAACGACCCGAGCCAGCAGGACAAGCCTGGGCACATCGGGCAGGACCTCAGTAGCGTGCGTAGCGGCGACCTGGCTCCTTACGAGGAGCGTGCGCCTATCCAGCCGCTGGCCGACAGCACCGCGATTAGTCCCACTCGCGCCATCCCGCCGGACCAGATCAGCGCCATCATTGAGCGCTACAAGCACGTGGACCCGGTCGAGGCGATGATCCCGGTGTTGCAGGAGATGCAGGTCAAGTTCGGCTACATCACGCAGGATGCCGCCGAGCAGATGGCGGTGGAGCTAGGGCTGACCGCCGCCGAAGTGTACGGCGTGATCACCTTCTACTCGTTCTTCCGGTACACGCCTCGCGCCGGGCACGTCATCATGTCGTGCGAGGGCACAAGCTGTTACGTGCGCGGCGCGGGCCAGATACGAGAGGCTATAGAGAACCGCCTTGACGTAGGCCCCGGCGACACCAGCGCCGACGGCTTCTTCACGTTCGAGCCGCAGTCCATCTGCCTGGGCGCGTGCGACCTGGGACCCCTGGTAGATATAGAGGGCACCTTCTACACGCATGTTACCCCGGAGAAGATGGACGCCATCATAACCCAGTGGTATGAGGCGGGCGACGAGACCCCGGTAGGCGACAACCTGACCGGCAGGCACCTGCCCCACTACGACGACAACCACGGCTTCGGCCCGACAGCGGACGAGCTATACCAGGGCTACGAGGTGGCACAGTTCATGCCCGCAGGCGTAGGCAGCGCCGCCTCCAACACCTCGCCCCTTCCGGGCGTAGAGGAAGCCATACAGAACATGCCGCCCACGCCCGGCACAGGTGGGCCAAGCGGAAGCGGTTCGGTTAGCCAGAGCTAGAAGGGACGATGGACGATGGACGGTAGACGATAGGAGAACGTAGCCATCGTCCATCGTCTACCGTCCATCGTCCAACACGGAGCAGATATGAGCGAAGTAGCACACTATTACCCTATAGACGTCAGGCAGCGCACGCAGGTCACGCGGGAGCAGTTTGAGGCCCGGCAACAGGCGGCGCGGCGGCGCTGGCAGGCAACAATGGCACAGGCCGAGGTGCCTGTGATTATCGTGCCGTGGGGGTCGTCCTCGGTAGCGCATGGGGTGGTTGCCACGTTTGAGGAGATTCGGCGGTGGCTGGCGGCCAACGAGGTGAAGGCGATAGTGCGCCGGGCGGGGCCAATGGGCACGCACTACCTGGAGCCACAGGTGGACATCATCATGCCGGGTATGCCCCGCATCTCTTACGCTCACATCACCGCCGACAAGGTAGAAGACCTGCTCCATAGTGTGCTTGAGTTGAACGACCTGCGCCCCGACCTGGCGGTGTGTATCTACGGCACCGAGGAATGGGATGGGGCCGAGCTAGGGGTGCGCGGCATACCGGTCGCCAAGGAGCTTGATTTCTGGAAGCTCCAGCAGCGCGTTGTGGGCCGCAACCTGGGCTACATTGACCCGGAATCTATTGACGACTACATAGCTCGCGGGGGTTACGAAGCACTGAAGCGGGTGCTGTCTGGCATGAGCGCAGACGACCTGATCCAGATGATTTCGGACTCGGGGCTGAGGGGTCGCGGAGGCGCGGGTTTCCCGACCGGCACCAAGTGGCTGGGTGGACGCAAGGCGCGCAAGACACCAAAGTACGTGATTTGCAACTCGCACGAGGGCGAGCCGAACGTGTTCAAGGACCGCACCCTGCACGAGGGCGACCCGCACCAGATAGTCGAGGGCCTCATTATCCAGGCTTACGCGGTGGGCACACCTTGGGCCTACATCTACGTGGGCGACGAGTACCCGCTGGCTATTCACCGCACCAAGATAGCGGTGCAACAGGCGTACGCCGCCGGGCTGCTGGGCGAGAACATCCTGGGATCCGGCTTCTCGTGCCACATGGACGTGCAGATGGGCGGTGGCGCGTACATCTCCGGCGAGGCTTCGGCCCTCATGTTCGGCATCGAGGGCAAACGCGCCATGCCCCGCACCAAGCCGCCACGGTCCGTAGAGGCTGGCCTGTTCAACCTGCCCACCGTGGTGAACAACACCGAGACGATTAGCTGCGTGCCCCATATCGTGGTGAACGGGCCGCAGTGGTTCTCGGGTATCGGCACCGAGAAGAGCAAGGGCACCAAGCTGTTTACCCTGATGGGTTCCATCAACACAATCGGTGTGTACGAGCTACCGTTGGGCCGCACCATGCGCGAGCTTGTGGAGGTGTGCGGAGGCGGCTGCCTGGATGGCCGTCCCTTCAAGGCGATACAGACCGGTGGTCCGTCCGGCGGCTGCTTGCCCGACGAGCACCTCGACCTGATTATGGACTTCGACTCGCTAGACAAGGTCGGCGGCACGATGGGTTCAGGCGGCTACGTGGTGTACGACGACCGCACCTGCATCGTGGACATGAGCCGCTACTTTGGCCGCTTCAACCGCTACCAGTCGTGCGGCAAGTGCGTGCCGTGTCGCATCGGCACCAAGAACCTGCTGCACATGGTGGACCGTATAGCCCTGGGCGGCGGCAAGCCCGAAGACATACCCATCATGCTGAAGTGGAGCGACCACGTGGTAGAGATGTCGCTGTGCGGCCTCGGCCAGACGGCCCCGCTCCCGCTTCTTGGTGGTCTGCGCTACTTCCGCGAAGAGTTCGAGGAGCACATCAACCAGAAGCTCTGCCGCACCGGCACCTGCCCCATCCACGCCATCACCGTGGAGGAACGGTTCTTGCCTGCCCGCATCGGGGAGCGCTACCGCCAGCAGTTGAGCGCCATCCCCTACGGCAACCAGTACACCAAGGGGAATGGTAATGGTGCGGGTACTGCCCCTGCCAATACTTCAGGTGCCGCGGTGAGGCGGTAGCTTGAACCCTGTCGCGTGCGACGCGGCAAGGGAGGTGACAATATGGAGCAAACAACCGAGGTAGAAAATATAGTGGAAGCTGTTTATGAGGCTGGGGTGTTCCGCCCATTGTCTCCGGTTGTCGATTCTGTTAGCGAGGGACAGCATGTGCGGCTAACCATCTTGCCGGTCCTGGAAGCCGCGGACTCAGACGATCCCCTGGAGCTACTTCGGAATGTATACGCAGGCCTGTCGGAGGAAGAAATAGACGAGATTGAGAAGATTATGCTGGATAGGAGTAACTGGCGGAGCAAACCTGAAGCATGATCGTACCGGAGGTCTTGCTGGATACTGATACAGTTTCTTACTTGATGCGTGCTGACCCTAAAGTGACATCAAGAGCAGGGAGCTATAGACAGGCCAGGAGCCAGTTCCAAATATCTGCTATTACACAGTACGAGATACTCAAAGATCTTAGGGCAAGAGGGGCAAGCACAAGGCTTAGGTTTTTCGAGCAGTTTTGCGAGCAGCACGTGGTTCTACCTCTAACGGAAGAAATCATCAGACGTGCTGCGGATATTTATGCTAATCTGCATCGCAGTGGAGCATTGATAGGCGACGCTGACATACTTATAGGTGCCACAGCCCTGGTGCATGGCCTGGTAGTAGTAACGAATAATGAAGCACATTTCAAACGTATTACAGGATTGCAAATAGATAACTGGCTGACCTGACACTAGATTTGAGGAGCGGCTAATGGCAGACGCCAAGGAAGTAACGGTCATAATAGACGGGGTGCCGGTGAAGGTGCCCGCCAACACATACGTGTGGGACGCCTGCCGCACGGTCGGTCAGGAGATCCCCAACTTCTGCTACATACCGGGCTTACGGGCGTATGGCGCTTGCCGCATGTGCGTGGTCGAGGTGTCGGGGCGCAGGGGCTTCGACCTTGTGACCTCCTGCTCCACGCCCGTGACGGACGGCATGGAAGTGCGCACCATCAACGAGCGGATCTGGCAGCAGCGCAACATGATTATGGAGGCGCTGGATACCGACCACCCGGTTGACTGCCCCATCTGCGAGGCTAACGGCGACTGCCGCCTGCAAGACTATGGCTACGAGTATGGCGTAACCGGCAACGACACCCGCCGCCCCAAGGTGGTACGTCCCGCCGAGAGGCTCTCCCCAGCGATTGACATCGACCGCGACCGCTGTGTGATGTGCGGGCGTTGCGTGCGCGAGTGCGACGAAGTTATAGGTGCTACGGCGCTGGCGATTGTGGAGCGCGGCCTGGAGTCGCTGATTGACGCGCCCTTTGGCAAGTCGCTGCTTGAGACGCCCTGCGTGTCCTGCGGGCAGTGCGTAGAGCTTTGCCCGGTGGGTGCCCTCTCCAGCCGCCTCTACAACGGCAGGATGACGCTGGAGCACCACTGGTGGCAGCGCAAGACCGAGACGACCTGCAACTCCTGCTCGGTGGGCTGCACGATCAAGCTAGGCTCCACCCGCAACCAGATCTGGGAAGTACGCTCCGACGACGCGCTGGGTCTCAACGACGGCCGCACCTGCGTCAAGGGCCGCTTCGGGCAGGACTACATCAACTCCAACAGCCGCCTGAGCACCCCGCTCATCCGCCGCGACGGCAAGCTGGTGATGGCGACGTGGGATGAGGCGCTCGATTATGTAGCCTCGCGCCTGAACCAGCACAAGGGGCAGCTTGGCGTAATCGCCTCCCCTAAGATTACCAACGAAGAGAACTACGCGTTGCAGAAGGTGGCGCGGCTTGGCCTCGGCACTAACAACGTGGACTATGACGGACGCAGCCACGAAGCCCCCGCCCTGGAAGTCCTCCAGGAGATGCTGGGGTACGCCGCGCCAACCAATAACTTTCTCGACACTCGCCAGAAGGCGGGCTGCGTAGTCACAATAGGCGACAGCATCTACGAGACGCACCCCGTGTACGCTTACCAGCTACAGCGCATGGTACGCCTCATGGGGAAGAAGCTGATTGTAATTAACCCTCGCTGGACGAAGATGTGCGACTGGTCTACCCTCTGGCTGGCCCCGCACGCGGGCACCGAGGAACTGCTGGTCAACGGCATGGCACGCGTGATACTCGACGCCGGGCTGATCGACCAGGCAGCTATCGAAGTCAAAGTCGATAACGTGGCTGCTTACGTGGAAGGCCTCGGCGGTACTAGCTTCGAGTTGGAGGCGGTAAGCAGCGCCACGGGTGTGCCCGCCAACGATATCAGGGCCGCCGCTTACCTGTACGCGACAGGTGGACTGGAGACCGGCCCCGAGCCGCTGGAGAGCCGCACCCACCCCAGCAACCTGCCCCTGATGATGCTGGCGGCCGGTGGCGACGTGGCGAGTGGCGAGCGCAATGGCAGCACTACGGCGGACGCGAGCAGCAACGGCAGCGGCCAGGTAAATTACGTGGTGAACAAGCCTGAGCGCGGCTTCCCGCCCTCCACCATTGTCTTCCCGGCTGACGGCTCGTATACCATCACCCCGCGTGCGGTGGCGGCCCTCACCAACCTGGCGCTGGCGACCGGCAACGTCGGGCGCGAGGGCGCGGGCGTGAACCCTCTGGTAGCCGACACCAACTGCCTAGGCGCGAACGATATGGGCGCGCAACCCGGCTACTTCCCCGGCTACCGCCCGGTGAACGCCGACAACGCCCGCATCATGGAGGAGCTTTGGACGGCTAATATGGACCGCAAGGCCCCTGAAGTGCCCTCGGAGCCGGGTCTGGACTTGCTGGGCATGCTCAACGCCGCAGACACGGGTGACATCAAGGCGATGTGGGTGGTCGGCTCCAACCCGGTGCTCACGGTGGAGGAATGGGACAGCGCCCGCGTGCGTACCGCCCTGGAGAAGCTTGATTTCCTGGTGGTACAGGATATCTTTATGAACGAGACAGGCGAGATAGCCGACGTGATACTGCCCGCCTCCTCCTACGCTGAGAAGGAAGGCACGTTCACCAACGCCGAGCGCCGGGTGCAGCGCGTCCGCCAGTCGATTGAGCCGGTGGGCGTGAGCAAGCCGGACCTGACGATCATCAGCGGTATTGGCGAACGGCTGGGCGTGCCGATGCCCGGTACCGACCCACTAAACGTCTTTGCTGAGATTACCAAGGTAGTGCCGCAGTACGCCGGTATGAGCTACTCGCGCTTGGACATGACCGAGTTCATAGATGATGCTATACCTATGCCCGCCGCCGTGTCGTACAAGCAGCTCAAGGTGAAGAGCCTCATGTGGCCCTGCACCGACCGCCTAAGCCCCGGCTCGCCCGTGCTCTACACGGAAGGGTTTGCCACCTCTAGCGGCAAGGCGAAGATGTGGACGGAGCGGCAGCAGGGCACGGTCGCAGGCTCTCACACCACGGCAGAGGCCGAGACGCAGGCTGCCGGGGGTGCGCTCCTTGCAACCGTTGGGTTCAGCCTATTCCCGTTCAGGACCGGCACATTGAGCCGCCATAGCTACGGCTTGAGCCGCGTCGAGCCGACTCCTCGCCTGCACATCAACACAGCGGACGCGGGGCCGCTTGGCATCGTAGACGAGATGCCGGTGATGGTCACGGCTGATGGCATAGACGGCGGCGAGCCTATCAACGCGGTGGCGCTGGTGTACGACCGGATACCACAGGGCCGCGCCTTCCTCGCCTTCACTTTGGAGCAGTATGGCACCAACGCCACCGTGCGGCAATGGAGGCACCAGATAGCCAGCGACACCACGGGGGGCCGCAAGGCGGTGGCATTGCGAGTCCAGCCCGCCCCCAACCGGACGGTGGACAGCATGCGCGAGTTCCAGCCCGTGGCTACGGCCAACGTGCTCGATACAAGGATACAGCCGATATGAGCAGGAAGTGCTCTTGACTCGATAACTCGTACTTCTTGCTTCTAGAGGGGACGATATGGAATTCTGGTTGATTTTGCTCAGAGCTATACTGGCCTTCGTCATCGTGAACGTGGGCATGGTGCTCGTCGCCTTCCTTGTGTACTTCGAGCGTAAGGTGGCGGCCCATATGCAGGCGCGGCAGGGGCCAAACCGGGCGGGACCTATCGGCTTGCTGCAAAGCTTTGCCGACCTGCTCAAGATGCTCGTCAAAGAAAACACCGTACCATCGAAGGCCGATAAGATCGTGTTCTTCCTCGGCCCGGTGGTGGCTACCTTCGCGGCCCTGGGTGCGCTGTCGGTGATACCCTGGGGTCCGAGCCGCGACCAGCCGGGCTATATTGGCCTGTTCGACCAGCAGGTAGGGTGGCCCATCGCGCAGGTGAACGTGGGTGCCCTGCTCATCCTGGCTATGTCTTCTCTCGGTGTGTATGGCCTCATCATGGGTGGGTGGTCCTCCAACAGTAAGTATTCGCTACTGGGCGGCCTGCGCTCCTCGTCCCAGGTAATCAGTTACGAAATCACGCTGGGCATCTCGCTCGTCGGCGTGTTCATCATGTCGGGCACGCTCGACCTGGTGGGCATCACCTCCGCGCAGCACCCGCTGTTCCACAATCCGACTCAGCCCGGTATCTGGTTCATCCTGCTGCAACCCGTGGCCTTCTTCATATTTCTCACTTCGGCTATTGCCGAGACCAACCGCACCCCGTTCGACCTCCCCGAAGCCGAGTCGGAGCTAGTGGGCGGCTACCACACCGAGTACAGCGGTATCCGCTTCGGCCTCTACTTCCTGGGCGAGTACATTGGCATGCTCACGGTGTCGGCCATCACCTCCGTTGCCTTCCTGGGCGGATTTACTTCGCCGTTCGCCGCCTGGTTCGACCAGCCCGCTATTGGAGTGGCCCCCGCGATTGACCTGCCGTTCATCAGCGGCCTGCTTGGTTCGGGGCTGCACTGGCTGGTGCTCAAGATAGCGGCGTTCATATTTATGTACTATTGGCTGCGCTGGACCCTGCCGCGCTTCCGCTACGACCAGCTTATGGGCCTGTGCTGGAAGGTGTTCCTGCCCGCTGCCCTGGCGAACATCCTTATCATCTCGGTACTCAAGCTCATTATCTTCCCGCCGGGCATCAGCGTCGAAGAGTACGCCGCTCGCTGGTGGGGCTGGTGGATCATCGCGGCAATCCAGGTCGTGCTGGGCGTACTCGCCCTGCTTGGGGTGTCGCGTATGGCCGGCGCTAGCTGGTTCGGCAAGGCCGAGCGCCCCGTGCTGGTGGACCGCCAGGTTATACTGGTGCGCAACGTCCACGGCGCTCGCGGCACAATCGAGGGAGACGCAAGACCGATAGAGTCCTGAAACGTGAAACGTGAAACGTGATGCGGCTTACGTGTCAGTTTCATATGAATGTAACAGAGTCGGTTAAGTACCATCACGTTTCACGTTTCACGTTTCAGATTAGGAGCTATAAATGGGAGACTTAGTAAACCAGGTCGGCGGGTTCTTCGTCACGCTGCGGCAGTTTTTCAGGCCGACGGTGACGGTGGAATACCCCGACGCGATGCGGGAGCTTTCGCCCCGGTTCCGTGGGGCCGTGGGCCTGCTGCCGCACCCGGAGACAGGGCGCGAGAAGTGCGTGGGCTGTGGGCTGTGCCCCCAGGTCTGCCCGGTGGACTGCATCACGATTGGCGTGGTGGAGGACGAGCAGCCGGACGCCGACCACCGCGACGAGTGGCACCCGTTCGAGCACTACTACCTCAAGGGCATCGACCCGCTCGAGCCGCGCTCCAAGAAGATCTCCTACTATTATGAGATCAACGAGACGCGCTGCCTGTACTGCGGCCTGTGCGTAGAGGTCTGCCCGGTGGAGGCTATCGTCATGAGCCACCACTTCGAGATGGCGACCGACAACCGCGGCGCGACCATCTACGAGAAAGAGAAGCTGCTGAACCTGGGCAAGACCTACATGGCCGAGTTGAACGTGCGCCTTGACAAGCAAGCGCGAGAGGCCGGTCTCGCCGGTATCAACGACATCACGGGCGCAGGCGCGGGTACCCCAATCGGGGCCACCACCCGCCCCACCCAGCTAGGCCGCCCCGCCACCACCGAAAAGACCGGCCAGGGAGCCGCCGCCTATTCCGACGAGAAGAACCGGCTGGAAACCGGGCAATCTGAAACGTGAAACGTGAAACGTGATGCGGTAAATGCATCAGCTTCACACTCGGGCGACAGAGTCGATTAAGCACCATCACGTTTCACGTTTCAGAACCAGGAGGGAACTGTTAGCGATGCAAGTATTCGGGATAGACATACCGTTAACGCTAGGGCAGATGGTGTTCTTCCCGGTGGCCGGGCTGGCGGTGATCGCCTCCATAATGATGATCACCAGGCGCGATGCCGTGCACTCGGCGCTGTGGCTCGTGGTGACCTTCTTCCAGCTTGCGATCATGTACGTGATGCTCGGGGCCGAGTTCCTGGCCGTGCTGCAAGTGCTGGTGTACACCGGCGCGATACTGGTGCTGTTCCTGTTCGTGGTCATGCTCCTGAACCTGCGGGAAGGCCCCAAGCTAGGCGGCGTGCACACGGCGCAGATGATAGCCGCCTGGCCCGTGGGCCTCATCCTGGCGGTAGAGCTGAGCGCCGTGATCCTCTTCAGCCGGGTGCCGAGCGAAGCCCATATCGGGGATGTCATCGGCAACCAGACCATCATATGGAGCCAGGAGCAGGTGCTGGCGGTGGGTGGCAATGTGCAGGCGCTGGGGCAGACGCTTTACACCCAGTTCCTATTCCCATTTGAAGTAGCCTCTCTCATCCTGCTCTTGGCGGTGCTTGGGGCCATCGTGCTGGCCCGCAAGGAAGAGCCGCTGGAGGTGGAGGAGATAATGCCTTCTCTGGGCATCTCCATAGGCCGTCGCTCTGTAGCCAACTCTCCGCAGGGAGACCAGGTAGAGAAGAAGTTGCTGCCCGCGCTGGGCCGGGGTCACATCACTGACATCTATAACGACGACATCGAATACCCGCTCGTGCAGCAGCCCAGCGGCGAAGGTGAGGGCACCACGTCGGGCGTCGAGATGGAGCCGGACGACCAGACCGGGCCGCGCAAATAATCGTGCTTTGGAGTAGCAGATAATGTCTACCGTATCACAGACAACCGGGGTACCGCTGACGTTCTTCCTGTTGATAAGCGCGCTGCTGTTCAGCATAGGCATGATAGGTGTGCTCACCCGCCGCAACATCCTGGTGATATTCATGTCGGCGGAACTGATGATGAACGCGGTGAACCTGGCGCTGATAGCCTTCGGCGTGCAGCTAAACTCGATGGCGGGCCAGAACTTCGTGGTCTTCGTGGTGACGGTAGCCGCCGCCGAAGCCGCCGTGGGCCTGGCAATCATCATCGCCCTGGTCCGCCAGAAGCCGACGGTCGATACCACCGATATAGACATAATGAAGGAATGATTTGGAATTTCGAATTGCGAATTTCGAATTTGACGGTTATCTACTAATTTCGAAATTCGAAATTCCAATTTCCAAATGGAGGAAGGCATGCATTTTCTTCAGGGCCTATTTACGATAGCGGCGCAGGCTGAGGAGGCGGTGGAAGAGGCGGCGCACTCACTGCCGGAGCCGTTTATCCTCAATTACATCTGGATTATTCCTGCGCTGCCGTTGTTGGGCTTCATCATCAACGGGCTGTTCGGCAGGCGGTTGGGCAAGACCTCCGGGCCTATCGCCGTGGGCCTGGTGGGGCTGTCGTTCCTGGCTGCGGTCGTGGCGTTCATCGACATCGCCATGCGGCACCAGGCCGACCCCCACGCCGCGCCTTTCCAGTACAACCTCTACACCTGGATACCCTCAGGCGACTTCAGGGTGGACGTGTCGTTCCTGGTAGACCCCCTCACGGCTATCATGCTGATGGTGGTGCTGTCGGTCGGCTTGCTGGTGCACATCTACTCGCTGGAGTACATGGCCGACGACCCCGACTTCGCCCGCTTCTTCGCATACTTGCCGCTGTTCGTCTTCAGCATGTTGATGCTGGTCATGTCCAACAACTTCCTGCTGCTCTTCTTCGGCTGGGAAGCAGTGGGTCTCTCCTCCTATTTGCTCATCGGCTTCTGGTACCAGAAGAAGTCGGCCAGTGATGCCGCAAAGAAAGCCTTCATCGTCAACCGCATAGGCGACTTCGGCTTCGCGCTCGGCATACTACTCATCTTCACCAACTTCTTCAACCACACGCCCGGCCTCAAGTACACCGACGTATTCCAGGCCATCGAGCACGACCCGATGATCCTGGGCAACGCCACCATCATCTCGCTGCTCCTCTTTATGGGCGCGATGGGTAAGTCGGCGCAGTTCCCGCTGCACGTCTGGTTGCCCGACGCTATGGAAGGCCCCACCCCGGTGAGCGCCCTCATACACGCGGCCACGATGGTCACGGCGGGCATCTACATGGTGGCCCGGCTCAACCCCATCTTTTCGCTGTCGCCGGAAGCCCTGCTGGTGGTCGCCATCGTGGGCGCGACCACGGCGGTGCTGGGGGCCACGATAGCCATCGCCAACAACGACATCAAGCGCGTGGTGGCCTATTCGACGGTGTCTCAGTTGGGCTACATGTTCGCGGCGCTGGGCGTTGGAGCGTGGGCCACGGCCATTTTCCACCTGATGACGCACGCCTTCTTCAAGGGCCTGCTCTTCCTCGGCTCCGGCTCGGTCATTCACGGCATGCACGGCGAGCAGGACATCCGCAAGATGGGCCAGCTAGCGGGCAAGATGAAGATAACCTACTGGACCTTCCTGATCGGAGCGGCCGCCAACGCCGGTGTGATACCGCTGGCGGGCTTCTGGTCCAAAGACGAGATTATAGGCAACTCTATCTTGCGGGGTAACTTCGTGGTGGGCGCGCTGCTCATCGCGGGCAGCTTCCTGACGGCCTTCTACATGTTCCGGCTGGTGTTCAAGGTGTTCCACGGCGCGGATAACGTGCCGAAGGACGTACACCCGCACGAGTCGAGGCCGCTGATGGCCGCACCGCTCGTCATACTGGCGATACCGGCGGCACTGATAGGCTTCGTGGGAGTGCCACCCGACGCGGGCCTCTTCCATCATTTCATAGAGCCTGTGTTCGCGCCCGCGATGGAGCGTGGGGTGCATATCACGCCCGGCTTCACCGGCCCGACGATGCTGATCATGCTTATTTCGACGCTGGTGGCGCTGGCAGGTATCTTCTTCGCCTGGCTGATGTACTTCAGGCCCAGCGGCATATCGGAGGCGCTGCAACGCAACGTGTCGGGTCTGTACAACGCCTTGCTCAACCGCTGGTACTTCGACGAGCTTTACCATAGGGTCGTCGTGGACGGGGGCAAGGGCCTCGCCTACTTCCTGTGGCGCTTCGACCAGCGGGTGGTTGACGGCGCGGTGAACGGCATGGCGGGCCTGACGCGATGGAGCAGTGGGCGGCTGAAGCGCTTGCAAACCGGCTTCGTGCAAGGCTACGCCCTGGCGATAGGGATCGGGCTGATAGGGTTGATAACGTACCTGGTCATATTCCTACCAAGGTAAAGTGCCGAGTTCTGAGTGCCGAGTACCGAGTGCTCCTAACTACTCAGAACTCGGCACTCGACACTCGGCACTAACAAGCGGAGGAGCTAGTGGAAAACAACGTAATGGGGTTCCCGATCCTGTCGGTAATCACATACCTGCCCCTGATTACGGCGCTGGCGATATTGTTCATGCGGCCCGGCAAGCGCATAGGGCAGTTCGCGGCGGTGGGCACGGCGGTCAACCTGGGGCTGTCCATTGTGGCCCTCATCTTCTACCTGATGTCTCCGGCCTCGGCGCAGGGTGGCGTTGCCTCGTTCGACTTGCAGGAGAAGTTCGTCTGGTTGCAGGAACTGAATATCGGCTACCACTTCGGCGTTGATAACATAAGCATCCTGCTGGTGGTGCTCACCACGCTGCTGACGCTCATTTCCATCATGGTGTCGTGGAACCCGATCCAGAAGCGGGTGAAAGAGTACTACATCGCCATCTTGGTGCTCCAGACGGGTATGCTGGGCGTGTTCGTGTCGCTCGACTTCTTCCTGTTCTACATCTTCTGGGAGCTGGTGCTGTTGCCGATGGCGCTCATCATCGGCATCTGGGGTTCGGCCAACCGTGTGTACGCGGCCATCAAGTTCTTCCTGTATACCCTGGCAGGGTCGTTGCTGATGCTGGTGGCTATCATCGCGGAGTACCTGGCCCACAACACGCTGGACATATTGACCCTCATGCAGGTCGGCCCGAACGACCCTCGCGATTTCCAGAACTGGGTCTTCCTGGCGTTCGCGGCGGCGTTCGCGGTGAAGGTTCCGATGTGGCCGGTGCACACCTGGCTGCCCGACGCTCACGTTGAAGCCCCGACCGCAGGCTCTATCATCCTGGCGGGCGTCATGCTCAAGCTCGGGGCTTACGGCTTCATACGGTTCGCGATGCCTATTACCCCGGCGGGTGCCGCTACGTTCGCGTGGGTCATGGTGGGGCTGTCGGTGATAGCCATTATTTACGGCGCGCTGGTGTCGCTGGTGCAGCCCGACTTGAAGAAGCTGGTGGCCTATTCGTCGGTGAGCCACATGGGCTTCGTGACGCTCGGCCTGTTCACGGGCGTGTGGCTGAACCAGCTCAACTACGGCGACGCCACCCAGGGCATTGATGGCGCTATCTTCGTGATGCTGTCCCACGGCGTGCTGACGGGCGGCCTCTTCCTCTGCGTGGGCGCGATTTACAACCGCCTGCACACCCGCCAGATAGCCGACATGGGCGGCCTCACCAAGCCGATGCCGCGTTTCGCCGTGTTGTTCATGATTATGATGATGGGGTCGGTGGGTCTGCCGGGCCTCAGCGGCTTCGTGGGCGAGTTCCTCACAATGGTGGGGGCGTTCCGTGCCGACTGGGTGGTGGGGGCTATAACCACGTTCGTGGTGATACTCGCGGCCTGGTACCTGCTCTGGATGTTCCAGCGCGTGATGTTCGGCAAGCTAACGCCCCTCGCGCAGGAGGGACACGGGCACGAAGCGGTCAAAGACGCCGACTGGATAGAAACCTCCACCCTCGGCGTGCTGGCGGCCCTGGCGATAGTAATGGGTGTCTTCCCCGGCCCACTGTTGGAGATGATACACCCCAACACCCAGGCCCTGCTCCACACCGTCACCGCCCAGATACCCAACGCGATGGCGTTGACCGATATGTTGCCGTTCTTCAAGTAGACGATGGACGATGGACGATAGTAACTCGTAACGCTAACCACTAACCACTAACCACTCCGACAGGAGCACCGCATTTATGCAAATTGATTACGCTGGACTGAATACCGACCTCTGGACGATACTGCCTGAGTTGATCGTGACCATCACCGCTATCCTGGTGATTTTTGCCGACCTGTTCACCAGGGGGCGGTCGAGTGACAAGGGCCGGGTGCTGTCGGGGTTGAGCATCGTGGGGTACGTGGCGGCACTGGTCGTATGCCTGCTGATGTTCGACAACAACTCGCAGTACTTCCTTGGCTTCACGCTCGTGCCGCCTGGGACGGAGAGCTTCGGGCGGATGGTGGTGGTGGACAACCTGGGCCTCTTCTTCAGGATGCTGGCGCTGGGCACCTCGATTGTGGCCGTGCTCCTCTCGACGCAGTTCATCCGGGATAGGGGCTTGGCTCTAGGCGAATACTACGCGGTGCTGGCCCTCGTCACGGTGGGTATGATGGTCACGGCGGGCGCTTCGGACCTCACCACCGTCTTCGTGGGCATCGAGCTGTCGTCCATCGGCGTGTACATACTCACCGGCTTCAACCGCCGCGACAAGCTCTCGAACGAGGCGGCGGTGAAGTACTTCCTGCTCGGTATCTTCTCCACGGCCATACTCGTGTATGGCATGGCCTGGTTGTACGGTATGACCGGCTTCACCAACCTGCGCCAGATAGGCGGGGTTGTGGGCGCGGTGGAGGCCAACGCGGGTATCTTCTCCAACGGCGGGCTGCTGCTGGCGTTGTTCCTGCTGATAGCGGGCCTCGGCTTCAAGATAGCCGCCGTGCCGTTCCACATGTGGACCCCCGATGCTTACCAGGGCGCGCCGACGCCCATCACGGCCATGATGTCGGTCGGCCCCAAGGCGGCGGGTTTCGCGGCCACTATCCGCATCATGATTGAGGCATTCGGCCCCGCTTGGGAGACCTGGGCACCCATCATCGCCGTCTTGAGCGTGCTCACAATGACGCTCGGCAACGTGGTAGGTACGGCACAACGCTCGGTGAAGCGCATGCTGGCCTACTCCTCCATCGCGCACACCGGCTACATGATGATTGGCCTCGCGGCGTTCACCCCGCAGAACCAGCAGCAGGCTATCTCCTCCGTCAGCTTCTATCTCTTCTCCTACCTCTTCATGAACATGGGGGCGTTCGGCATCGTCATCTGGTTGCAGCGGCAAGGCGTGACCGACAGCCTCGACAGCTTCAGGGGCCTCTCGACGTGGGCACCGGGGCAGGCGGCGTTGATGCTCTTCTTCCTGTTGTCGCTCACGGGCATACCGCCCACGATAGGCTTCCTGGGCAAATACTACGTGTTCGTGGCGGCCTTACAGAGCGACCTGACCTGGCTGGCCGTGATTGGCGCGCTCAACTCCGCCATAGCCGCGTTCTACTACCTGCGCATCATCTGGTACATGTACTTCGAGGAGCCGCGGGCCGTCCGCGAGCACCGGGCCTCGCCTACCCTGACTTACACGCTTGTCGGCGCGGCGATTGCCGTAATCCTCTTCTTCATCTTCTCAGGCCCACTGATTGATGCCGCCCGCGTTTCGTTGCCGCAGATGGTGGCTGCGCTGGCTAGCGGTGGGTGATAAGGAGAGACGAAAACGCAAAGACGCGGAGGACGCAAAGAACGCGCAAAGATTAGGAATGGTTTAGAGGGCACTAAGTGGGTACAGGGTTCTTGTATAATGGGGCGGACGGGGAGTCCGCCCCTTTGTTATTGTGTGAGGTGGGTTTATGACGTCAGTGCTGCCGCCCTCGGCTTCTGAGGACGACGATGATTACGCTTTCACCAGGAAAGAGCATATGGGGTCCGAGCACGAGAACTACGTTGCCACGTCGCGCAGGACCTCGCTGCCCGTATTCGTGGCTGTCGGTGTGGCGGTGCTGGTGATCCTTGGCACGGTGCTGATTGTGATGCTGGTGTGGGGAGGGAGGTTGTTGTAGCATGTCCGGTCCGAGTCGAGAAAACATCACCCTGCCCGGAGGCACAGGTCCCGAGACCGTCCTGTACCACGCCGCCGATGTGTGGATTACCGACACTCGTGTGGTAATTGGAGATCGGTCCTACAGGCTAGAAGATATTCACTCCCCAGAGGTGGTTTGCGTATCTCCTGCGCAAAGGCTTCGCGCCCGGCTTCCGCTAATTGCGCCAATGCTACTTTATGTAGGGCTGCTGCTGTTCGGCAACTTCGATGACAGCTTTCTTGCTCCGTATTGGACGGCTTTCTCCTGGGTCGCGCTTCTAGCGCTGCCGTGTATCGTCCTCTTTGCTGTTCTTCAACTGCGGAATACCAGGCAAGCCAACTTGTACTCGATACGGCTTACCGGCAAGGCATTTGCTTACACCTCAACCGACGGTGAATATGTACGTTGGTTAGCCAGGCAGATAGGGAGAGCGAAGGAAGGCGCAGACACCGTGGAAGCGCAGCCTGACTCGGCATCGGTCGAGGGAGATTCCGGTGAATACGTCTTCTACTCGGATGGCCGGGCAACCGTCACGAGTAAGTGGCTCATATTGGGCGGTCAACGAATACAACTGGAGAATGTTAAGAAAACCAGGGTGCAAGCTGTGCCATCGTTTACGTTCATGCGGCGGCACAGTCTGGCTCTTACTTTTCTATTTCTCGCATTGATCTTGAACAACTTCAAGCTCAATTCACCCAACTACGGGAGGGATTTCCAATTCCTATTTCCCGATGACTACTATTTCTTAAGTTTGATCCTGTTGGTGGCGGCGGGCACTACACTGTTTTGGGCAGCCACTACAGCCGGGTCTGCTTATATAGTGAAACTGCGCGGTAGCTTTGGTGAAGTAGCCTCGGTCGAGGTATTCGCCACGTTCAACCAGGCCTACGCCAGGTCGCTCGCTAACAACATCAACAACGCCGTCAGCGCCCGCAACGCGGATATCTACGCAAACAACGCTACCATGCCTTCATGAGCATTTCGTCGCGGCACATCCTGTCCCATATAGCAAGACTCGCCCGCCCGGCCAGCCTGCCTATAGCAGAGCTAGCCCTTTACGCGGACGGGTTGGTGCTGCTGACCAACAGGCGCGTGGTGTTCGGCAACCGGACCTACTGGCTGCACAATGTCAGGTCGGCTGACGTGGTGCTGGTCACGCCCCGCAAGCGATTGCTCGGCCTGCTCTTCTACGTGCCGCTCGTAATAGCTTACCTTGTCTTCCTCTACCTGCAAAGCGTGGGCAGGTCCGGCGGCGACTGGCTGAGTGGCGTTGTCCTTTACGGCGGGCTTTTGCTTGTCGGGGCTGGGGCGGTATTCACCGCGTTGCGCCTGCGTAAGTTCCGGTCCGTGACGATCTACTTCGTCAGGCTCAACAACAAGACAAGGGTGCTTGCCACGCTCGACCTGGGGTATGCCACCTGGGTGGCCGCTCGCATTGTTGGGGCGTGGGAAGGCGCGACTGAGACCTCCGAGGTGCCGTTCCCAGGGGCCTCGCAGGAGCGGGAGCCGGGCGAGTACCTCTATTATTCGGACGGGTATGCCTGGGTGACCAGCGAGCGGGTAAGGCTGGGGAGCCGCGAGCACAGCGTAGACGACATACGCGCGGTGTCGATGGGGCACATACCCTCCGACCGTTTCCAGTGGCAGTTGGTGCTGGCCGTGTCGCTGCTGGTGTTGAGCAGCGTGCTGAACTACCTCTGGTTCACGTCCGCCGAGTTCAGGCGACAGTTCTTCATATTCTATCCAGGCGACTATTGGATACTGTCCATCATCCTGTCGGCGGGCTTCCTGTTGCTGCTGGTGTGGACCATGTCGAGTGTCGAGGAGGCTACCGAGGTCCTCCAGCTACGGGGTAGTCCGGGCGGGGTGGCGGCCTTTGCCACGATGGACAGCTACTATTGCAAGCGGCTCGCGGAACTAATCAGGTCGGTCCTGAAAGAGCGCCAGACCGGACATGGGACGGCACGCAACGTCGGAACCTCCAGTTCTGCCTAGCGGCGGCCCTTCAGCAGCCTACTCGCCAGAGCGAACACCAGGCCGAGGGCAGCGCCGAAGACGGCGGCCTGTGGCGTGCCCAGCAGCACCCTGGCCCCACCCTGCAACTGAGTGCTGCCGGAGATGAGCACTCCCACGTAGCTGCGCCTGAGACTGGCCCTGCTGGTAACCATGACCAGCCCGCCGCCCTGCTCCACCCTCATGTAGCCGCCCGCCACCATTAGCTGCCCACCACCCTGCATTACCCTCATCTCTGAGCCTGCCACCATGATTTGCGCGCCGCCCTGTAGTACCTGCACGCTACGGCCCGCCCCAATGACGCCCGCGCCGCCCTGCCGCAACGAGGCCTCGTTTGCAGCCGAGATCACACCCACGCCGCTGTTAGAGACCTTTATGTTCTCTCCATTCGCGCTCATCGCGAAGCTCCTCGATACTTCCACGCTCGTTGTTTGGTCCGGGGTCTTTTCTTCCACTGCTTTGCTCTCCTCTCAAAAACCCTTGTGCGAATGCCGGGCCGGTGCGGTAAACTACGTAACTGAGGTATTGTATCACCCAAGCCGTGGCATCTGCCATGTAGTGCCACCACGCTTGCGTCAACACTAGATGTGAGGACCAAAGTGGCGCTTTGGTCGCTGAGATTGCTTGCCAGCCTATGCAGGCAGCAACTTGTGCGGCCGCCTGTTACCTGCTTGCGTATATAAGATGCGAAGGGAACAAACATTAAGATGGCAGCTATAACATACTACAACGATAAAGACGTGCTGGTCACAAGCGAGGCTATCAACCTGGCGGGCAAGGTGTACCCGGTCAGCGAGGTGAAGTCGGTCAAGGTGTGGGAGGCGGAGCCGGGTCTGAAGCGGCAGTGGCCCTACCTGGCCCTCACCCTATTCGCGGTCCTGCTATTGACGGTGCTCAATCTGCCTAACCTTTACCCCGGCAACTGGCAGAACATAATAGGAGTGGTGCTTACCCTCGACGTGCTCTTCGGAGTAGGCTCGGCGGGCCTGCTGCTCGTGCCGATTTTCCTCAAAGGCGAGTGCGGCTACTTGGTGGGCCTGCGGGGCACTTTCGGCAATTCTACCCCCCTGCGCTGCACCGATGAACAGCACGCGCAGAGGCTGGTAGATGCCATCCGCATGGCTATCGTCAACCGCGAAATCGCAGAGGCCCGTTCTCTCGGGGCGTAGGACGTCTAAACGCCAAGACGCGGAGACGCCAAGGACCACGCCAAGGTTAAGGACTGTTATTCAAGTAATAGGGGCAGAGTACGACATCACGTACTCTGCCCCTATTCGTACCCTCCAAACCTCTACACACTTGGCGTGGTCCTTGGCGTCTCCGCGTCTTGGCGTTTAGCTCAGTACTACCGCAGGCGGAACTTCTGGATGTTGTCTCCCCCTGAGTCGCTGACGTAGAGGTTGCCTTGCGCGTCTATGGCGAGGTCGTCAATAGAGGCAAATCTGCCGTTGCCCGTGCCTCTGCTGCCGAACTTCGACAGGAAGCGCCCGTTGGAGTCGAACTTCTGGATGCGGGGGTTGCCTGCTTCACCCACATAGACGTTGCCTCGCGCGTCCACCGCTATGCCGAGCGGGTTGGTAAACTCCCCGTCGCCCTCTCCTGGTTTGCCCCATTCGAGCACCAGCTTGCCCGTGCTGTCGAACTTCCTCACCGCGTGGGCCTCGAAGTCGGTGACGTAGACATTGTCCTGGGCGTCCACCGCCATAAAGCCGGGGATACCGAACGGCTCCAGGTCGGTGATCCAGGTGCCGCTGTTGTCAAATTTCATACCCCAGTTGTTCTGAAAGTCGCTGACGTAGATATTCCCAGCGCTATCAATGGCGATACCGTATGGCAGGTTGAGCTTACCTCCAATGCGGCCAAACTCGCCCCATTTGCCGAGGAACTGGCCGGTGGGATCGAACTTCTGCACACGAGCATTATTCAGATCGGTCACGTTGACGTTGTTTTCTGCGTCCACCGCCACTCCGCCCATCACCAGTTGGCCCATGGGATGCTCCGAAGTGAATCTAAACTGTCCATCCTCGATACCTTGCTGGCCCCACATAGTAATGAAGTCGCCGTTCGGGTCGAACTTCTGGACCCGATAGTTGGCCGCGTCTACCACGTACAGGTTGCCTTCGCGGTCCACGTCGATACCGGAGGGGCTGTCGAGGGGGTTAGGGTTGCCGGTGATCCTCCACAGGAAATCGGCGGTCACGGGGGTGGGAGTGGGCACCGGCGTGTCGGTAGGCACCGGCGTAGATGTTGGCACCGTGGGGGTAGGGGAGGGCACCGGCGTGGGGGTGGGTGGCGGCGGCTGGTCGTCGCACGCGGCAAGGACGACCCCCATCAGCAACGGTATCAGAAACGCTCCCACTATCCGCTTCCGCATCGCTTACGCTCCTCGCCTTTGACGATAAACATTGTAGGGGCAGGTCCCCGTGCATACCTGGTACTAATCTTATGAAGGGCAGGCACGGGGACCTGCCCCTACAGGGATTTTCTAATATACTGGTAGCCTATCCCTTAGCTACCGGGACCAGGCGGCCTCTTTCAACGCGTAGGCAACAGCTTCCTCCAGCGACATCTTCTGCCCCATCTCCCAGGCCGCCTCAAATGCCCTCGCGCCCAGACTATCGCGCACGCCCGCCACGGTCTGGGTGTACTCCGCGCGGTTAGCGACCGGCACAGCCTCGCCGGTCGCCCTGTTGATGGCATCTGCCGCACCGAAGAGCCGCGCGGCCTGTTCGGGCCTGCCTGCCGCCGCCGCTACCTGCGCCAGCCCGTCCAGGCACCCCGCGACACCCGCCTTGTTGCCTATCTCCTTCAGCAACACCATGCCGTCCTTGAAGTAGGCGGTGGCCTCGTTCAAGTCGGATTGCGCCAACGCTATCTCACCCAGGTTGTTCTGCATCATGGCGACACTCTGCCGGTCGCCAAACTCCTCGAAGAGTTGCAGCGCCTCGGTATAAGCGGCTTTGGCCTCGGCGTGGTTGCCCTGGCTGTAGGCTATCGCGCCCAGGCCGGTGAGGGAGCGTGCCATCCCGTGCTTGTCGCCAAGCTCCCGCAGTATCTCTAGGCTTTCCTTGTTGAGCGCATACGCTTCTTCGTAATCCTCCAGGTTCCAGGCCACCAGTCCCAGGTTGCCGAGCGCGCCCGCGACACCGCGCATATCGCCTAAGCCCCGCCCCAGTAGTTCGCGGCGGCCATCCAGGCACTGTTGGTAAAAGCCGCGGGCCTGCGAGTAATCTCCCCGGAAGAGGGCAATCGTACCGGCGGCGTTGAGGGCCTTCGTGCGCACCAGCGTAGGGCCATCCTCCTCTTGTTGCGATAGGACCCTTGCCAGCCAATCGCTGGCCTCGCTGAGGTAGTTGCGGGTCCACCAGAAGATATGGAGCGCGGCCGCCATGCGCAGGCCCACGTCGAGGCTGCCCTGCGGCGTCAGGCTCCATTCCAGCGCGGCCCGCAGGTTCGGGTGCTCCTGCTCCAATTTCTCCACCCAGGCAAGTTGCCCCGGTCCTCTTAACTCAGTTTCCGCTTGCTCGGAGAGGGCGAGGTAGTAGTTGGCGTGCCGTTGTTGGACCTCCGCGGCTTCACCGCTCTCCAGCAGCCGCTTCATCGCATACTCGCGCAACGTCTCCAGCATGCTGAATCGCGGCTCATCCCCGGCGCTGCTGTGGCGCAAGAGGCTCTTGTCGGCAAGACGCTCAAGCTCCCCTGGTATGCCAGGTTGCTCGCTCGTCTTCCCCCGCACCGCTTCTACCGCTTCAACGCTGAAACCCCCGACGAACACGCCCAGGCTGCGGAACAGGGCCTGCTCTCGCTCGTCCAGCAGGTCGTAGCTCCACTGGATAGCACCTTCCAGGGTCTGCTGGCGGGCTGTCCTGTCTACGGGGCCACCTTTGAGCAGGTCGAGACGGTTCGCCAGGCGGTCCAGCATCAGACGCGGGGCGAACAGCTTGCTCCTGGCGGCTGCTAGCTCAATAGCGAGGGGCAGCCCGTCGAGGCGGACGCAAATCTCCGCCACAAAGGGCGCATTTACCGCGTCCAACTCGAAATCGGGCTGCACCGCCTGGGCGCGCTGCACGAAGAGGATCACGGCCGGGTTCTGTGCCAGTGCGGTGGGGTCGGTGCTCTCAAGGTCGGGCAGGGGGAGCGGGGGCACCGGGAACTCGTGCTCTCCGTACAGGTGCACGGGCGTCCGGCTGGTGACCAGCACCTTCACGCCAGGAGCCGCGGCCAGCATCTCGGCTATTGCCGGGGCCGCCTCTGTTACCTGCTCGAAGTTGTCCAGCAGCAGGAGCAGCCGCTTGTCCCGCAGGTAGGCGTGCAGGGCCGCTTCTACGGTTACACCCGGAGTCTCCTCTATATTGAGGGTCTGGGCGATTGTGGCGGCCACCCGCGCGGGGTCTCGCAACGAGTCGAGAGGTACGAAGTGCGCGCCGTGCTCGTGGTCCTGGTGGAGAGAGGCTGCGACCGCCAGGCCCAGCCGGGTCTTGCCTATGCCCGGCGGCCCCGTGAGGGTCACGAGCCGCACGCCGGTGCGCCACAGCATGCTTCGCACCCTGGCGACCTCTGCCTCACGCCCCACGAACGGGGTGACGGGAGCAGGTAAGTTGGTGACGACAGGTGTGGCAGGCTGCTGGGGAGCGACGGTTATAGATTGAGGCAAGACCGGTTCGTACTGGGCCTGTAGGCCCCGCGCCCACGCCATGAACGCCTGCCGCTCTTCGGGCGCGATGGAAAGCACCTCGGCCATGCGCTCGGCCACCTGCTGGGAGGGGCGGCGCACGCCTCGCTCGATCTTCTCTATCGCGGACATGGTGCAGCCTACCCGGTCGGCGAAACGCTCCTGGGTAAGGTCCATCGCCTGTCTTTGCGTCTTGAGCCAGCGTCCAAAGGTCGTGACTTCCTGCATCGGCCCATCCATGTGGTCTGCGTTACTCGCAATATACCACAACTTGTAGGAAGGGGCATGCAGCCTTCGCTTAGCCGTGGCGGACGAGGTTAAGGCAAATGGGAGGAAAAATACGCCTTATTTTGGACTCAGCCGGATTGAGTATTGAACTACGCCGGGGCCTGTGCTATCCTTGTCAACACGGAGCAGGGGACGAGGCTTAACCTGCTCGTGCCTGTTCGCATTCCATCTGAGATGCATTCCTGGTCTTTCGCACTGAGGAAAACTGCATAGGATATATGTGGCTCTCCTGGGAGGTACGGTAATGGCCGAAGTACGAGTTGGCGCTGGAGTCTCCGGCACGTCGGGCGACCCTCCGGGAACTTCCGCTGAGATTGAGACCGCCAGTGGTCCGCAGACGCAGGCAGTAGGTGCCGCCCCGTTGCCGTATGCTCCTAGCTGGGTAGACAGCGTGACCGGGTGGGTGCGCGGGTTGCCTGTGCCGGGCTGGGTCTTTTACCTGGCTGTCGTGCTGATATCGGCTGTCGTACTTCTACCGCTGGATGCTTTCTCAGCCGAAATAGTATTGTCTTCCGCGTCTGCCGTGTACGTCTTCGCGTTAGTTCACTATCTTGACGACTGGGCAGCGGCCGCGCTCAAGCGATTTCGTGCGGTGATGACGGTTGATGACGCCGAGTACGAAAGGCTCTGCTACCGGTTCACCACCATGCCGCGTCGTCCGGCGCTCATCGCAACTGCTATAGGTGCAATCTATGCCACTTTTGGACTTCTGACCTTCGGTGCGTCAGATCCAAGCGAGGCCGTCGAGATAGCCTCTTTATTCGATGCGGTCCAGCTTATCTATTTTTACGCGTCCTACACAATGGTGGGGTTGCTAGTCTACCACACGATACACCAACTTCGATTGGTGAACGATATCTACACGCATCACACGCGCATCAACCTATTTCAACGCGGCCCGATGTACGCTTTATCCCGGCTCGCGGCTCGCACCTCTATTGGAATAAGTATACCAACCTTCCTGTGGTTCCAGGTCGTTAGCTCGTCGGAAGAGGCCGATTATGGCCCGGCCCTCTTCGAGACTGGTTTCTTCGGCACGGTCATCCTGCTCACTTTTATTTGGCCTCTGCTTGGCGCTCACAGCTTGCTCGATAAGGAAAAAGAGCGCCTCAAAGACCAACTCGCCCGGCGCGTGGAGGCCACCATCATCGAGCTACAGAGCCGGGTAGATAGCGGCGACTATCAGGGCAGGGATGCGCTGAGGGATACGCTGGAAGGTCTGGTGGCCTCGCAAAGTGTGATAGACAAGCTGCGCACATGGCCCTGGCAGACGCAGACGATAAGCGGGGTGGGCGTGGCCTTCCTCTTGCCGCTGTTCATCTGGTTCGTACAGCGTCTGCTGGAACGCATGGGCGTATGAGCACGCCCTGAGAACGCATAACGTCTATCGAATTCTTGTGTGGTCTCTTTATCATTCGTGCTCTCGAACTTTGAGGAGTCATATCTATGGCCGAAGCAGAAATTAGCGTAGCAGCCCCAGGCAACACCGCCCATATTGCAGCGACCTCCGGCCACCCTGTTACCGCAGATGATGAGGGTGGATCGCCAGCCGAGGCGCGGGCGCAAGCAGTGGGTGCAGGTAGTGTGCCGTATCCGCCTAGCTGGGTCGATCAACTAACCGACTGGGTGCGGCGGCTGCCTCTGCCCGCCTGGGCCATTTACCTGGCGGTGGGCCTCATCCTGACCGGCGTGGTCGTGTCCGTCGCGTGGGCCGACGGGTTCCTGGATGCGGAGAACTATTTGCTTCTTCGCATCTTATCGGCCACCACCGGCATATACGTCCTGGCGTTGTTGCACTACCTCGATAATTCGGCAGCCGACGCGCTCAAGCGGTTCCGCCCGGTCATGACGGTTGGTGATGCCGAATATGCACGGCTCGCCTATCAGTTCACCACCATGCCGCGCCGTCCCACCCTGGTTGCCTCCGGTATCGGCATGCTGTACGCCATTATTTCGCTTGCCACCTTTGGTGCCACAGACCCCGGCATCCTAGGTGGGCCTGTGTCTCCAACGCGGGCCGTGGTGGTGATCAGCACCTTTCTTGTATCGTACACGCTGGTAGGTGTATCGGTCTACCATACCATACACCAACTGCGCATGGTCAACACCATCTACACGCATCACACGCGCATCAATCTTTTTCAAGCAGGCCCCATGTACAGTTTGTCCCGGCTGGCGGCACGCACGGCTATTGGCCTGATCATACCAACCTACTTGTGGTCCCAGGTTGGTACCGACGCCTCGGCGGCCGAAGCCAGTGTGGGTATTTTCGAGACGGCCTTCTACGGCGTGATGATCGCGCTAACTTTCGTCTGGCCCCTGCTGGGCGCGCACGTCCGGCTTGAGAAGGAAAAGGAGCGCCTCAAGGATGAAGTTGCCCGGCGTGTAGAAGCCACCATAGCCGAGCTACACCGGCGGGTAGACAGCGGCGACATGCAGGACCGTGACGCCCTCAAGGACACCCTGGACGGGTTGGTGGCCGAGCAGGGCGTGATAGACAAGCTGCGCACGTGGCCGTGGCAGACGCAGACGATAAGCGGGGTAGGTGCCGCCTTCCTCCTGCCGCTGTTCATCTGGTTCGTACAGCGTCTGCTGGAACGCTTGGGCGTTTAGGGTATAGCTAGAAGCTGCTGAATAGGAGCGACCAAAGCCCCCCTTTGTCATTCTGAGCGCAGCGAAGAATCTCGTCCTCCAGCACCGAAACAGCCGTTTTCCTACAGCCACATACTACCCTAGGAAAGTGGAAACATCGGGATGAGGGACGAGATTCTTCGCTGCGCTCAGAATGACAAAGTAGGAGCTTTGGGTGCTGCTCTCCTAGCTTGATTTCCTCTTTACCATGCGCCACTCTTATGACACGTGTAACTTAGAACATATTTGCTGTTTTCATGTGTAAAACCTGGCAGTTCCAGCCGAAATCGGGTATAATAAGGGCTGAAGTACATTATATAAGTAGGTGAGAGTCTGCTTTAGAATATGTGTAGAAGACTTGAGCTTGGAGTTTTGGAGGCTTTGTACGCATGGAAATAGGCATGATTAGAACGGTCAACCTGGATACGGAGATGCGGTCGGCGTACCTCGATTACGCGATGAGCGTAATCGTGTCCCGCGCCCTCCCCGACGTCCGGGACGGCCTTAAGCCGGTGCAGCGGCGCGTGCTGTACGCGATGAACCAGATGGGGCTGCGGCACAACGTGCCCTACCGCAAGAGCGCCGGTATCGTGGGTGAGGTGCTAAAGGAGTACCACCCGCACGGTGACGCTTCAGTGTACGACGCCCTGGTGCGTATGGCGCAGGACTTCTCCCTCCGCTATCCCCTCGTGGACGGCCAGGGTAACTTCGGCTCGGTGGACGGCGACCCGGCGGCTGCCATGCGTTACACCGAGGTCCGCATGCGCCAGATAGCGGAGGAGTTGCTGGCGGACATCGATAAAGAGACGGTGGCCTTCGTCCCCAACTACGACGAAAAGGCGATGGAGCCGACCGTCCTCCCGGCGCGCATACCGAACATGCTGCTCAACGGCGCTGCCGGTATCGCGGTCGGTATGGCGACCAATATCCCGCCCCACAACCTCGCGGAGCTTTGTGACGCCGAGACGTTCCTCATCGACAACCCCGACGCCACGGTCGAAGAACTCATGCAGTTGGTGCCCGGCCCCGATTTCCCCACGGGGGGCATTATCGTCGGCAACGAGGGCATCCGCGACGCCTACGCCACGGGCAAGGGGCGTGTGGTTATGCGTGCCAAGGCCTACATCGAAGAGAGCCGCGCCGGGCGCTACAGCGTCATCGTGACCGAGCTGCCGTTCCAGGTGAACAAGGCCAACCTAACCGAGAAGATTGCCGAGCTTATCTCAGACGACAAACTGCCGGGTGCCGGCATCGTGCGCGACGAGTCGGACCGCAACGGTATGCGCCTGGTGATCGAGCTGAAGCGCGACGCGCAGCCGAAGAAGGTGCTCAACTTGCTGTTCAAGCACACCGCCATGCAGAGCACGTTCGGCGTGAACATGCTGGCCCTGGTGAACGGCAACGAGCCACGCGTGCTTACCCTCAAGAAGGCGTTGCAGCACCATATCGAGTGGCGGCAAGAGGTAATCACCCGCCGCACCCAGTACGAGCTGAGGAAGGCCCAGGAGCGCGCCCACATACTCGAAGGTCTCAAGATCGCCCTGGACAACCTGGACCAGATTATCAGCACCATTCGTGGGAGCCGCACGCCCGACAGCGCCAAGACCAACCTGAGGAGCACCTTCAAGTTCTCCGAGGTACAGGCCCAGGCCATCCTCGATATGCGCCTCGCCCGCCTCGCGGCCCTGGAGCGCGCCAAGATTGAGAATGAGTACATAGCCGTCATCAAGGAGATTGGATATCTCGAAGACTTGCTGGCTAACCCGCAGAAGAGATACGGCCTCATCAAGCAGGACCTGGCGGAGCTGAAGGAGAAGTACGGCGACGCACGGCGCACCCGCATCGGCCAGTCTACCTCCACCGAGTTCAGTGAGGAAGACCTGATCCCGGACTTGCAGGTGCTGGTGACCATCACCGACCGTGGCTACGTCAAGCGCCTGCCGCACGACACCTACAAGCGCCAGCACAGGGGCGGCAAGGGCATCATCGGCATGGTGACCCGCGAGATGGACGCCGTGCAGCACATGATTACCTGCAACACGCTGGACAGCCTGCTGTTCCTCACGGACAAAGGCAAGGTCTACCAGCTAAAGGCCCACGAGGTGCCCGATACCAGCAGGCAGGCCAAGGGTCTCCCGCTGGTCAACCTGGTGTCGCTGGAGCCTGGAGAGCAGGTAACGGGCCTCATCGCGGTGCGCGACTTCAAGGAGGACGGCGCTTACCTGGTGCTCGCCACCAGGCAGGGCAAGATCAAGAAGACCCCGCTGACCGACTATAGCGCGGTGCGCTCTACGGGCATCATAGCGCTTAACCTGGAGCCGGGCGATTCGCTCGCGGCGGCAAGGCTGTCGCACGGAAACAGCGACGTGCTGGTAGCCACCCGCAAGGGCCAGGCGGTGCGCTTCTCCGAGACCGAGGTGCGCCCGATGGGTAGGGTAGCTGCCGGGGTGTCCGCCATTCGCATCGGTAAGGGTGACGAGGTGGTGGGCATGGACGTGGTGCGCCCCGACTCCAAGGCTTCGCTGCTCATCGTATCGAAGAAGGGCATGGGCAAGCGCACGCTGGTGAAAGGCTTCCCACGGCACCACCGGGCGGGCGGCGGCGTCCGCTCGATGATCCTCACCGACAAGAGCGGCGAAGTGGCGATTGCCCGCATGGTCTTCCCGGACGACGACCTGGTGGTGATCTCGACCCACGGCCAGGTAATCCGCATGTTCGCAGATAGCATCCCGCACTACGGCCGAAGCGCGCAGGGCGTGACAATCATGAACATGAAGGGCAAGGACGAAGTAGCCTCTATCGCTCGCATCCCGCGCACCGACAAGAGCGGCAAGCTGTTGGGCGACGACGATCTCGAGGTGCTCACCGAGGACCAGGTGTACGAGGGGCTGGACGGCGACGAGTCGGATGGCCTGGTGGTCACCGAGGACGGCGACGGGGTAGCGCCAAGCCATAAGGGCCGGGGCCAGGGCAAGGCGATGACCGACGTGCTGAACGCCACCGTCACACCGTCCGAAGCAGACGGTAACGGCACCAAGCGCAAGGCAGGCAAAACCCCGCCATCTGCCAACGGCGACGGTAAGACCCCGCTCCCGCCCGTAGACATCAAGACGCGGCAGCGTAAGAAGTAAAGAGCAACCAACAAAAACACCTCCCGAAGTGGGAGGTGTTTTTGTTTAAGGTGTCTACGCCCCGGAAGTTCTACGGTGCGTCGCAGGCCGGGTAGAAGGCGGTGGAAACTATCTTCGCTACCTGTCCCCTGGTGGCGTTGTTGCCGGGGCGGAAGTAGAGCGTGCCCGTCCCATTCGTGCAAGGCTCGCTCGTGCCGCCGCATGGGTAGCCCTCGACCACGTTGTAGCGCGCCAGCTTCTGCACGCCTTCGTAGAAGGGGCTGGTGGGCTGTACGTCAGCAAAGAAGGGCGGGGGCGGAGTGGGACGCGCCTGTGGTTCCTGCTGGGGCTGGTCCGCGGATGCGGGGTCGGAGGGCAGGGCGCCTAGCGGGCTGGCTTGCATGATGATCTTGGCTATCTGGCCGCGTGAGGCTGTGGCGTTGGGGCGGAAGTACTTCAGGTTGCCCGGCCCGCATGGCTCTCCAGTCCCGCCGCAGTTGTAGCCCGCGATGATGTTCCTGGCCGCGAGCCTGTTGATAAAGGCGTAGAAGGTGCTGCCCGGTGCCACGTCCTGGAACTTTTGCGCGCCGGGGTCTTCACTGTAACCGGCGGCGTTCGAGACCACCTTCGATAGCTGCCCGCGCTTGATGAGGTCGCCGGGGCCGTAGTTGCCGTTGCCGTAGCCGCCAAGTATGCCTTTGCACGACAGACAGCGTACGTAAGGGTAGAAGGTGCTGCCGGGTGGCACGTCGGGGTAGGACACGCTGCACGAAGGTTGGCAGGGCGTGCCGCTGAAGGCGATGGACTCGACCTTTGCGGACGCGTTGCCAGCGGTGAGGCCACCCGCCACGTAAGCCGAGTTGCCTATCAAGGCGACCGCCGAGGTGTTGAGGCGTGCGGTGTTGTAGGCGGGGCCGTACCGCCAGCTATTCGTATAAGGCGTGTATATCTGCACGGCCTGTTCGGGAGGCACCGTGCCCCCGTAGGAGCCGCCCAACACCCATATCTCGCCGCCGAAGCTGAGCAGGCCGTTGCGGTCCAGCTGGTCCCTGGGGCTTGGGGCGATGCCCAGCCACTGGTCGAGGTCGGGGTTGTATACGAAGTTAGCATAATAATAGCCGGAGCCGCCGATTACGTATATCCGGTTGTTGTGCACCACGGCGGAAGCGTTGTACGCGGGGCCGGGCATGTCGCTCTTTTGGGCATATCCACCTGTAACGGGGTCGTAGACGTAGACGCTGCTCACCGGCTCGTTATTTGTTCCCGCGCCACCGAACATGTACACTCTGCCGTTATAAGCCACCGCTGCCACGCCGCCCAATGTCGCCGGAAGGGCAGCGCCCTGCGACCAGGTGTTACCTCCCGCCTCATAGATCTGCATGGTGCTGAGGGGGCCGTCCGTGCCGTAGCCTCCAGGTACGAATATCTGGTGGCCTATGGCTACCGCCTGGGTGCCGTAAGCCCTCGTGGGCATCGAAGCCAATGTGGTCCAGCCCGACCCCGGAGAGGAAGTGTTGAGCCTGTATAGGTTGGCCGCCTCGCTGTAGTTGGTGTTGTAGCCACCGAGCACATAGAACTTATCATTTATGGCCGCCGACATCGCCTGGTTGCGCGCGGCGGGCAGGTCGGGCAGGTTGGCCCAACCGCCGTAGGTAACTCCGCAGGCTTCGGGCGCGCCCGGCACCGAACTGACGGCCTTATCACTCTTGCTTTCAGGGGGCTGCTCGCTGGGAGTGGTCTTGACATCCTCGGCCTGCAATGCTGCCGCGCCGGCCGCACCGTGGTTGAGCAGCACGAGCAGCATCAAGGCGGCCATGACCCCCCACATTGCACCCAGACTAGCTTTTCGACGCATTCATATCTCCTTTCCTGAAAGCCACATTACGTCAGCCCGAAGTATACACCTCGCGCTCAATGGGGGATGCGGTTATTCACGGTTGAGGGGCTTGCATCGCGGAGACGCAGAGGGTGCAGACCTTACGCAGAGCAATACAGAGGTTTGGCGAATTTGCCCTGATATTCAGAACCACAGCCCGACCCTGTCATCCTGAGCGTAGCGAAGGAAAGTCAGCCAATAGAGCTACATGCGTGTGAGAAGCCACACATGGGGCCAGGCGACGCCCCGCGATTGAAATCGGGGGCTACACTTTACCAAGTCCCACAAGGGGACTACTCTACCCTCCTACTTTCTCGAAAGCGACCCTCCTGCATATAGGCAGTCCCGCAGGGACTTTGCACTGTGTAGCCCCCGATTTCAATCGCGGGGCGTCGCCTGGCCCCATGTGTGTCTGTATTTGCTGACTTTCCCCTTCGCTAGCCTGGTATTCAGCATGACAGGGTCGGGCTGTGGTCTCTTAATGAAGGGCACCTGTGCCAGCCGCTTCGTACACGAACCCTTGTATTGCTCTGCGTAAACTCTGCACCCCTTACGTCTCCGCGGTGAACTGACCTCGTCCTACATGCAAGTACTACCCGGCGGAATAGGACTATGTACTTACCTGTAGTGCATGCAAACAGGACTAGCGGGCTATATGGGCGACCGTGTAATTCCCGTAGTATGAAGGGGAAGTCCGGTGCAAGTAATTAGTGTCGGACGGAGATTATTCCAAGCAATTATCAGGTAATCCATAAGGAGAAATCGAAATGCGCGCAAAGATCGAGCAGATGAAGAAGAAGGGCCAGGGCCTGGTTGAGTACGCCCTGATCCTCGTACTGATCGCCATCGTGGTGATCTTGATCCTCACCTTCCTTGGCGGCCAGGTGAACACCACCTTCTCCAAGATCGGTTCCGGCCTCAACGGCACGTAATTGCCGGTCGAGCCAGTAAGAGAGAAAAGAAGAGGAGGCCCGTGTGGGTCTCCTCTTCTTTTTCGCGTGTCACCAGGCCGCTAAGGTCATACGGCTCGCTCGCCCCTTCAACTACCGCTGAGGGTACTATTTTGCGGTAGTACCATGTTGCCACTCAAGTTGGTGGTTGATAGTACCAGCGGGCTATTCTACCAGGCACGAAGTTCTTGTACGATATAGGGGAAGTTCGGCGCACTTATTAGCACCGACGAGAGTTATTACGGCAATCATACGTTTAGTTCCATAAGGAGACACAAACCAATGCGCGCAAAGATCGAGCAGATGAAGAAGAAGGGCCAGGGCCTGGTTGAGTACGCCCTGATCCTCGTACTGATCGCCATCGTGGTGATCTTGATCCTCACCTTCCTTGGCAGCCAGGTGAACACCACCTTCTCCAAGATCGGTTCCGGCCTCAACGGGGCGTAATACCTCGCAATTAGTCCAGACTAAAGAAAGACCCTCCGGGGTCTTTCTTGCTTTAAGTGGCACAGCACGCCAGCTGCCTGACATGTACCGCAGCTAGCTGCCCTCTAGGGCACTCCACGGCGTGAGTTGACCCTGACCATGCAGTTGCTCCTCGGCAGCCTTAGAGCCAACCAGGGCCAGGCTAGAAGCCCCTTATAGGTAGATATCAAGACCTCCTTAGGGGCAGGTCCCTGTGCGGACATGGTGCTAATCTCTAATGGCAGCAGGCATGGGGATCTGCCCCTACAGCCTCCGTCCTCAAAGTATCAAAACAAGTTCTAAGTAGCAGTCCTGAATACCAGCAGAGTAGGCTCTTGTCATTTCGAGCGCAGTGAGAAATCTCGTCCCTCACCGTAATGTCTCTACTTTCTTGCGGCGCTGTGTGCCTACGAGAAAGGCGCCGCTTTGGGAGCTGAAGGACGAAATTTCTCACTGCGTTCGAAATGACAAAGAGGGGCTTCAGAGCAAATAGAAAGAGCCGCACACAATGTGTGGCTCTTTCTGTCTTAGATATAGATTAGGATGAGAACTAAACCAGATAATTGCGAGACTAAGGGTGAATAATTGCTCCCGTTGGACGATTACGTAGTTGGATGCGCCTGGTGTGGAGGTCCGCCAGGTGCGCTGACGTACAGCGCTTAGGAACCGTTGACAGAAATCATAGTGCTACCAATCTTGGAATAGTAGTTGACGAAGACCACCTGGCCCAGGTAAGTCAGGATTAGTAAAACAACTACCGCCAGCAGAACTATGAGCATCGCGTACTCTACAAGCCCCTGACCACGTAAGCGCCACTGACGCAAGCCCAACCATTTGCGCGGAGTGGCTGCTTTCACGCTTGTACCTCCTTTCAGGCATGCGCCCGTTGTATGCCATCGCCGGTACCGTTGCCGGTATGCCGGGTCCAGGAGAATGTTATTCCCCTGGTTATACTATAGGCCCGTTGTACCCCCGCTTACAATAGCTCTTAGTTGTATCTGGGCGGGGTACTTTTGTGCTAAGACCATGAGGAATTTGGAAATTGGAATTTCGAATTGCGAATTTAGTAGGTATCCGAGCAAATTCGCAATTCGAAATTCCAATTTCCAAATTCAGCTCAGTCTTCAAATGCTGCCGGTAGCGTGGCGTTGATGCGGGTGCCCCTGCCGGGCGCGGTGTCTATCGTCATCTGGCCGCCGTACATGCCGACACGCTGCCGCATGGTGGCAAGGCCCTTGCGCTTGGGATCGCTCATGCGCGCCTCGTCGCCCGCGAAGCCCGCGCCGTCGTCCTCGACGGTCACAGCGACTACCTCGCCGTTCACGTCAATGGTGACCTGGGAGTGCTTGGCGTGCGCGTGCTGGGCGACGTTCTGGAGGGCTTCCTGCACGATGCGGAAACAAGCCACCTCTATGTCGCCGGGGAGCCTGCCGTGCATGCCGTTGATGGTGACGCCCACCTCAACCTTGTGCTTGCCGGTGAACTGCTGGACGTAGCGGCGCAGGGTAGGCTCCAGGCCGAGGTCGTCCAGGATCATGGGGCGCAGGTCGAAGATGAAGCGGCGGGTCTCCTGCAACGTGGCGTTGACCACGCTCTTGAGGCCCGATAGCTCGCTCTTGGCGCGGGCGGGGTCCATATCGAGCAGGCGCTCGCAGATTTCGGCGCGGAGCACCAGGTTGGTCATCGTCTGAGCGGGGCCGTCGTGGATCTGGCGGGAGACGCGCAGTCGCTCGTCTTCCTGGGCCTGGATCACCTGGCCGATTACCTGCTTGCTGTCGAGGGCATCTTCCAGAGGGCTGGAGATAGTCTGCGTGGCCTGCATCTGTATCTGCCTGGGGCCGGCGGGCTGGCTCATGCCAGGGTTGTAGCCTTCAGGGGCGCTCAGGAGCACGCTGGTGACCTTCTGGAGGCGGTTTTGCAGCAGACGCATGCTGTTGCGCTTGGCCTCTAGCTGCTCGACCTGGGCGCGCATCATGAAGAGGCGCATCTGCACTTCGTGGGACGAGTTGTAGATCGTCTTCATGTCGGTGCGGCTGTAGTTATCGAGGTTCAGCTCCATGTCGCGCACACGGTTGGTGACGGCGTTCTCGCGGTTGGCGAGCTTCTCCACCTCCATGTTGCTCTGGCGGATGAGCATCTCGATTTCGGTCGCTTCACGCTGGAGAGCTTCCGACTCGACTCGCAGCTCACCTAGGAGCTGGGTTACCTTGTTCTCGAATTCGTCGGTGCCGGGGCGTGGCCCCTGTGTCAGCCCTTCGGCGACCTGTTGTGGCATAACCATTCCGTTTTCTCCAAAGGTCATTTTCGTTACACAAGTAAGGAATGTGCAGGGCAAAGGCACTCTTCTTCCTGCAATCTAAGCCTAACATGCGGCATAGTTATCCACAATAAGCCTTTGGTACCGAGCATGGTGGCTACTTAGTCCTATTAAGTATTAGACGGTGGGGAGAGACGAAAACGCAAAGACGCAAAGAACGCAAAGGACGCGCAAAGAGTGTTAAGGGTTTGGAGAGTACAAAGAGGACCAGGGTACATGTGTCGTACTCTGGTCCTTTAACTTGGGCCACAATCCTTAATCTCTGCGCGTCCTTTGCGTTCTTTGCTTCTTTGCGTTTTCGTCTCTTACCGCACGAGGACCATGGCGGCTTTGTCGTCGTAGACGGTGCGCCAGGTGGGGGAATCGGCGGCGAAGCGGATGAGGTGTTCATGGAACTCCTTGTTCAGGATGAGGGTGCGCACTCCGTAGCGGTCGAGGGTCTGCTGCCAGTCGGCGCGGCCCCTGGAAATGGAGAGGTAGTCGTTCCAGACCGGCACCTGACGGGCCTCGAAACGGCCGTCAATGAACATCTGGTACTGCGGGTATAGCTCGTTCTCCAGGTATCCGCCCCACTCCATATAGTTGAAGACTGGCGAGGGCACGCTGCCAGTCTTGAGAAATGCCGCCAAATCGACCGGGGTGCCCGCCGCGAGGGCAGGCTTAGCCGCGGGCGCTACCAGCGGGTTGGCGGCGCGCCAGAGCGGTGTGAAGGCCAGGGCACCGCCTACCATGAGGACGGCCAGGAGCCAGTTCATTGCGGGCAACTCCTGGCGATTTGGGATTTGGGACCCTTCGCTTTGCTCAAGGGCAAGCTTGGGATTTGGGATTTCTTCGTCTGTGGCTTCTTCAGGTGCGAAGGCTTCTTCTCGTTGCTGTCGGCGGTTGGCGGCCCATGTGGCGAAGTTTACGGCCGTCATGGGGGCGGCCAGCCAGTTCCACCACATGGCGTTGCGGAGGGAGGTGAGCGATAGGTAGGCGAACGCCAGTATGAGCAGTATCTCGGTGGGACGCAGGCGACGGCGGCTGGCGTAGAGCGAGGCCGCGAAGACGAGCACGTTGATGAAGAATAGCTGCCCGGTGCCGTCGTAGAGGGTGGGGCCTTGCCATTCGATGTTGAGGGCGCGGGCTATCGGGTCGTTGGTGGCGACGAAGAAGTAGTTGTATATCTGGGTAAAGTAGGGGTTGGCGAGGGTAGCCAGTATAGCGGCGGCGAAGCATGCGGCCTGCCACATGGCGGCACGCGAGGTTAGCCATTTGCGGCCCACGGTGCTGCCCAGCTTCTCCAGCACCGTGCCGAACCCGTAGATGCCGAGCATCGCCACGCCCAGGAAGAACGAACCGTGCACGTTCACCCAGAAGAACATGATAGGCACGAGCAATGGCAGCCATTTAGGGTAGCGGTCTTTGCGCTCTAATAGGAAGTAGAAGCCCACGAACGGCAGGAAAGCGAATAACTGGGGCCGCATGCCATAGTTGGTCCACGAAGCCAGGTATGCGATTACGGTAGCCAGGGTGGCGGCCTGTAGCGAGCGGGACTTCCAAGCACTCAGCCACATGATGACCCCCACCGTGGCCGCGATGATGAGGGCGCGTACCGTCAAAAGCAAGTAGGGCGAGGCGGCGTACAGCCAGTGGAAGAGGAGCTGCGAACCCCACTGCGGGTTGTAATACGGCTCGCGCACGGGCGTCCACACCAGCACGTCCCTTGCCAGGAACTGCCCGGTCTCGGCCATGATCTGGCCGCTCTTGACGTTCCACCAGAAGTCGTAAGGCTCGATGAAGTCTATGCTGCTGGCGAACCAGGCGATGGCGAAAGGCAGGATGGTCCACAGGTGCTTCAGGCGCAGGCCACGGGTGGATGCCTGGCTCTCCTGGACGCTGTCGGGTGTGGCTACTTCCCCCTGTGAATCGCGCACGGAAAGCGCGGAAGTACTACTCATGAAGCGATTGTAGCCGACACTCGACACGGTAACAATAAGATTTTCGTACGGTGCGGGAGTAGTACCAGAGGACAAGAAACCACCGGGTATACGCCCGGTGGTTTCCGATTCCCGCTATTTCACGCTGTGTTGCTGCCTACCTCCTCGCGGGTGTCTGGCAGTTGGGGAAGAAGGCATTAGCCGCGATCTTAGCCATCTGCCCTCGTGTGGTCAGGTCGTTGTAGCGGAAGCAGGGAGCGCCGGTCTCGGGGCACTTGGAAGCCTCGCCATAACCGGAGATAACTCCACGTCCGGCGAGACGCTCGATGTACACCCAGAAGGGGCTGTCCGTGGGCACGTCCGTGAAGGTCTGCTGGGCAGCAGGTATATCTTCTCCGTAGGCCGCCGAGATAGCCACGATCTTGGCGATCTGGCCCCTGGTCGCGGGATTGTTGGGGCGGAAGAAGGGCCTGTTCAACTCGTCGCAGCCCTCGCCCGCGGTAGCGCACGGGTAGCCGGCTATAGCGCCTGTCTGGGCCAGCCTCTCCACATAGATGTAGAAGGGGTCGCCCGGCTCAACGTCCGCGAACTGCTGCTGGCCTTCGGCTATGGGGTCGTTCAGGCCGGCGGAGAGGGCGACGATCTTGGATAGCTGTCCCCTGCTTACGTTAGCGCCGGGCCGGTAGTACGGCTCGCTGCCCTGGTTACAAGGCTCGTCCGTCCCGCCGCAAGGGTAGCCGCCCACTATCTGGCGGCAAGCCAGGCAGCGCACCCAGGTGTAGAAGGTAGAGCCTTCTCCGCTGGATGGCACGTCCGCGAACTGGATGGGGCAGGCCGTGGGGCTGGCGACGGGGGTCGCGCTGGGCAGCGGGCCTCCAACCTCCGCACGCTCAACCGCGGCGAAGGCATCTATGCGGCCATGACCGAAGAAGTTGTTGGGGATGTCCGCCTCTGTTGTCCCGCCACACTGTTGGATCGGATCGATCACAGCTACGTGTGGATTGGCGGTCTGCTCCAGGAGGGTTCTGGTCTCGGTAATCTGGCGCACTAGCTCAGGCCGCGCGGACCAGACCAGGGCAACCACCCCCGCCACATGCGGCCCGGCCATCGATGTGCCACTGAACTCGTCGTAGGAAGCGTTGTCGTTGCCTCTAACAGCAGAGAGGGTGTCCACACCAGGAGCCGAGATATCCGGCTTGGTGCGCATAGAGCCGTCGGTGACCACAGGGCCGCGGCTGCTGAACTCAGCCAGGGTATTGTTGATGTCAATAGCGCCTACAGTGAACGAGGCCTCGAAGATCGCGGGCGGCACGGTCACTGTGGAGCATGCAGGGCCGTCGTTACCCGCTGAAGCCTCGACGAAGATACCTGAAGCCACCGTGGCTTCGACAATCTCCCTCAGGGTTTCGGGCGTGCAACCTTCGGGACAGCCCCAGCTATTTATGATGACGTGGGGGCGCTTGGTGGGGTCCGGCATGGTCCCGTCAATCTTGGTCGGCGCAAGGAACCACTCGAAGCACTCAGCATAGGTGTCAAACACGGCGCCGAAGCCGACGCCCGCCGCCATCATGTTGCGGCAACCAATCCACTCCGCGCCGGGAGCTACGCCGATCTTCTGGCCCATGCCGTTATCACCGACCGCCGTGCCCACCGTATGGGTACCGTGGTCGTGGCCGTCGCACGGTTCCTCAGTGTCGGGGCCGCAGGGGTCGCTCGGGTCAGGGAGGTGGATGGCGTCGTGCCAGTTGTAGTCGTGGTTCGCGACCATGCCGTCCCAGCCCCTGTACTGGGACTTGAGCGCCTCGTGCGTCCACTGCACGCCGGTGTCCGCACCGGCCACCACGATTCCCTGGCCTGTGTAGCCCAGGTCCCAGACTTCGGGCGCTCGGACGTTTTCCACGCCCCATTCAATCGTGATGGCACCGCTCGGGGCTAATGGAGCGCTCGTCGCGTTGGACGTATCAGCCTCAGCACGCACAGGCTCCATCAAGTACATGATCGCATTATGTTCGATTGCGCGCACGTCGGAACGGGCGGAAAGCTCGTTGACGAGAGCGCGGTCGCCGGTCACCACCAATGCATTGGCGATCCACAGGGTCTTGTATTGCACGCCTTTCGCATCGAGCGAGGTGCGTATTCCGGCCTGGCTGCGGTTGGCGGTCTCTCTAAGTGTGTTGTAGACGAACCAGCCGCGGGCGTCCTGGTCCTTCATACCGTAGGCCGGGGTCAGGTTGGCTTTCTCTGACATGAGCACGACGAAGGATGTGCTCTTGCCGTCGAGCGTCTCCACCAGCACCTTTGATTCGATTTTGCTTGCGGGCTGGCTCGTTGCCGACGCCGTAGCGGAACTATTCGACCCAATGGACACCAGCGCCATGATAGACAGCACCAATAAAGCCAGGGCCATAAGCGGCCTGACGTTCGGCTTCCGCGCCGGTGTAGTCTCCTTAGTAGGCATGTGCTCCTCCTTTTCCTTCGTTAGACGACATTGTCCGAAGCTTGCGCAGTAGGATGGATGCAGGAAACGTACCCTTGTTTAGACACATCGACTGATAACAATGAAATCCTCGTAGGGTGCGGTAGTAGCTCCAGAGGAAAAGAAGTCACCGGGTATTCGCCCGGTGACTTCTTTTCAAGCTGCTTTGGCGCGTGTTACTGCTTACCTCCTGGCTGCCATCACATAGTTGGCAAGAAGATATTAGCCGCGAACTTCGCCAGTTAACTCCTGGGACTCAAATCGCTGTAGCGGAAGCATCGCACTCCTGTTTCGGCGTAGTTGCCGTGGTCTTTGTAACCATGAGACATTGGACTTCCTACCAGACCGTGTCGCGGCTGCTGAATTCATTGTTACAGATTACCAGGAGCCAATGGTAGTGCGGGCCGTGCAATTACCCACTCTATCTACCGTGAATTTTATAACTGCCTTCCGCCGAAGGTTATCAGAAGACCGGACGAAGTACCCATTCGAATATCCTTCAGCTTTAACCGTCCCGCTCCCCCTTTGACTCGACCCATATGCGCCGAGATCCCAGTCGCTATTGTAGACCTCATCACGTCCAAACACTTCGTCTACCCAAACGTGCTGGCCATTATATGAGTAGTCTACAGCGCCGGACCACTGCCAATCAGCCCCATACCCACTGGAATAGTAGTAAATATCGGTGCCGCAGATGGACTGACCGGGAGTTTGTCCCTCTGCGGCGTACTTTACGGAATTCTCCGTCCGAATACTGACGCTCTCGCCAGTCGCCGCATTCAGTACAATGGTCTGGAAGTCACTCGCATTAGGCGGAAGTGGTACTGTCTCGTACACAGTATCCTGCAAATTCCGTACAGTCTCGTCTATTAACTCCGGCACACCATTAATCGCACTGCTGGCGCTCGCGACGGATGGCGTGTAAGGGAATGCGGACACCAGGATTGCCAAGGAAAATATCGAGGCAACAAACTTGCGGCGGATCATGATAGTCTCCTTAAAGATAAAGGTGTACGGGTCCGCTGGCGAGAACAGGGGGCTTCATGCTAAGGTTTCCCGGACGAAACGTGATTACATGTTCACTTAGCTTCTTGCATTAGCTCGTTACGTACTACGTCAATATATCGTCGTGCGCCTCCTGGATTGATTTCGGTTCGGGTCCGGACATACTCTCCACCAGGCAGCCAGTACTCTCGCTCTACTACCTGACCTGGAATAGCCTCTACCGTACCTAAATCGTATTCAACACTTTCATCGGCTTGGCTCAATGCGTTAAGAGGTGCCGCAAGATAAGTTGCCATGCCCAGTAGCGCAACAACAACTCCCAGCACCAATGGGCGTTTGTACCGTCTAAGAGCTAGGGATCTGGGCTGTAGCATGCGTGGCATTATTTGGTCCTCCTCTTAGAACTATTTCAGGGAGACAGCATCTAAATTCCTTAGAACCAATTCGGCGATTAGCACGCGCGACTTCTTGTAGAACAGAAACAACGCACTGCATGTTCTATGCCACACAACATAAAGGCAATAACGCTAGTACAAATTAGTGGTAAAAAGTGGACAAGTACTCATTTCTATATTCTTCTAGCACGTACATGTCTCATATTACAGGGGAGTTCGTCTCACAGCGTATGATATCTGTTATGTCTCGCCGAGACGAATTCACAAGGCAACGCATGGCAGGTTATACTATTTGCCATGATACATCTAGCCGCCGTCCGGCTCGAACAGGACGACATTGAAGAGCAGCAAGGCTTCCCCTTCGACGTGCCTATCGTGCGCTCCTTGGAGTCGCTGGAGTTCCCGTCTGAGGTGACTTTCCTGGTGGGCGAGAACGGGTCGGGTAAGTCTACGCTGCTGGAAGCGATTGCCCTGGCGACCCGGCTCCCGGCGGTGGGCAGCGACAGGCTGGAGGCCGATGCGACGTTGGAGGCGATACGGCCCCTGGCGAGCTATTTGCGTCTTTCGTGGCAGCGGCGCACCCATAAAGGCTTCTTCATGCGCACGGAGGACTTCTTCGGCTTCTCCAAGCGGCTAAGTTCGATGCGTGCCGAGTACGAGGAGGACCTGCGCCGTGTGGGGCGCGAGACTGAAGGTCGCTCTATACTGGCCCAGAACCTCGCCCGCCTGCCCTACGCCAAGGAGCTACACGAGATGGAGCGCCGCTACGGCAAGGACCTCTCGGCCCGCTCCCACGGCGAGAGCTACTTTACGCTGTTCCAGTCGCGCTTCGTGCCGGGCGGCCTCTACATGCTGGACGAGCCGGAGGCCCCGTTGTCGCCGGTGCGGCAGCTATCGTTCATCTCGATGATGAAGGAGATGGTCGAGCAGAAGCAGGCGCAGTTCGTGGTGGCTACCCACTCGCCCATCTTGATGGCGTACCCCGGCGCTACCATCTACAGCTTCAACGACGGCACCATCAGCCGCGTGGCATACGACGAGCTAGAGCACGTTACGGTGACCAGGGACTTCCTCAACAACCCTGAGCAGTTCCTGAAGCACCTGTAGTTAGGTACCAATAGATATAAGACAGTTAGCACCGAAATCCCCGCCTTTGTCATTCTGAGCGCAGCGAAGAATCTCGTCCTCTACCCCGATGTTTCCTTTTTCCTGTGGTACTATGTGACTGAAGGAGAGGGGCAACCATGTGCTGAAGGACGAGATTTTTCGCTGCGCTCAGAATGACAAGAAGGGGCTTGGTCCGCCAATCCCGAGACAGGGGTTACTCTCCAGGGCATGATGCAGGGTGCCCTATGAGACGAATGACTAGAACTGGAACTTCTCTTCCTTTCCGCTATCCTCGGCTTCCTCATCATCCTGCTCTACATCGTTCTGCACTTCGACCTTCTTGAGGGTCATGCTCAGGCCGCCATGCTCCCCCTCTAGCGCCTGCTCCATTACCGACTTCAGGGCTTTGGTGGTGGGGGAGATGAAGTCGTCGGGGGCGGGCATGTCGCCTTCGATGTAGATGAGGGCGGACAAATAGATGCCCTTGCGTATAACGTTCGTGGGCTTGGTTTGCCCTGCGGGGGTGGGTCCTGCCGCCTTTTGCTTTGCGGGTGGCGCGGGGGAAGCTTGCTCCTGCTCCTGCTTTGGGGGCGGGGCTAGCTCAGTTGCCGACTTGCGCCACTTTCGTCGCCGGGGCTTACTTTTCGTCGCCATATGCGTACCTCGAAATCAACACCTTGTCGGCGTCGTAAAGCTCGGCTATATCGCCGCGATTGGCCCACACCGGCCGCCCGGAAGCGAGGCTGAACCCGCCGGTGTCCTGGTGCACTTCGTTTGTGTAGACGCGGATGGAAGCCCCCGGCTGCATGACGTAGCTCTCCCACTTGTAGAGGTCCTCGGCGCTGTTGTCCTGCAACACCCAGTCGGTGATGTCCACAGGCTCCGTGCCGGTGTTCTTTATCTCCACGTACTCGTCGGGTTCGTTGGTCTTCTTCCCGTCGGCCAGGACGGATACGATGTGCACGGTGGTGTTGTCCTGCACGCTCCTGTCGCTGACCGGGGGCATGGTGGCGATGGCTTCGGGCGTGACGGGCGGTGCGGTCTGGGCTACTTCCCCTTGCGCGCGTACGCCGGTGCTGCCGTCGTCGAGGGGCCGCCACGCGCCGCCGGAGAAGGTCTCTATCTGCATGACGGGGTGTATCTCCCAGATGGTGCCTCGTGTTTTGCCTATCTGGTCGGGGTGCTCCGGGTCCATCATCAGCCAGCCGCTGATGCGTACCTTCTCCTTGCGCCTGGCAAGATCGCTCATGTTGCGTAAACCCCACTCCGGGTGGTGGGTACGCACGCGGGGCGAGGTCTCGATCACGATGGATTGGTCGCGGTCCTTGCCCGGTTCGTCCACCATCCAGATGTGGTAATCGACGTGCTCTACGGAGTGACAGTTGCAGGTCTCAGGACTCATCTTCTTGGCCTGCACCAGGTAGCCCTCTAGCTGCACTGGTGTGCCTTCGTGCTGCGCGATGGCCTGCGCGTCAGCGGGCGACCAGCGGGCGCGCGACCTGCCCTCTATGCTTTCGGGCCAGTCAAGGGCCAGCACCGCAGATATGGTGGTGGGCTGCCACACGGTCTCGTCCACGCGGTTCTTCAGCGTGTTGAGTATGGGGTCGCCTCCATCGCCGGAAGGGGGGCAGCCCTGGAAGTCCATCGCGATAGGCTCAGGCTTGCCAATGCTGTTTGTGAGCGCACCGGGCTGGTTTGCGGCGGGGTCTGGCGGGGGAGTGCCGTTGTCTTCGTTGCGCGTCAGCCAGAATACCACCCCGATGATGATAATCAGGAGAATTATGGAGCCAAGAGATAGCTGGCTGTTGCGGCTGCTACTCTTGCTGCTTTTGTTGCTTTTGTTGCTTTTGCCGGTGTGGCGGCGGTTGCGACCCAATATATTCCTCCGGTTTCTGATGCTTTTGGCTCTAATGACGTGCGCCCGGGGAATGCTAGAGCCTTCCTTCTTCAGGAATGCTACTCCCCCCTGTCATCCTGAGCGCAGCGAAGGATCTCAGATGCTCCTTTTGCCCTTGTGCTGAAGGCTTAGCACCATAGTTACGGGTATTGAACAGCACACCTACTCACCTTCTTGAGATCCTTCGCTGCGCTCAGGATGACAGGGGGTGTTTGGGTGCTGGGAATGATGCATGGTTGCATTTACGTAACTGTTGCTTTGGCGGTAGCTTTCACCCTATCTAATGTCTCCCTGCACGCCCGCAACACCGGAACATGAGACAGGCCGGTGAGGCAGGGGCGGGTGCCGCAGCCTTCGCGCAGGCCGAGGTCGTGGCCCCGGTAGAAGCAGGGCATACACGGCAGGTCGCGGGATACGATTGTGTGCGGGCTTTCCTCGCCTGCGGGCGTGTGTGGCCCCCAGGCTCGCCAGTTGGAGGGGCCGAACACCGCCACTACCGGGGTTTGCATAGCCGCCGCCAAGTGCATGGGGCCGCTGTCGTTACCGAGGAACAGGTCGCACTCCTCCAGCAGGGCGGCCGTCTGGTGTATGCTGGTGCGCCCCGCGAGGTTGAGCACGCGTCCCGTCTTGCCTATTAACTCCTCCAATTTTGAGGCGGCTTCCACTTCGTCAGGACCCCCCAAGATGACCACGTTCGCGCCGTGTGACTTGATTAATCCCTTCGCTACCAGGCTGAATCCTTCCACGGGCCAGATGCGCGCCGGGCTGTATGCGCCCGCCCCAGGGTGGATGGCGAGGAGGGGTGTGGCACGTTCTTTGCCGAAGTAGGACAATAGGCTCCGCGCGGCTGCCTTGTCGCTTTCGCCAACCGGTATGCGTGACCTCCAGCCGGGCCCGGCGTTAGCACCTAACAAAGCAGCCACGCTGAGCCAATATTCTGCCTCGTGCATAGCGCCGAAACCCTCATCGGAAGCCCGGTGCGTCAGGAAGCGGCCCCTGCCGTTGTCTATGCCTGCTCTCACCTTGCTGCCGGAGGCCATGCCCAGGACCGCGAACTTTATTGTGCCCCAGCGCGAGGTATAGTGGTGGAATATCGCCATACCGTCGTAGCGGGAGGCGCGCAGCCGGGCCAGGAACGAAACAGTCTTGGCAATGCTGCGTATATCAAGCAAGCCGCGCAGGCTGTCAAACGCGAACTTGTCGAAGTTGACGATGCGGTCCACGTACGGCGCGTCCTTCAGCAAGTCCGCCGAACGGGGCGGTACCAGCAGATCGATACGAGCAGCGGGGTGGGCGGCGCGCAAGGCCTGCAAAGCCGGTGTGATGGTGAGCAAGTCTCCCATGTCGGCCAGCTTTACCGCCAGGATGCGCTTATACTGTGGCTGCATAGGGACATTATACAGGCTGAGGACTTGCGACGATGTAGGGGTACTGCGCTGCCGATAGTAATGGTACTCGGCAGTAGTATCAGGGTGCGCTCCTTGTCCGCAGGAGAGATTCAGGCAAAGGTAAACATGCTATAGGTGCGAAGGATGACGCCCGTCGATTGATCCCGCACAAGGTGCAGGTGCGAAGGACGACGCTCGTGGAATAAATTCCAGGGCTACACCTTGCAAAGTCCCCCTTCGGGAACTGGCTGTCTGCTAAAGAGACCTTATCGGGGTGAGGATGTTGCTATAGTAGTCCGCCGTATGCGGATTTTGCAGAATGTAGCCCTCGATTTCAATCGACGGGCGTCGTCCTTCGCACTCTACACCTTGTGCGGGATCAATCGACGGGTGAAGCCCACCGAGACTCCCCGCACCCTGGTAGTAGTCTAATTCACCCGGCTTATAATATGTACATTACTCAACAAAGCGAAACTACACCCGACGGAGTATTGCCTGAGTAGAAAGGCGTGTGGTAGAATCGGCAGGTGCATGTGAGGCATATGCGCATTAGGAGAGCAGGACCGGATGCGAGCAGAGACTATACTGGTAATCCCCTTCGCGGACGGCATTGGGGACTTTATCAACGCGCAGCCACTCGTGGCCGCGCTCAAGCGGCGCTTCCCCGAGGCCGCTTTTACGGTGGCGGCCTCCGAACATGGCAATCTGCTGGTTAACGACCCCACGGTGGAGGTGCTTAAGCCCTCCGGCTTCAACTACGAGCCGGGCCGCATGGCAATCGCGCTTCGCCCCCTCTTGCCGCAGCGCCTCCTTGCCTGGTTCGCCGGGCCTTCCTTCGACCGCGAGCTTGGCCCCTTCGACATGGTCATCAACCTCTTCTACGCCTGGGAGAAGGGTATGGACTTCCGCACCTACTGGACGCCGCAGGTGCCCGCCGTTCCGGGTGCGACCCACTCTCTCGACTTTCTGGCCGATGAGATTGAGAAGCAATTAGACATAACTATCACACAGGAGCAGCGCAAGCCTCGCTTGATCGTGCGCCCCTCGGCAAGCCTGCACGCCTCGCGCTTCTGGCTGGACAACGAGCTTGACGGGCAGAAGGTGGTGGCCCTGGTGCCCTCCACCAACATGGCTATCAAGCGGTGGACGCTCGACGGCTGGCTCAGGCTCGACGCCCATTTGCGAGAGCTGGGATACCACACACTGCTGTTCTGCGACCGCCAATCGAGTTCTGTACAGCGGGCTTTCGAGGCGGCAGGCTCCACGGCCACCCCGGTATACACTTCGCTGGACAACGTGGCGGGGGTCATGTCGCGTTGCGACCTTGCGGTAGGTGTGGACACAGGCTTGCTCCACATGGCGGGCGCGCTGGACGTGCTCTGGGTGGGACTGTTCGGCCCCACCAATCCCGAAGTCACCGGCCCTTACAACCGCAGCAAGGGCATCAGCATGGTCGCCCCCTTTGAGAAACCGGCCTCGTGTGGGGGTTGCTGGAAGCACTTCAAGTACGAAGACGACACCTGTCGCACCCTGCAAGAAGGTTCCTGCATGTCACACCTTGACGAAACTGAGGTGCTGGCCGCATGCTTAGACGTGCTCAAGCGCGAGCGTTCTACACCCCCACTGTACCTACCCGCCTACGGCTACCCCGAGCCGGTCGGAGCATACGCAGCAAGCGCGTGAGCGGGACGATGGACGATAGGAGACGGAACCGCCAAGACGCCAAGACGCCAAGAGCGCCAAGAACCCGCCAAGTTTATTAGAGAAGAAAACAGGGGCACGACGCGTCGTGCCCCTTCAACATCCCCGCTACTCAGTCCTCAGTCCTCAGTCCTCAGTCCTCATCACTTCCATCGTCCGGTTCCACCTCCGGGTAGACCAGGCCCGCGCCGGTGTTGAGCAGGACAACTTGCTCACCGGGTTTGATCCAGTCTTGCGCGCGCAGGCGGCGGAGAGCGGGGAGCAGGGCAGCGCCTTCGGGGCAGAGCCAAAAGCCGTTGCGCGACATATCACCCAGGCCACGGCGGATGTCTGAGTCGTCTACGGACAGGGCGGTGCCGTTGGTTTCGCGGAGGGCGCGTAGCATGAGCGGTCCTGAGAGGGGGCCAGGCACGCGCAGCCCCGCGGCTATGGTGCTCGCTCCTTCCCAGAACTGGGTAGCGGCCTCCCCCTGCTCCCAGGCTCGGACGACGGGCGCGCAGCCGGTAGACTGCACCACTACCAGGCGCGGTTGCTTATCGCTCTGGAGCCAGCCTAACTCGGCCATCTCAAGAAATGCCTTCCACAGACCCAGGAGACCCACCCCGCCGCCGGTGGGGTAGAGTATCACATCTGGGGTGCGCCAGCCCAACTGCTCCGCTATTTCCAGGCCCAACGTCTTCTTGCCCTCTAGGCGGTATGGCTCTTTGAATGTGCTAGCGTCGTACCAGCCATGCTCGCGCACGCCCTCGGCCACCCACCTGCCCGCGTCACTGATTAGGCCGTCCACCAGGTGCAGGCGCGCCCCGTACATGCGTACTTCTTGCAGCGTGAGTGGCGGGGCGTCTTTGGGCATTGCCACGACCACCGGCAGCCCTGCACGCGCTCCATAAGCCGCCCAGGCCGCGCCGGCGTTCCCGGCGGTGGGCAGGGCAATCGTCTTCGCGCCAAGCTCCTTCGCCCGCGATACACCCACCGTAGCGCCCCTCGCCTTGAAGGTGCCCGTGGGGTTCAGCCCTTCGTCCTTCAGCCATACTTCTACGTCAAGCTCTTCGCTAAGCCCATCCAGCGCAAGCAGGGGTGTGGCCCCCTCACCTAGTGTTACGCGCGCCTCTCTACTCGAAACGGGCAGCAATTCGGCATAACGCCACAGCCCTTCGCCCCACGACTGCGCCTCAATAGTCTCGCGGGGCACTTCAGCCCGGATGCGTGGCAGGTCGTACCGGGCCAGCAGTATGCCCCCGCACGCGGTGCACAGGTGCTGCTCCTCGTCCGCCGGGTAGTGGTTGTAGCAATTAGAGCATTCGAGATGTGTGAGGTAGGAAGTCATAGTTTGTTCGGTCCTGCTTTAGTGAAGCCTGGTTCGCTTGGTTTCCCTGTCCGGCATGGGGAACCAAGCCCCTTCTTTGTCATTCTGAGCGTAGCGAAGAATCTCGTCCCTCACCACCCAAATACCACCTTTCTTACGATATGATAGTAATGACCACCTCAAGATAACGAGAAAAGGGTAACATCCTGGTAGAGGACGAGATTCTTCGCTGCGTTCAGAATGACAAATGGGAACTTGGTACTCTAATTCCTACATGCGGGGCTGCTCATCAGTGGGTGGCAAGGCACTACGCGTCCACTATTGCGAAAGCGCGCACAGCGAACGAAGTCCCCCCTTCGATAGCTGGTGGCACGGCGAAGAAGCGGAAGCCCTCGTTGGGTAGTTGGTCCAGGCCGCGCAGGTGCTCCACAATCGGAATGCCCGCTGCGAGTAGCACGGTATGGGCCGGGCGTGCGGAGTCGGACATGTTGTCGATGTTCGCGCAGTCGATGCCCACCAGTGCCGCGCCCGCCTCGACTAGCCTGTGACAAACATCTTCTTCCAGGTACGGCCCTGAGCGGAAATAGTCAGGGCCTCCCCAGCGTAGCGCCCAGCCGGTACGCACCAGCACCGCCCTGCCACGAAGGTCCAAGCTTTCAAATGACTGCCAGGGCACAGCACCATCCTTTGCACCCTCAACGACCACGCCCGGCAGGTCCGCCAACCTCTCCAGCGACAGGCCGGCAAGGTCAGGCCCACCAGGGTGCCGGTGGAAAGGGGCGTCCACATAGGTGCCGGTGTTTCCACCAAGCTCGTAAGTGGCTATCTGGAAGGTAGTGCCGGGCGAGTACGTGCCACGCGCCGCGCTCTCCTCATGCGTGAACCAGGTGTGAAACTGCGGCTCAGGCAACCCAGGGTACGCGGGCATACCAGGCGCAAGTCTGTGGCTGAGGTCTACCAGGCGAGACAAGTGGAAACTCCTTTATGGGACGATGGAGGATGGGAGTGATGAGGATTGAGGACTGAGTAGTGGGTAGTGGGTAGTGGGTAGTGGGTAGTGGATAGCGGGTACAGGCCAGCACCCAACTAAACAATCTTAATCTCTGCGCGTCCTTGGCGTCTTAGCGGTTCCGTCTCCTACTATCGTCCATCGTCCATCGTCCACCAACAGCCTTGCCGCGGTGGCCGGGTCTATCTTGCGGGCTTGCAAGTCGTCCAGCACGCGGGAGAGGTCGCCGCTTTGCTCTACGCGAGCCAGTATGCGGCGCAGGGCGAGGTCGCGGGCGCGGTCCAGCACTTCCGTTTGCAGGCGGGCGCGGCGCTGTTTCTCCAGGCGACCTTCGGCAGCCAGGTACTCATGGTGGCTGGCTATGGCATCCAGCAAGTCCGGGATGCCCGTGCCCTCGGCGGCTACCGTCTTGACGATGGGTGGCGTCCATGCGTCCTCGGCCTGTGGGAGGAGGCGCATGACGGTCTTGATCTGGTTCGCCAGGCGGTCCGCGCCTTCCCGGTCGGCCTTGTTGATGACGAACACGTCAGCGATCTCCATCACGCCGGCTTTGATCGCCTGCACGTCGTCGCCCATGCCGGGTACTTCGACCAGCAGGGTGGTGTCGGCAAGCCCTGCGATGGATACCTCGTCCTGTCCCACGCCCACCGTTTCAATAATGACCACGTCGCGGCCCATTGCGTCGAGCACCCGCGCCACGTCCACCGTGGCCGCCGCCAGCCCGCCAAGCTGTCCGCGTGAGGCCATCGAGCGCACGAACACGCCGGGGTCCTGGTAATAGCTCAGCATACGGATGCGGTCGCCCAGCAGCGCCCCGCCGCTCACCGCCGAAGTGGGGTCCACGGCGACCACGCCCACCGTCTTACCCTGCTGCCGGTACGCCTTGATAAGCTCGTTCACCAGGGTAGACTTGCCCGCGCCCGGCGGTCCGGTGACACCCAGCATGTGGACCCGCCCCGTGTGCGGCATGAGCAGGCGCATTGCCTCGCGGTAGCCAGTGCGGCGGTTCTCCACAATGGTCATCAGGCGTGAGGCCGCCCCCCGGTCGCCGGAGAGCATTCGGTCCACCAGATCGTGGACCGAGTTTTGAGTTTTGAGTTTTGAGTTTTGAGTTGCTGTCATGAGGTAGCTGAGTTGGACGCATTGAGTTATGGATTTCGAGTGTCCTACAACAACTCAAAACTCATAACTCAAAATTCAAAACTCCTATTCCTCCTCTTCCATGCTGTGCCGGGGCTGGACGTTCTCTTGTACGAAGCGCACGGCTTCTTGCATAGGCGTGCCGGGGCCGAAGACGCCCGCGACGCCCATCTCCTTGATGGCGGGCACGTCCTCGTCGGGGATGATGCCTCCCGCGTAGACCATCACGTCGTCCAGGCCCCGCTTGCGGAGTTCTTCCATGACGCGGGGGAAAAGGGCCATGTGCGCCCCTGAGAGGATCGAGAGGCCCACCGCGTCCACGTCTTCTTGCAGGGCGGCCTCGGCTATCATTTCGGGCGTCTGGTGCAGGCCCGTGTAAATGACCTCCATACCGGCGTCTCGCAAGGCCCTGGCGATCACCTTGGCCCCCCGGTCGTGCCCATCCAGGCCGGGCTTGGCGATCAGCACGCGTATCTTGCGGCCCGGCCCGCCGCTCGTTACCTGCTCGTCCAGTTCGGATGGCGACTTTGCCACCATTTGGCGCCTCCTAAGTCGTGGGTGTTCGTGTGTATTCACCCCATATTACAACTTTGGCCCCGCCTAGTAAAGGAATGGTTGGTGCGTTGGTAGGGTAGGGGCATCCTCGGCGGGAAAGATTCAGAAGCGGGTATGTATGTTATTGGTGCGAAGGACGACGGGCGTCGTCCTTCGCACGCTGCATCTTGTACCAGAGCAATAGGCGGGCCTCCCCAGCCGACAATGTTCATTCCTCTGCGCGGGTTAGAACAGGTCCAGGTGCCAGAACGTGGCTCCGGGCGCGGACATTATGGCCTCAACTTCCTCCCAGCCCATGCCCCCAGCCAGTGGGCGCGCCATCATGTACAACTCGTCTAGCTCTTTCACGGGCGGCTCGAACAGCAATCCCAATGCCTCGTCTGCCTGCGGGTCGCGCGGCAGAAATGACGTGACAAGGACGCGTTCGCCCACTGACGCGCCAGCCACCGCCGATAGCAGGTGTGGTATAGCTCCGGCGTGGTCGGGCATAACACCTATCTCGGACATAATGATGGCCTGGTCGAGCCCCTCCGGAAGCTCTGCGCCTTCGTTGGAGAGATAAGCTATCAGGTAGCCCACATCCTGGGCTTCAGTGGGGCTGTGGGCAACGAACATGTGTACCTCGTGGCCCTTGATCGGTCTCTCAAGCTTGCGGACGTGCAGGCCCTTCCAGTAGGCGGCATCTCTGGCGACGGTAAGTGGCCTGTCGCGATTGTACGCTTCATAAATAGGGGCGATGGTCAGCCAGTAGCCGGGCTGTGGTGTCAGGTCCGAGCGAGTGATGGAGTAACTGCCTGTGAGGGCTGGTCGCTGCCTGGAGAGCGCCCCGCTATGGTATGGGAGCGGGTAGGGCCGGTAGCCGAGTTGCAGGTAAAGCG
>DASVVE010000044.1:0-5999 GCA_036386675.1 Chloroflexia bacterium | reverse complement strand
GGACGATGGGCGATGGACGATGGACGATGGACGATGGACGATGGACGATGGACGATAGGAGACTGAATCGCCAAGACGCCAAGTACGCCAAGTGCTCGCCAAGGTTAGGATTGTTGGGAGGGGTGCCGTCCACTACTCAGTCCTTAATCCTCAGTCCTCATCACTCATTACTCATTACTCCTATCGTCCATCGTCCATCGTCCATCGTCCATCGTCCATCGTCCATCGTCCATCGTCCATCGTCCATCTATTCCACTGCGTATCTGACTGCGGCTTCCGCCAGTAATGTAGCGGGGTTGATGAGGTCGGGAGCTTCGGCGGCTTCGCCTAGCAGTAGCGGTATCTCGGTGCAGCCGAGGATTAAGCCCTCGACCCCTTTGCCGCGCAGGGCTTCGACTGCCTCCATCGCTACCGCGGTCTCCCCAGGGCCTGCTCGACCTTCCATCAGGGCGATTATCGAGCGGTCCAGCCTGTTTCGCAGTTCCTCCAGGTCGCCCGATAGCGTCTCGTAGGGCACACCCAATTCGTCCAGCGGTGCCATGTAGACGCGCGGCTCGCCCAACCCCAACACCCCTAGCTTGCCCCAGCCGCGATTTCGTGCCTCTTCGAGCGTTACGTCTATTATGCTCAACACCTTCAGCCCTGATACCTGCTCGAATATGTCCTTAAGCACGTGTGGGCTATTTGCGGTAATTACCAGGAAGTCGGCTAACGTGCCGAATGCCTCTAACTTCTCGCGCAGGGCGGGGTGCATCTCTATCGGCACGATGGGCTTGCCGTCTTCATCCACAACTATGGGCGCGGTGCGGTGGTAGTACACAATCATCGGTGGGTAGCCGCTGTTGGCTCGTGGGGGTATCAGCCTCTGGGACACGGCATGCACTCTCGCCTCGAAGTCCATAGTGGCTTGAGGGCCGAGGCCGCCTAAAACGCCTATTGTCTTCATAAGTGCGCCTCCTTGGGCAATAGCAAGCCAGCACGCATGCAATATTGTAGCACCTGCTATACCCATTTGCCATCAAGCAAGTTCATGCGTCCTCTTCTACAGGACCATACTCCCCTTGTCATCCTGAACGTAGTGAAGGATCTCAAGAAAGTGGTAATGGCTGCTGTTGAACCTTATCTACTATGGTGACGCAAGTTCAACGTAGTAGCTAGCCGCGGCATCTGAGATCCTTCACTACGTTCAGGATGACAGTCGGGAGTATGGTCGCCGCAATAGATAGATGGGTGACAATGTCACAATCTGACCTGTCTCTAGGCAAATCTGCCTACATCGCGATGCCGAGAATGACGCAGAATAGGTGTGATTGCCGAAGCCAACATCGCCCTCCCCGCTTACACTCTGTTCGAGCATTCGGAAGGAGGTCGAGATGTCGCAGATTGTGGATGTACGCAGGGCGCTGGCCTGGTGCTGGCGAGGGGTGATAACGGCGGGCTACGCTGTGTCGGCGCTGGTAAGTCTCGCGGGGGCATTGTACGCACTGTACGTGACGGTTGTGGGGCTGATAGTGTTTAGGGCGCTCTTTCCCCTCGCGGCTCTGGTCCCGTTCACGCTTAATCTCGGTTACATGGCCGTGGTGCTGGCCCTGACGACGGGCAGGCTAGGGCGTGAGCGGGTCTTCTCGCCATACTTCGCGCTGCCGGTGTTGTTGCTCCTGCCGGTGGCAATTGCCGGGAACTGGTGGTTCTTCGGACTGCTGCCGGGGATATGAAAGCGTCACTACCGGCGGCGTAAGAGCCTCGGGAGGTTGATGCAAACAATCTTGTTGATAACGTCTCCCGTGCCCGCAACTGGGTGCCCATCTAGAACCTATACCCCGTACAGCAGGCGTTCGCGGTTGAAGACGCGCAGGGCAATGGGGATGCAGACGGCGGCGGCGAGCAGGCTGCCTACCACGGCGTAGACGTAGGCCATTGGCGGGATGGGGGTGCCTACCGCCAGCCCGCCGACCAGGGCCGAGGGGCCATAGATCGGTATCAGGAACATCAGCGGGTTTGTCGGCTGCACGAACGCGGCTGCCATCGATGGCACCATCGCGGCGAAGATGACGGGCGTGGCGGCCTGCTGGGCGTCCTTGAACGTCTTGGTGCGGATGCTCAGCGTCATGAGGGCCGTGTTAAGGAAGAGAGCCAGCGGCACGCTAAGGAGTATGGCCGTACCCACTACGCTGAAGGGCAGCACGCCGCCTTTGGTTATCTCTGACGGCATGAACTGGCTCGCTATCCAGAATGCCATAAACGTGAGCACGGTCGGTATGGTGGTCATGGTGAAGACCGCGCCCAGCTTGCCCAGGAACACCTCGATGTCGCTTGCCGGGGTGACCAGCAGCGACTCGAGCGTACCGCGCTCCTTCTCCCCCGCCGTCACGTCCACTGCGATGAAGAACCCGCCTTGCACGACCACTACTGCCAGCAGGATAGGCAGGGTGAACGCAGCGAACGCGCCCGCAAGCTGCTCCGGCCTGGTCAGGTCTTGCCGCTGGAGGTTGATGGGCGAGAGGATGTTGGGGTCGATGTTGCGGGTCTCGACGCGGCTGGTAACCATCGCCTGGTTGAACTGGCTCACCGCGAGGTCGAGGCGCTCGCCTGAGAAGCCCCCGCCGAAGATGCCGCCGGAGGTGCTGTTGGTGAGCAGGGTGAGGGCAGCGGGTCTTTCGCTGTCGAGCGCCTCGCTAAGGCCTGGTGGGATAATGAGGCCCGCGTTCTTTTCGCCGCTACGTACCGCCGCTTCCAGGTCGCCCTCGAACGGCTGCAACGTGATGTCGAACTGCCTGAGCGCGTCAATAAGCCTCTGGTCGGCGTTCTCTATGCCTTTCACCGGGATGGTAACAGGCTCCTTGGCCCGCTCGGTCATCGCGGAATTGAGCAGCGGGCTGAACAGCGCGTAGAAGATGCCGATGATGACCGGAATGAGCAAGCCCTGCCTGAGCGCCTTCTTGTCCCGCACGTTCTCTGTTATCTCTTTCTTCCATATATTAGCTACACGCGACCACATGAGATTCTCCTGATTTGGGAATTGGGATTTCGGATTGCGGATTTGTTGGTCGGCTTTCTATCGTCCATCGTCCATCGTCCATCGTCCATCGTCCATCGTCCATCGTCCATCGTCCATCGTCACGCTTGCGCTGCCTGGCGGGCGAACTCGCTGTGCATCAGGCCCTCAGCGCCTGCTAGCGTGACGAAGGCGTCTTCCAGGTTGAGCTTGCCCGTTTGCTGTATTAGCTCGGCGGGGGTGCCGAAGGCGATAATCCTGCCGCTCACGATGATGGCGATGTGGTCGCACAGGCGCTCGGCCTCGTCCATGTAGTGGGTGCTGAAGAGCACGGCGCGGCCCTGCCTGGCGAAGGTGCGTATCATCTCGCGGGTCTCGCGCACGGCCATCACGTCAAGGCCGTTGGTTGGCTCGTCCATGATGATGTTGCGGGGATCGTGTATGAGGGCGCGGCCCAGCACGATCTTCTGGCGCTGGCCCCGGCTGAAACCCTCGGCCCGGCGGTCGGCTATCTCGCCCATGTCGAGCAGCTTGATAACCTCGTTGACGCGGGCATCCAGGGCCTTGCCCTTCAACCCGTAAAAGCCGCCGTAGTAGCGCAACTGCTCCCGCGAAGTGAGGCGTGGGTACACACCCGTCATGTCCGACTGCACCCCCAAGAGGCTACGAGCCTTCTGCGGGTCAGTGGTAACGTCCTGCCCGTCTATGACCACCGTGCCGGACATCGGCTTGATGAGACCGGCTATCATCCGCAGGGCGGTGGTCTTGCCCGCTCCGTTTGGGCCCAGCAAGCCGGTTACCTGGCCGTTGGGCACCGTGAAACTGACGCCGTCCACGGCCTTCACCTCGCCATAATGTTTCTTCAGGTCGATTACTTCTATCATGGTTGATTTCTCCGTAGGCTGCTATGTATTTCGGGCGGAACTCCGTCAAATCTGTGGAGCTTGCGGGAGCGCGTACTTCAACGCCTGTCTGCCACGACCGCCACGACCGCCACCGCCGACCCCCGCTCGTTGGACGCCAGGTAGGTATTGGCCTCGAAGCCTGCCTCCCGTAGTTTGACTTCCATGAGGGACACCCAGCCGGCATTTTGAGGAGTTTCCTCCTTCACCGCTCGGGCGGGAGCGTCCGAGCCGCCATGATTGTCGCCGTAGACCAGCCGGGCCACGCCCTCGAACGCCTTGCCCTGCGCGTCCCTGGGCGTGATCCACCCTGCCGGTACTATCACCAGCCTGCCACCGGGGCGCAACACCCTGCGTATCTCCGAGAGGGTGGCGGACGCGATGATGTACTCGTTGGGGAAGGTGCTCACCACCGAATCGAAGCACTCCGCTGGGAAGGGGAGAGCCTCGGCGCGGGCGCGGCAGGCCCAGAACGGCGGCAGGTTGCGGCGGCGAGCTTTCCTGGTGGCTTGACGGAGCATCTGGGGCGACAAATCGATGCCCCACGCTTGATAACCCCGCCTACGCAGGTCTATCTGCATGTTGCCGGTGCCCATGCCCACCTCAAGCACCCTCGTGCCGAGCAGGTGAGGCAGGGCGGCCCGCTGCCAGGTGCGCCATTGGCCCAGGAAGAAGGTCCTGCTCACCCAGTCGTACAGCCAGGCGAAGGGGCCGTACAGCGCCTCGAAGGTTGTCTTTCTCAGGCGGGCGCGCAGGTACTCTACGCGACTGTGCCTCTTTGGGCGGTCCATATTATTCATGCGCCCATTGTATCAATTGTAGCTCCTGGATGTTGAACGTCAACCGCTCGCCGCCGAAGTATAAACAATTGTGAAGATGTAACCCTCACATGCAGAATGGGACCCCGCAGGCCCTGACTGGCACATAACATGCTATGTAGTAGGGAAGGATAACCTGGGGTCTTTTCCAGCATAGTGTGGTCGTATGTTCCGTTGCCGCAATGAAGCGGGTGTGACCACCGGGCGCATGCTGCGATAGTGTTCGCTGATCTGTCCGGGCCAATATTGTTGTTCCGGGCGCAAAGCAAGAGGTAGGTGGAGGGCGCTTTGCCGCTCCTCTTGCGGTCAAACAGACATCTCCAGGTCTCAATCCCCCCTTCTTCGCCGAGTCGAACTGTCGGCCCGTACATTTGTCTCGGCTCTCTATCGGTCCAGCTTACGTTCTACCAACATCTATCATCTACTCACCCCTCGGTGATAACTAACTGAATAACAGCACCCAAACCGGTAGACGGGTCACACTCCACGCGTAGCGGCAGAGTCGCACGGCTACGCACATTTTCATCGTCCGTCGCAAGGACAGGAGGAAGTAAAACATGAAGAATAAAGAAACACGGAGAGCCGTGTGGAGCGTCACCGCGATGCTTGCCCTTTTGCTCGGCGTTGGCCTGTTCGTAGGCAGCGCATTCGCGAGCTTGCCCACTAATAGCTATGGGCAAGGCAAGTCGCCTAATGCGCCCGGCGGGTTTACCGAGACTCCCACGGGGACGATTACAGTCACCGTCACTCTCACCCCCACAGGCACAGCTACTGAGGTGCTGTCGGCAACCACCACAGCCACCGGCACAGGCACCGCCACAGGCACAAGTACGGGTACTGCCACAGGCACAAGTACAGGCACTGCTACAGGCACTGCTACAGGCACCGCAACTCGCACAGCCACGGCATCAGGCACAACTACAGGCACAGCCACTCGCACCGCGACAACCATGCCGTCGAACACCACCACGGCTACTCGCACAGCCACAGCTATGGTATCGAGCACCACTACGGCTACTCGCACCAGCACGAGCGTTGCAAGCACAGCCACCAGGACCGTCACTAGTACTGGCACCGCTATGGCTACAGCTTCCCGCACACCTGGTAACGGTCGTGTGGCAATCTGCCACCGCACAGGCTCACAGCGCAACCCCTGGGTGCAGATAGAAGTCAGCGAGAACGCCCTTCCCGCGCACCAGGCACACGGCGACATCTACCCCGTGCCCGCCAATGGCTGCCCAGGTCCGGGCACTCCCGCTCCCACTACGAGCATGACACCTGTGG
>DASVVE010000043.1:0-6617 GCA_036386675.1 Chloroflexia bacterium | reverse complement strand
CCGCTCACCTTCTTGAGATCCTTCGCTGCGCTCAGGATGACAGGGTGCGGCTTGGTCCCGCGCATCGGGCTGCTGCGGTGCGTACTATAACACTCAACACGCCTCGTAGCCGCGATTTCCTCCACAAACCCACATCAACTCTGCGTAACCTCTGCGCTCTCTGCGCCTCTGCGGTGAATAATCCCTTACCCTGCACTAGCTCAGCGGGTCATGGCGGTAGACCTCCAGGTCGGTGAACTTGGTGGTGCTGTTCCAGAAGCGCAGGGGGATGACGGCGAGCGGGCCGTTGCGGTGCTTGGCGATGTGGATTTCGGCGATGCCCTTCTTCTCGGTCTCCTCGTCGTACATCTCTTCGCGGTGGATGAACATCACCATGTCGGCGTCCTGCTCCAGGCTACCCGACTCCCTGAGGTCCGACAGCATTGGCACGTGCTTGGTGCGGCTCTCGACCGCGCGAGATAGCTGGGCGCAGGCCAGCACCGGGATGTTTAGCTCGCGGGCCATCAGCTTGACGTTGCGGCTGATTTCGCCCACTTCCTGCACGCGGTTGCCGTCCTTGCGGTTGGTGCCCTGCATTAGCTGCAAGTAGTCGATGATGAGCATATCTACACCCACCTCGGCCTTGAGCCGACGCGCCTTGGCCCGCAGCTCACTCACCGAAAGGCCCGCGCTGTCGTCTATGTAGATAGGCATACTCGCCAGGCGGCCAATCGCGTCCGACACCAGCACCCAGTCGTCGTCGCTGAGATAGCCGAGGCGGAGGCGCTGGCTGTCCACGCCCGTTTCGACCGCCAGGAGGCGCTGCACAAGCTGGTCGCGACCCATTTCGAGGGAGAACACGCCCACGTGCTTGCCCCTCATGGCGGCGTTGTGGGCGATGCCGAGGGCCAGGGAGGTCTTTCCGGTACCAGGCCGGGCCGCCAGGATAATCATGTCGCTGGGCTGGAGGCCGCCGGTCACTTCGTCCATGTCGTGGAAGCCGGTGGGCACGCCAGCTACCGCGCCGGGGTTGTGCTGGATGTTCTCGATGCGCTCGTAATATTCGTTCAGCACCTGCTCAATCGAAATGAAGTCCTGGTTGCTGGTGCGCTGGGACACCGCAAAGAGCATCGACTCGGCCTTGTCGAGCACGCTGCTTACTTCCTGGTCTTCCGAGTAGCCCAGGGCCGCGATATCGCCACCTACCGAAATGAGACGGCGCAGCACGGCGGTACGCTCAACAATATGGGCGTAATATTCGATGTGCACCGATGTGGGAGTGCGGTTTACCAGGCCGACAAGGTAGCTGGAGCCGCCGATGTTCTGCAAGCGGCCCATGCGCTCAAGCTCCGACGAGAGGGTCACCGGGTCGGGCGGCTCGCGGCGGGCGTACAGGTCGAGGACGGCCGCGAAAATCCAGCCGTGGGCCTCGCGGTAGAAGTCCTCCGGGCGGAGGAAGGAGGCGATCTTGATGATCGCGTCGCGGTCAAGCAGGAGGGAACCCAAGACAGCTTCTTCGGCTGACAGGTCGTAAGGCACGGGGCGCTCTATAAGCGCCTGGGTTGCTAATGCCATAGCTACCTCACATCAGTGATGAGTGAAAAGTGACGAGTAACAAGTAATGAGTAATTAGTGCTGAGTACTCTCTAACTCAAAATCCAACTATCAACACAATATCTGACTGACTCAACCCCGTTTACTCGTTGCTACAGGTAACTATATGTAGCACCGGCACTACCGGGAAAGGAACACCGCGGATGAATTTTGATTTGGAAATTGGAATTTCGAATTTCGAATTTGATGGAGTTCTTCTAAATTCGCAATTCGAAATTCCAAATCCGAAATTCCCTACGTCGGGTTGGCTTCGGCTTCTTGCTCGGCTACCTCTTCAGAGGCGGCATCGCCTGTGCCTGCGCCACCTTCGGGAGTGCCTGCTGCGGGCTCACCATCGCCATCGCCACCTGCGTCTGCCGCACCGGCACCGGCACCCGCACCTGCACCTGCGCCCGACTGGGCCGGGGCTGAGGCACCGAAGGCACCCGCCGCTTCCGACGCGACCTCCACCTGGAACTGGGCGACTATGCCGCTACCGAAGTCCGCCGTGGCTGCATACGTGCCGGTGCGGTGGATCGCCTCGGCAAGCTCCACCTTGCGGCGGTCAATCGTGACGTTGAGCTGCTTGCCAATCGCATCGGCCACGTCAGATGGAGTGATCGAGCCATACAGGCGGTTCTCGGAGCCTGTTCGCGCTCTTATCCTCACCACCTTGCCGTCGAGAGCCGAAGCGGTCTGCTGGACCGTCTCGCGCTGCTTGCTGGCCTTGCGAGCAATCGCCTCAGCCTGGGCCTCTGCCTGCTTGAGCGAGCCACGGGTCGCGGGTGCCGCCAGCTTCTTAGGGATAAGGTAGTTGCGAGCGTAGCCGTCGGCCACTTCTTTGATCGCGCCTGCCTCGCCCACGCCCGGCACGTTCTGGGTCAGTATTACTTTCATCCGGGGAATGCTCCCTCTACTTTCTGAGTCAAGGGGAAATCCTTGCCTCGAATTATACCACAGGGAAGCACCCCGCCCGGAATTGCACCCGCCATACACTCGGTTTGCACACGTTATGCACGCTAACCAGGCACCACGAGCGCGTGTCACAAGCGCCGGATGTGGAAAACTACGAACGGTCTCAGAAATAAATAGGTGGAGATTAGCACCCAAAGCCCCCCTTTGTCATTCTGAGCGCAGCGAAGAATCTCGTCCTCTACCACCCAAAATACCACCTTTCTTTGAGCCAGTGAGTACCGTAAGAAAGAAGAAACATGCGGGTGGAGGACGAGATTCTTCGCTACGCTCAGAATGACAAAGGCCAGCACTGCTGCCCTCATTGAGCATTGTCACTTATCAGGAAGCTTCCAGATACCAGGGGCAGGGTCTGTCGCACCTGTGAGCGGATCGTCAAATCTATGGCGCATGCGTGACAGTCACAAAAAGGGCACAAAACAACCCGGCACCTCCACCTCGTAACTGACCGGGGTGAAAGTGCCGGGTTGTTTTGTGCCCTCTGCGCCGCTAGCTTCCTTGCGAGCCGCTAGTAATCTCTACAGCAGGATTATCTCCCGTTCGCTATCGCCTTCCCTGATGAACAGCCCGGCATTAGGGGTATTCTCTATTTTGGTCGTGAGAAGGCCGAGCTTGAGGAATCGCCGGATGATGTCTATCACCGTGGTCTGGCGGCTATCTGCAATCTTCTCTATTTCCTCGAAGAGCGATTCGGGCACCACTATCTGGTATTTCTTCATACCACGCTGCTTGAGGGGCGAAGGCGAGTGCTGCCCCGGTTCCGTATTGCCTTCGGCGGTTGTGCCGACCAGTGCGGTCTGTTCGTTCGCATCCGCTGGCTTGGGTCGCAGGGGTTGTGGTGAGGCGGTTGTCTCGCCGTGCTCAACTGTGGTTTTGCGTACAGGTGCCATCTATTGCTCCCTTCAGAAAGTAGTGCCCGCGAGCATGAGATTCTTCCCACGCCCGCCGCGTATGACGTGCTGCCTTGCCCAAGTCATATATGAATCCTATGTATCCTACGCTTCCAGGTTGCACCTGACGAGAGGACGGGACACTCCTCATCATGATGGTGGAATAACAGTCAATACTCAGCGAATCATATAACTAATCGCAACAACCTCGCAGTAGATAACGCATCTGCTGCCGTCTTTGCGGTATTTGTCCGTCCGGTGTCACAGGTGTTCTACAGCGGACAACTACTCCCGTATCACATCTTCCTGCTGCATTTCCTTCAATGGTACTCATTAAGACGAGCAATCTTCCTACAGTTTGCGGGTGAGAACGAAGACTGGGGAAGCCACAGGCAGTACTTCCTTCCCCCCACCCCCGTCTCTTTCTCCCATTTTTGGTCCTAATCCCGTTTTTATTTGCTATACTCGGACCGTGGGAGCATATTGCCCCTTTTACATTTTGGATTTGCGATTTTGGACTTCGGATTTTGTGGTCCGGGCCATGTCGCAGACTCCAAATCCGAAATCCAAAATCTGAAATCCAAAATCGAGGACCGTATGGCGGGCAACAAGGCAATTTACGATACCGCGATGAAGCGCGCCCACGACCACGCATGGGCCAACCAGTGGGACCGCGCGATTAAGGAATACGACAGGGCGCTTGCTGAATTCCCGGACGACCTAGCTGCTTGCCGCAACAAGGCGCAGTGCCACTTCCGGCTACGCCAGTGGCCCGAAGCCCTGGCCGCCTACAGCAGCCTTGTGCAGAAAGACCAGGCCGATCTCTTCGCCGTCAACCGGCTGGCCGAGATACACCTGGCGCTGGGGCAGTCTGAAGAGGCTTCCGGGATTTATTTCAAGCTGGCGGACAAGTACTCGGCCCAGAACCAGTTCCACGAGGCCATCCGTGCCTTGCGTGACCTGGCCCGCGCCATGCCCCACAGCCGGGAGGTGCACGTGCGCCTGCTGGCCCTCGTCCGCGAGGTGGGCGACCGCGCCGCCGAGGTGGCCGAGCACATAGCCCTGTCCCGTATAGCCCTGGAGGCGGGGGATGTAGCCACCGCCCAGCGCGAATCGGAGATCGCTTCGAGCCTCGACTCCGAAAGCCCGGAGGTGCGCCGCTGGAACTACACGGTGCGCCGCCGCATGGCCGAAATGAACGCCACAGGCAACTTCGCCACCGAGATCGACGCCACCGGCCATATGACCACCTCCATGGGCACCGGCCTTATACCCCAGTTGGACCAGGAGCCGGACGAGGCTCTTGAGTTGATAAAGAGGGCGACTGAGGCCCAGAACGCGGGCGACTTCCAGGCCGCGATGGAATTTTACGACCGGGCCATAAGGATCGGGGCCAGCAAACCCTCCGTCTTCTACAGCGCCGGCCTGCTCAACCAGCAGATGGGCCGCCCGTCGATGGCTATCCCCCTGCTGGAGCGCGCTGCCAAAGACGCGGAGTTCGGCATCTCGGCCAATTACGGGCTGGGGCTGGCATACTCGGCCATGCACGACCACCCCCACGCGGTGGCAGCCTTCGAGAAGGCCCTTGGCATGATCGGGGTGGCTAGCCTCACCCGCAACGAGGCCGACGAGCTGGTGGAGCTTTATACAGCCGCCGCCGAGGCCAACATGGCCGACAACAATCCCGGCCGCGCGTCGTCCCTGCTCAACAACCTTGTGAAAATCCTCAAGGAGAAGAAGTGGGCGTTGCCGCAGATGACGGAGCTTGAGCACAAGGCAGAGGAGCTTTACAGCCGATCGATTATGAGCAAGCTGGACGGCATCAGCAAGGGCAGCGGTATGCTCGACGTGGCGACTTCGGTCGCGCTGGGTTCCGCCGAGCTGACGCCGCTCCCGGTAATGCCTGTCGCCAACTCGGTCGAGGCCACAGCCATGATGGTGGAGGAGCAGGTGTCGGAGCCTGCTGACGCCACCAACCGGCTCGTTGCCGGTGGAACAGCCGCCATGTCCACCCAGATGATGCAGTCGGGCGCGTTGCCCGGCACCATGCCCATGACTGACATGGACGGCAACGAGGTAAAGAAATACAGCAGCGACATAGAGACTACGATGATGCGCCAGCCGGGCAGCAGCCTGCGCACCATCACCGAGTACCTGCGCGCTGCCGACCTGAACGTGTCCACCGGCGACAACCTGGGTGGCGATAGCCCGTTCGGGCAGCACTCGTCAGATGCCACCGCCGCTATGGGCGACCCGTCCCTGCCCACGACCAACCCGGAGGCCCATACCTTCACCAATCTCTCGACCCAGGCGCTGTTGGGCATGGAAGCCCAGAGCATAGTGGTGCAGCGCGCCATTGCCGAGGCCGAGTTCGCCATGCACCAGGGCCAGTTCGACTCGGCCCTCGACTCCGCTATGTCGGTGATCGAGTGGGAGCCTGAGTACCTGCCGGTCCACCTGATTATGAGCGACGTGTACATGGCCCAGGGCAAGACCGAAGAGGCCGTTGACAAGTTGCAGATCGTGATGGACGTCTACACGTCGCGGGGCGATGCGAGCAGCGCGGCGGACGTGTGTATGCGCCTGCTGGAGCTACAACCCGACAACCCGGCCCTCAAGAACCGCCTGGGCGTGCTGCTCATGGAATCGGGCCGCGTGGACGATGCCGCCGATGCCCTCCTGAGCGTACCTGAGACCCTTTACAAGGCCGGGCAGTACGAGCGCGCCCTGGAAGAGGCCATAGCCCTCAAGACGCTGTTGCCCGATTCTTCCAAAGTGACCCTGGCTGTAGGCACCTACTTGATGACGTTGGGCCGCACCCACGAAGCCCTGGCCGAGCTGAGCCGCGCCCTCACCCTCGACCCCGGCAACAATCACGCCCTGTCTCGCGTGTACGTGGCCCTCGCCACTATGGGCGAGGAGACCGAGTGGGACGCGCTGCAAAGCCTGGCCGAACGAGCGGGCCGAGACATAGCTACCAACCGCCTCTTTATGGAGGAGCTGCACGCGGCCATCAAGTGGGGCACCGTGCCTAGCGTCTTCTACGGCCTGTCGGTGCTCGCCGAGCGCGTGGGCCTGGCCGATATAGCCGCCGACGCCCTGGACGAGGGCCTCATGCAGATGTCCCTCGCCGAAACGGGGCAGATAAGGGAGTCGTGGCTGCTGCTGGAAGTGCTCATGTCG
>DASVVE010000042.1:0-32016 GCA_036386675.1 Chloroflexia bacterium | reverse complement strand
GCGTACCGAGGGTTCCTCGCCGTTATGGTCTGCCATTAGGGCGCGAAGAGCATACGGAAGCAGTGGGTACATGTCAAGGATACGGCGCGGGACGCGATGTCCTTCCACATCCACTATTTCATCTACCATCAATACCTCCCTGTCTCTTCGATAATTCCAATATCCTTATACAGTTGCTGCACTTCTTCCTCGGTGAGTCCCCAGGCGTACCGGTTTCGGATCATCTCCTCGCGTGCCAATTTCTCATAGTAGGGCCGGTTAGCCGGATCGAAGTCTGGTTGGTGCTGCTGGCGAACGTGGATCAGTTCCTCACGTAACGTGCGAACATTATCCGCGTATTCAGGGCGAACAGCAATAACGTCACCGAGCGTAGCTGCGTTTACCTCCGTGTTCTGACGCCTAGCAGCATCATCCAGGTAGTCTATTGCCTGATCATCCATCCAAAGGTAAGCACCTTCCTGGGCGATTTCTTCCCTAACGTCCCGCAGGGCTTGCTCTCTGCTGACGTGAGCGACCCCTCCCAGTTGTACTTTGCAGACTTCGGGCGTTTCTACCTTAGCACCAAAAGCGTTCTTGAACTGGTTGATTGGGCCACGCAGCTTAGACCCCACGTAATTTGCCACTTTGGGCGCTACAGGGCCTAGCACGCCGCCCAGTCCCGCATCTAACGCCATTTGGGCTGGATCGAATAACCCGTCGGTGATCTCCCGACCCTCTAGCACATTTTCAGTTGCACGCTGGACCTGTCCCCCTATTATTCCACTAGCAGCACCCACTCCAGCACCGGCGAGTGCCCCGCCACCGAGCACTGCAGTCCCTAGACCGAACGTAGCCCCGCCTATTGCACCAGCAACACCTCCGCTCAGGGCACCTCTCCCTACGCTTCCCCAGTCTACATCAGATGTGAAAGCTTCCGGACTCATACCGTTCTCGCTTACATTCTGCCAGACCTGGCCCACATATTCAGCGCCACCCCCAATTACCGCTCCAAGCAAGGCGCCACCTATGATACACCACGGGCAGCGACCGCTAGGATCGGTGTAGTTAACCGGGTCATCGAAGCTGTACAGGTACGCGTTGAGGCTCATGGGCCGGCGCAACGTACCAGGATATGGGTCCTTGGTTAGGAAGCGCCCGCTAGCCGTGCTGTACCACCTGGCCCTCAGCTGGACCAGGCCGGTAGCGGCCTCGTGTTGTTCGCCCGTGAACCCATAGTCCCAGGGCCGTGTCGTACTCTCAAGTCCGCCAAATGGATCGTAGTTGTAAGTGGAGCCTAAGTCGCCGGTGTTACCCAGCATGGCGCGAACGGAACCGAGGCGATCACTTACGTACCAGTCGCTAATCCCGTTAGTGCCGCCCAGGTCGAGGGCAATCTCCCGGCCCCAACCCCGCACATGCCAGTCGGTGCTGGCTCCTGTAGTTGAGCCAAAATGCTCCGAGAGTCCACCCGCCACGTCGAGGATGTAGTGTTTCTGCGCGCCTCCAGAGGTCTCCCTGGCAAGAACGTCGTCACCATTGTACCCGTATTGGGTTGTGGAGTTGTTAGCTGTAACGCTCGTGAGGCGTTTGAGCGCATCATAAGCGTAGGTAGAGGTACCGTCGCTCAGCTGATTGCCCGCTGCATCGTACTGCCAGCCAATTACCTGATCGGCAGCGTCATACGTGCGATTTTCGGTCGTGGTCCCGTTCTTGGTTACCTGGGTACGGTTGCCGGCGAGGTCATATGAGTACCCATAAGTGGTCCCCGGTTGCTCCTGTGCGGCGGTCAACCTGGACAACCCATCGTAGGTGTAGTTCACGTTGCGAGTGGTTTGCCCTAGCACCTCGCTCACGCTGGAGGCTCGCCCCGCCCTGTTGAGTGTGTAAACAAAGTTGCTGAGTGTTGCGCCGTTACTCACCCGCTGCGTCAACTGACCTGTAAGACGATTGGCCCCATCGTAGCTGTAGGTAGTGTTCGTACCATTAGCTCTTTCGATGGTTTGTAGCCGGCCAGCAGCATCATAGGTTGCCTGCGCGACCAGAGATTGCGTCTGGCCCTGTGATGTCGCCCGCTTCACGCTTTTTAGACGACCCGCAGCATCATACTGGTAGGTAATGTACGGGGCGGAAGCGCCACCATTTGCCGGGCGTGTACCGGTTGGAATTGCCGTTGATGTGCTGGTTGCTGTGTTGGTAGCGGTGGGCGTAGACGTGGAAGTGTTAGCGGCAGTAGCTGTATTCGTGGGGGTGGGCGTATTGGTAGAGCCGGTAGGCACAAAGTCGGGGGTGTCAAGGTAGGTGTTGGTCCCGAACTTCATCGAGGTAGTGGCATACTGATAACTACCCGTTATACGCAGCTTTAGGCGCTTGTTTGTCAGGGAAAGTGGACCATAATTACTGGCGAAGGTAATTGTGTCCACAATGTAACCACATGACCCATACCCATAGTAGGTCCGCTGATTCATGGAACCAATCGCCACCTGGCCGCTTCCATCCTCATTGGTATAAAACAGTTCGTAATAGACGTAAGCGGCCTGGTAACTACAGGTATTCACCTGGACCTTGAGCGTGTAGGACCCCTGTAAGAAGTGACCCGATGCATAAGTGTTCGAGTACCAGGGCGGATCAGAATACGTTATGCTCTTGGTGCCTGAAGGTGGCGTGCCGGTGTTCATGGCGTAGCCGCCGTTGATTTGCGACTGGTTGGTGTAGTGCAGATAGAGTATGGAGGCACTTGCCACTGTAGTCTGAGCAGCGCTTGTCTGGGCACTCTGGGCGGTCTGGGTAGCGGCGCTCTGAGCCTGGGTGGTCTGGGTAGCGCCAGCCTGGGCTGTTTGCGTCGCACCAGCTTGCGCGGTCTGAGTTCCAGCGGCTTGTGCCGTCTGGGTAGCACCGGAGTGGGCCGTTTGTGTGGCGGCAGCCTGAACAGTCTGCGTTGCGGCTGTATCGGGAGGTAGAACCCCAAGTGCGCCGGTGTGAGTTAGGCTGGTCCTCCGGCCCATCAGGTCGTACCCATAGCTCACTGTCCCGTTCGTGCTGTGGGCAGTTTGCAGCAGGTTGTCAATGCCGTCATATGTATATGTGGCTGTACCTGTTGCGTCTTGCATGGACGAGCGTCTACCCGCCGCGTCATACTGCCAGGTGGTGGCTGGTAGATTCGGCGCGGTTATAGTAAGCAACCTATCCAAATCATCGTAGGAGTACGTAACGGTTGCCGGGCGCGGATCAGATATAGTGCTTACCCTTCCCGCTTTGTCATAGGAGTAAGTAGTTGCGCGGTTTAGGCCATCGGTTTCCTTGACTAACCACCCCGACGCATTGTAGGAGAAGCCCTTGGTGTGCTGAAGTGGGTCTGTAACGCTTGTTAGTAGTCCTCGGCGATCATAGCCATAGTTGGTTGTGACGTTTGCAGGTGCGGATGCACCATTGGCGTTATCCACGACAGAGGAGAGCCTATCGAGAGCATCGTAGCTATAGTTTGTCCTCGTACCGCCAGTAGCTATTTGAGCCACTCGCCTGCCCACCGCGTCGTATATCACCGTGGCAATCAGGTCCTGGTCCGGGCCATCGCCCTGGTCTACTACTCCATTCTGCCAGTTCGTGACGGCCTTGACCGGCCGGTTGAGCGCATCGTAGAACATGCGGCTCTCATGAGTCAGCGGGTCAGTCCAGGAAACCCTGCGGCCTAGACCATCGTACGCAAAGCTCATTTCCCTATTCGTTGCGTCGATTTGGCTAGTCAACCAGGCGGCGCGATTGAACTTATAGGTCTGAACGCCATTCTCCGCGTCCGTTATTACAGCGGTAAGACCAACAGCACTAAAGTCGTAGCTATATCGCGTCTTAACGTTCGCGGGTGCGACGGTACCCCCCTCGTTGGCAACGTACTCCGTTACGCGGCCCAATGCGTCTCTATGAAGCCGTGTCAGCCGCCCCAGACCATCAAAGTACGTTTCCAGTTCACCACGGTCGTTGTATCCGTACGCCGTGCGGATATTCTCGTCGTTCTGAGTGCCATGTCCGGTGGCACAGTTGGTTACTCTGGCTTGACCGTTACCGTCGGTGCAGTTCTCTACCTCCACCAGGGGCCGGTACAAGATATCGTATTCGGTGACATGCACCCGCCCGCTCGCCCCCTTTACAGCGGTCAGGTTGCCGACCTCGTCGTAGCCGTACTCCGTAATCCGGTCGGTGTCCACTTCGCCGCTTGACGATACACCGTCTACGTAATTTTGGATACTCGCAACCGGCCTCCTCAAGGCATCATAGAGTATAACGCGGCGAACATCCGTATCTGGTTGGAGGCTGCTCCAAACCCCATCGACGTAATTCTCAATCGTCGTGACCGGCAGCCCCAGCTTGTTGTACTCAGTACGAACAACAAAGTCGGTGTCATTGCTGCCCGTTGCGGGATTACCATCAACATAATTGATCGTCTCGGTGATCACCCGGGAAACTTCATTATAGGTGACGGTTGTGCGCCTCCCAAGGGCATCTAGCATCGAGATTATTCGACCAGCCTGATCATATTCGAGCGTGGTTGTAACGTTAGTGGAAGCATCCGCTGCGGCAGCAGGTACAGAGTTAAGCACTCGTCGCGTGGGCAGGCTGCTATTGTTGTAATCAAACCGGTTTACCACGCCTAGCGTATCGGTCAGAGCTACGACGCTGCCAAGCCCGTCATAGTTGAACTGTGTGGTGCGGTTGAGGTGGGGTGCCGCAGGACTGAACGTATCACAGTCTGTTGTGCTTACCGTACCGCTGAGCGCGCAGCCGAGTACCGCCTTGTTGATAAGGCCGTTCGCATCGTAGAAGAGGCGACTGCTCTCGCCGAGCGGACTGCGTTCCCAGGCGAGTTGGCCCACGGTATCGTAACCGTACTCTGTGCGTACATTCTGGCTTGCGTTCGCGGCCTGCCCAGGTTTGCAGTTACGCACTACGGCGGTCAAGTTGCCGTACGTGTTGTACTCCAGGCACTGAACAACACCCTCCGGGTCCACAATCCGGGCGAGTTGACTGCCTGAGCTATCGTACTCAAACTGCGTCTCCAGGTTGGAGGCATTCGTCAGTAAAGTTGGATTGCCCCGATTGTTGTACTCAAGCTGAGTCACCTGGCCAGATGCATCTTCAACTCCGGACAGCACTGTTATGCTGTTACCAATCTGAAGTTGTAGCTGCGTGTATGTATAGGTGGTGGTGTGTGACAGCGGGTCGGTGGCCGTGAGTAGGTTGCCATTCGCATCATAAGTATAGCTCCAGACCTTGTTATTTGGATCTGTTATGGAGGATACCCATGTTGTGCCGGGCGCAATTTGATAGGTGGTCACCGCCTGTTGAGTCGTGGGAGCAGTTTGGTTCTCTACAACCTGTGTGAGCAAGTTGTTAGTATAGCTGTGCGTCTGAACAAGGCCTCGTGTGTCTGTGATCCTGGTTGAGCCTTGCGCATACCCGAAGTCGAACACTCCATTAGTAGGGCTTGTTTGCCGCGTAACGCGACCCTTGTTGTCGTAGACGTTCGTAACGACCCCGCCTTTTGGGTCTTGTGTCGTGAGCAACCGGTGGTAGTCATCATATGTAAATGTTGTAGTGCGCCCACCAACGTCATTGAAAGACGTGAGGTCCCTCTGTACGTCGTACGCAAACGTTACCGTTCTGTTCCCAGAGTCGCCAACACTTGTCAGTAGTCCACTTGTGTAGGTGAGGGTGAGGGTGCGTCCGGCAGGTTCCGTTACTGTTCGCAATAGGCCGGCTTGGTAGGTGAGAGTAGTGGTGAGGCCACTACGATCAACTATCTGAGTCAGGCGAGCCATACCTGACCTGTCTACAGGCTTAAGGTAATAGCGTTCGCCCGTTTCGGTGGGCGAGAAGATATAGGTGCCATAGTTCTCAGTCAGCGTGGCCTTTACACGGCTGGGGCGGCTGAGGTCTGGACCAAAAGGCGCGATGCTGCCGTTTGCCTGGTGCAGCAGGTAGTTGCCCGCGCTGTCCTGGTTGATATACATGTTGTACGAGTGGGTCCAACCATGCCCCAGCGTCCCTGCTTCGCTCGCCAACAAGGAGTTATAGGTCCTATTGAACGACAGCGCGGCACCCCTGCCGGGAATCGAGAGGTCCTCAAACGTGCGCCAGAAGTTACCGGTTGTGGTGTTGATAGGATCGCCGCAATCCGCGTGACACAGGTCTTCGACTGGGTTGGCCGTCAATGCCTCTGCGGTCTGAACATTGGTGCCGATGGCAGCAGGCGAACAAGGGCCGAATCCACTTATCGTGTGGATGTGCTCGTAAGGATACCCGCCCTCGGCAAGCTGAATACCCCATATGCGCATGGGCACATAGACGTGAGTATCGAACGTTACAACCCCCGGAAGCCCAGCCATACCAGGAGGCGAGACTATCGTGAAGCTGGTGCACCCTGTCGCTACCCCATTGGTATCACGCCCGGTGCAGGCAGCGATGTGCATCTGTTTTGACATCTGGGCGTCCTGGGGTACTGTCGTGTAGATACTCATCCGTTTGACGACTTGAGGCGTGCCCAGGTCAACCCAGTAGTCCAACTGCTGAAACGCACCACCCACATTCGCAAAGGTGCTGTCGTCGCCATCTACGCCGTTACCCAATCCTGTGGGGTCGTGCCTCTTTGTAGTGAAAACACTCTGATTCTTGAATAAGTCTACAACCCCGCCATCAGCAGGACAGGCGGCAGGTGGCGTCGCGGTGGGGGCAGGAGTTCCATTGGGAGTCCCATAGCCCTTCATGTAGAAAATTTTGTCGCCGTCATATGAGCTACCACCGAGCCAAATACCCCAGACGCGCATGGCTGTAGTTATGCCGGTGTCGACCGTAACAACTCCAGCGTTACCGTTGGAGCCTGGGGCAGCTACCGTGGCGAAAATGGTACAACCTGTTGGATGCCCATCGGCATCACGTCCCGTGCAGGCGGCAAGGTCCAGATTGTTGCCCAGGTTCGTGTTGATGCTAATCTTGTTGATGACGCGCGCCGTGCCCAGGTCTACCCACATATTTATTTGCTGAAAAGAGCCTCCAACTAGCGCGTAGCTAGTATCTACTCCATCCACTACTTTTGACGGAGGTAAAGCCGTGTTGTTATGCAACTTGGTTGAGAAAGCAGTAGCTCCGAGGAACAAATCGGTATCCTGATTGACTTGGGCAGCCGACTGCACCGGATAGCCAAAGCTGGCAACCAGCGCAGCTACCGTAACAATGGTTGCCACAAAGGCTAGCAGTAACCAGCGTGGGGAACTAACCCTGGAGAGAGGAGCAAGTAGAGTGGAAAGTTGTGGGGTGACGGCTTTGCTAGGCATGGCTATATATCCCTTCATAATGGATCAGAATTCCGGATTGGCTTTCAGGCACAACAATTAGACAAGCTGACAAAGTACCTTTGTTAAGGGCAAAGGTACCGATTGCAGTTTGCTGACGCTGGGGAATTAGCTGTGTTACTACATGGGATCTATTGGCTGCTGCAAAAAGAGCCGTATCCCAGATAACCGAATTGAGTGTGGAAGTACTACTATATCCCCATATGAGCCTCAGCAAGGCTACCCGATCACGGTTACTTGGTAAATAGTACTTTAGTACTATCCCCGTAAGTAAAGGACAAACAACGGGTAAAATACAGATCTTTTGCACTTATAGCGTACATGATTGCTAATAGGTGCTTTGCCCAAATAGGCGCGTTTGCCGAAAAAGTCGGTGAGTTGCTCAAAAAGTCGAGTCCCTTCTAGCCAACTATAATGCTACTTAAGACGCTCGCTATGCAAAATAGCAGGCGTTTTTTCTACCACGTAAGCTGACGTAGTAGAGAATGTTATGAATGCTCCATAGGTGTATGACACAAAGGGCAAAAAGATCTATAAGGCCGAGAAGGCAGAAAAGTCTATCTATTGGCCAACAGAAGAGATAACTTATCTGTTGACAAGCAGGAGGTGGATGCTTGCACTGTAGCTCTGCTGCTAGGAGCCGTCGTGCTTGTGGCGACCGTGCTCGGCGACCTCGCTGCTCGGCGAGGTCGCCACAAAGAGGCTGACGGGCCTAGCCAGTCTCTGTAGGGTGTGCTCTGCCCTTCCTGCTTGCGCTGTTGCTGTTGTTCCTAGAGGCCACTTCTGTTCCCCTGCTGAGACATGTACTTTTCCTGCTTTGTCTTCAGCACGATTGTCAATATTGCCCCTAACCCCATGCTAGCACACGACCCGTCACCATCCCGTTATCGAGCGCGCCCGGTTTGAACTGAGGGCCTCAGGGCAAGTGACGCGAGGACGAATAGGAGAGGAGCTTCTCATGGCAAGTGACCGCGACTGGAGAAAGGAAAATTCCGGGATTACGCCAGCGGGTACATGCCAGGAGTTTGAGATAGACGTAGTCACCCGCCAGGTATGTGGGGTCTTCCTGGACTATTGGCGCACACACGGCATCGATCTTGGGGACCCTGACATAAGTTTTAGAGAATCGGCAGAGCTGTTCGGTCTACCATGGACCCAGGCCAAGTTGGAGAAGAACGAAGGTGGGTACACAGTGATCGCGCAGTGGTTTGAGCGAGCTAGATTTGAGTACCTGCAGGAGCCTACTGCCATCTGGTTCGTGACAATAACGTGATTACCCGCCTGACACAGCCTGCAGGATTTCGAGGCGATCTCCAGCCTGCAGAGGCACGTCGAGATGCTGGAGCCAACGGGTGCTTTCTTCATTGTAGAAGATGAGCACGTGCGGGCGCAGCTGCGACGTCTCGTCGTAGAGGTGCACACGCAGCAGCGGGTAAGTCTCGCATAACTGTTCAAGCGCCTCGGCAAGGGTGCTAGCTTCAATATCGATGGTGTTGCGGCCTCCGATGCAGTCGCGCAGTATCGTGGGGACCCTGACGTGGATGCTTGTGGTTGCTCTATTTTGCATGTTACTCCTGCTGGCCGTCGGAGGCCGCTCAATCATCTCAGGCATCTTAGACGTCTTGGCATTTGCGGAGTCTAGCGTACCCAGGCTTTGATAGAAGTGATACGTGGGAACTGGCCGGGTAGACGGCTCCAGCTCTCCCCCGCATCGGCAGAGTAGAAGAGTTCGCCCATGCTCGTGCCGAAATATACGCCCGCAGGCTCCATACTATCCACCGCCAGTGCGTCTCGAAGCACACCCACATAGTGAGGCTGCTCGGGTAGGCCATGCTCGGTCACTTCCCAGTTCTCCCCGCGGTCCTGTGAGCGATATACACGCAGCCGTCCATCTTTCATGTGGCGCTGCATGTCACTCTCAAGTGGGATCACAAAGAGGTCGCCGCGCCCGGTGATGCCCATTGGGAAGCCGAAGTTACCGGGCAGCCCGTTCTCGATAGGTTGCCACGAGTCGGCGGCATCGGTCGACTTGAACACCCCGCCATGAAACTGGCAGTAGAGCGTGTTTGAGTCACCCGGGTCGAGGACTAGCTTGTGCACGCACCGTCCCACGTCATGGTTGCGTATGCCCGTCGCCACCTGTGGCAGCCCGTTGTTGCAGATCTGCCAGGTTTCGCCGCCATCCTGGGTGCGGAAAACACCCACCGCCGAGATACCCACCCACATGCGCCGGGCGTTGTCGGGGTCAACCAGGATGGTGTGCAGGCAAAGGCCGCCGTTGCCCGGCCCCCAGTCTTCCCTGGAGGGATGGCCTGTAAGGCCCGTGACCTCATCCCATGTTATACCACCGTCGCAGCTGGTAAACAGCCCCGCCTCATCCACGCCCGCGTAGAGGGTGCCCGGTTGGCCGGGCTGGTCGGTGTGCCCTGGCACAATCTGCCAGATACGGTTGAGCTTGAAGCCACTCTCCTGGCTATAGCGCGGTCCCGCTTCGACTTGCGTCCAATTAGCGCCCATGTCATCACTTACCCGGATGGTGGGGCCATACACGAAGTGCGACGTGCCCGCAAATATGCGGTCGCCACCCCGTCCCTCCCCATTCACACCGCACAGGCTGTAAATCTCCCAGCCATCGAGATGAGGTCCTGTCATCTCCCAATTCTGTCTGGCTCCGTCCGAATGAAAGAAGAACGCACCTTTCGTCGTGCCGACCAGCACAGTCACAGCAGATGCTCTACCGTTGCCCTCGTTGCCCCCGCTGCCCCCGTTGGCTGTGTTCCCGTTGCCGTTACTTGCCATAGCTGGTTGCCCCCTCTTGATAGTGATGTCTCGCGGGGGATGCCGCGAATGGCCGGATTATAGCACTGATGTTCTGCTGAGTCAAGAAGTGAGGCGCTTATACACAGGGCAAACGCATCTAAATAGGTTGGGGACCAAGGAGGACCTTGAGGAGGTAATCATGGCTCCACCCGCACTTGAGGCGCTTGGCTTTGATGCCAACCTTGAGGGAACGCTCTGCCTTGAGCAGGTTGAGGGCTATGTGACGCAAGACGGCGAAGTTCTCAGCAGAGTGGTCGGTGCGGGTGCGGGTGCGGGTGCGGTTGTGGTCCTCTCTGAAAGCCACGTCCAGTACCCAGTGCAGGCTGTTCTCGATACTCCAGTGGCCTCTAGCGGCGCAGGCAAACACCTCCACAGAACTGATGCTGCACAGGAAGTAACGTCGCTCGGTGCTGGTTACACCTCCCATTTCTCCCCCTTCAGCTTCTTAATCTGCCCCTCCCCAATCTCCACGGGCTTGTCCTCCGGCATGGCAGGCAGGTCCTTTTCCAGGTCTTTCTCCTTGATCGACTTCACCCCGCCCAGCGTCTCGCTTGGGGCTAGGTGGGGCTTGTGTTCGTCGTACAGGTCGAACCAGGGGAAGCCGTACTGCGTGTATGCCTGGGCCGAGACGGGGCTGGGTGGGGCGGGCAAGCCCGTTAGCTGGGCGAACTGCTCGCTGTTGACGATGTGGATGAAGGCGGTGCCATAGTTATCCTGGTCCCAGGTGTCGAGGCCATGGGGGTCGGGGTAGATCTTCTGCGTCATCTTGCCGCCCGCGCCCAGGCCCATCTCAAAGCCGCCTCCGACGGACTCTAGCATCGGAGAGGGGGCGGCTGAAGGTGCGGCCATGGCGTAAAAGACCCCTTCTGCCCGGTGTATGGTTCGGGGCGGCTTGTCGGGGAATTTGCCCGGCTTCGGCTCAAAGGCGACAATCTGGATGCCGCCGAACTCCTCCTTGCCCGTTAGCTGGCCCTCCACCGTGTAACCCTGGCCGAGGGGCATGGCGACGAACTGGCGGATGTAGCCGTCGCCCGCGTTGATGCCGTCGAGCCACGGCTGGGTGGGGCACACGATGTAATCCTGCTCCGGCTCGGCGCGCAACTCCTCGCTCCATTCCTCGCCCGTGACCGCGTTGATGCGGCCTATGCCAATCTTCACCGCGTTGGGCTTCCAGGACGCCGCCTCGAAACTGAGCCACAACGCCTCGCGCTGGTACATGGGGATGATGTAGCCGCCACGCTCTCGCCAGGCGTCGGGCACGCGGTCCGCGAAGTCCTCCACGCGCAGGATGGGGAAGGCACCCAGGCCGGGCGGCAGCGGGTAGTTGCCCCCGTCGTCTGGTATGCGCAACGTGCGCTGGAACGTTACTGTAAAGCGGTCACCGATTTGCAGACGGTTGTCGCCGACAAGCCTTACTTTGAGCATGGTACAAGCTCCCTCCTTAATATTCGCCCACAGTTCTAAGCCATTATAGCGAGAAAAAGGTAACACGTCTCCATAACCATTGACTATGGTCGGTATTTGCCGTATATTAGCATTATGGCAGACCTGAGTACCGCCCCCGACTACCCGCTCGACGAGGCGCTTGAGCTTACCACCCCTGGGCAGCTAAAGGCGCTGGCCGACCCGACCCGCCAGCGTATCCTCGGCCTGATAGGGCAGCGGGCGGCTTCGACCAAGCAGTTATCGGAGATGCTGTCGGTGCCGAAGGGCACTATCGGGCACCACTTGAAGGCCCTGGAAAGCGCCGGGTTGGTGCGCGTGGTACGTGCCAGGCAGGTGAGGGCTATCACGGAGAAGTATTACGGCCGGGTGGCGCGCGTGTTCCGGGTATCTTCGGATGCCGGTATGGGGGGTGCATCTACACCCTTGAGCGAAGAAGTCGTGACGCTGCCTTTGCGACAAGCGTTGTCCGAAGTAGTGCTCTCCGAAGATCAGCACGATCCCACTACTTTCGTCATTTCGCACGCGCGAATACCCAGGCGGAGGGTAAGGGAGTTCGCCCTTCGCCTGGAAGCTTTATCGCAGGAGTTCGGCGGCAACCAGGCACCTGGTGAAAAGGTCTACGGGTTCGTGGCCGGGGTGTACTTGACGGACTGGCCGCAGGAGGGCGCTGAATGATGGGTGACGAGCCATGCATCTTCCAGGGGAGGGACATCATGGGTCTAGAGGCTGTTGAAGTGCAGAAGATCGGCGATTGGCTTGAGCGTAAAGGGGTGCAGGTCGCGTGCCCGGCGTGTGGCTCAACCGGCACTCAGGTGCCGTTCGACGTCGTGGCAGCGCCCGTGAAGAAGCCTGGCGGGCTGCACATCGGGGATAGGATGACGCCCATCGTGCAGGTGGTGTGTAACAAGTGCGCGCACGTAAGCTTCTTCCTGGCCGAGCCTATGGGGTTGGACCGCTAGGCGGTAGATTGGCCCCCTCTCCATATTCCAGCCTCCTGAGAAGCTCGTCCCGCAGGTGCCACAACTCGCGCGCCCTGCCCAGCATGTAAATTGAGCCGGTGACGAAGACCATTTTGTTGGGGCCAGTGCCTGCGTCTGCGATTGCTTGTTTGATGGCAAGTTGCACGTCAGGCTCAATCGCGATGGTTGCCGTAGGCCGTACCTTGCGCGCAAGGTCGGCAATCTCCCCGGCCGCGAATGTAGGCTTGCCTATGACGCGGGCTTCCGTGGCGATCACCCGGTCGGCGACCGGCACTATTTCGGTGAGCGACGCCAGGGCATCTTTGGTCTGAAGCATACCGATTACGAGCGTCTTTTGCATGCCCGCGTAATCGTGCCGGAGGGCAGAGGCCGCGGCTCGCATCTTTTGCGGATTGTGCGCGCCGTCGATTACTACTAATGGGGCGGTCTGCATGATTTCCATCCGGCCGGCGATTTTCAAGCCCGCCATGGCCTCGCGTATAGCTTGCTCTGTAATCGCCAGGTCGTGTCGCTCGCTGAGCAGGAAGGCCGACATTACCGCCGTGCCCGCGTTGGTCGCCTGGTACTCTCCCAGCAGACTCACGTACAGGTCGTCCACGCTGCCGAACGGCGTCCTGATGCTGGCGACGGTCCCGTGCTCCTGGCGACGGGCGTTCTCCACGTAGTAGTCGCGTCCCAGCCGATAAAGCTCCGAGTGCTGTAAGGCTGCCTCCCGCTCAATTACCTCCAGGGCCTCTGGACTGGTTTCTCCCGTTATGGAGGGCTTCCCAGGCTTGATAATACCGGCCTTGTGCCAGGCTATCTCCGGCAAGGTGGTGCCGAGTTGCGGTACGTGGTCGAAATCGACGTTTGTAATGACCGCCAGGTCGTAGTCGCCCGCGTTGGTGGGGTCGAACCGCCCACCCATGCCGGTCTCAAGCGCCACCCACTCTACGCCCATGCGCCGGAAGAACAGGTGCGTAAGCGCCACCCATGCCTCGCCATACTTGGGCTTGTCGTCGGGGAATTGGGCCGCATAGCTCTCGTAAAGGGGCCTGAAGTGGTCGGTTAGTTCCACCAGGCCGGACGGCGAAATCATCTTGCCGTTGGCTACCAGCTTCTCGTTGGGGACTTGCAGGTAGGGGCTGGTGTGCAGTCCTGCGCTTACGCCGGAGGCATGGAGGATGGCGGCTATCATAGTGGCGACGGAGCCTTTGCCGCCGGTGCCCGCTACATGTACGGTGTGGTACGCCTGCTGTGGCTGACCCAGGTAATCGAGGAAGCGGAAGGTGCGTGCCAGCCCCGCTTCCTGCGCTCGCCTGATTTCGCCCTGGGTCTGCGGGATGAGGTAGCGTTCGCCCTTGGGGTCGGAGATGAGCGATTCCAGCCAGTGGAGGGCGGCGTCGTAGCGGTCGCGGATGTCTTGCCAGTTGGGGGTGCTCGCTGGTTGCATAGGTGCTTCGCCTGCGTCAGGCGGGCACCGTGCCGCCGGTCATCAGCAGGCCCAGCTTCTCCCTGGTGGCCTCGGCACGGGGCATGACGGCTACCAACTTGCCCTTGTAGATCACGCCAATCGTGTCGGAGAGGGCCAGCACCTCGTCAAGCTCCGCCGACACGAGCAGCACCGCCAGACCTTCGTCGCGCTGGGCTACTATCTGCTTGTGGATGAACTCTATCGAGCCTACGTCTAGCCCGCGCGTCGGTTGGGAGGCTACCAGGAAGCGTATCTTGCGGGAAAGCTCGCGGGCCAGGATCGCCTTTTGCTGGTTGCCTCCTGAGAGGTTGCGGGCCTGGGTCTGCACGGAGGCGGTGCGTACGTCGAACTTCTTGACCAGCTTGCGGGCGAAGTCGAACACGAAATTGTCCATACGCAACGGGCCTCGTGCGAAGGGCCTTTCGTCGTAGGTGCTCAGGCAGATATTGTCGGCCACCGAATATGTGAGCACCAGGCCGTGCTTGTGCCGGTCCTCCGGGACGTGGGCGAGGCCGTTATCTATCAGTTGCCGGGTGCCGGTGAGGGTGACGTCGCGCCCGTCGAGCAGGATTTTGCCCCTGTGTACCTTGCGCAGGCCGGTGAGCGCCTCCACAAGCTCCGTCTGCCCGTTGCCCTCGATGCCCGCTATGCCGAATATCTCGCCGGAGCGCACTTGCAGGTCGAGGCCGTCCACAGCCATGTGGCCCCGGTTGTCTTTCACCTCAAGCCCTTCAATCGTGAGCACCGCATCGCCTATATTGGCGGGCTTCTTCTCGACCTGTAGCAGCACGGTGCGCCCCACCATGAGCGATGCCAGGTGGGCCTCCGTGCTGGTCTTCGGGTCGGCGGTGCCAGCCACGCGGCCATGCCTGAGCACGGTGATGCGGTCGGCAACCGCCAGCACTTCCTTCAGCTTGTGCGTGATGAAGACGATAGCCTTGCCGCTCTCCGCGAGGCGGCGCATGATTACGAACAGGTCGCGCGCCTCCTGGGGAGTGAGCACGGCGGTAGGCTCGTCCAGGATGAGGATATCGGCGTTGCGGTAGAACGCCTTGAGTATCTCCACGCGCTGCTGGGAGCCTACGGGCAGGTCCTCTATCGTGGCGTCGGGGTCAACTTGCAGGCCGTAGGTGGCCGATAGCTCCCGGATCCGCTTTGCCGCCGCGTCCTTGTCCAGCATCACTCCGGCATGGGTCGTCTCGCCGCCGAGCATGATGTTCTCGGTGACGGTGAGGGGCGGCACGAGCATGAAGTGCTGGTGCACCATGCCGATACCGGCGGCTATGGCGTGGCTCGGCCCGTTGAAGTGAGTCTCCTTGCCCTTGATGTAGATAGCGCCCTCGTCGGGCCGGTACAGCCCATAGAGGATGTTCATCAGAGTGGACTTGCCAGCGCCGTTCTCGCCCAGGAGCGCGTGTATCTCGCCCGGCCTCAGGTCGAGATCGATGTGGTCGTTGGCGAGCACGCCGGGGAAGCGCTTGGTGATGCCCCGCGCTTGCAGGGTGTACTCGGCGCTGGGGGCGGGTAGTTGGGCTTCGGGGGCTACTGTTTGCATGGGTGTTTAGTCGCCATTCTTGCTTTCTAGAGTGTTGGTTGCGTAAAGCAGACAGGCTTGAATGTCTTCTGCCTCTAGCCAGGGATATTCTTTAAGTAGCGTCTCAGCTGTGTCACCCGCCGCAAGCATTCCTAACACATGCTCCACCGCCATACGTCGCCCTCTGATGATAGGCTTGCCACCAAAAATCTCAGGATTCGTAGTTATCCTCTTGAGCAACTGCGTTTCGTCCATCGTCTATCGTCCATCGTCACTTATCATACGGCACGCCAACTGCCGCCGGGGGCGAGGAGCGTCCTACGAAGCCCGCCAGCACGATGATGGTTACGATGTAGGGCAGCAAGCCGACAATCTGCGGCAGGAGGAAGAACGGTAGGTCCCCCGCGCTGGTGCCGGAGGCGCTCACGCAGCCCTGGATGTTGATTTGCATGGCCGAGGTGAAGCCGAACAGGAGGGTCGCGCCCAGTGCGTTCAACGGTTTCCAGTTGCCGAAGATGAGGGCCGCCAGGGCGATAAAGCCCCGCCCGCCGGTGACGCCGGGGCTGAAGCTGGACAACTCGGCTATGAAGTAGCTGCCCGCGATGCCCGCGATGCCCGCCCCGATCACCACGTTGGCGTAGCGCATGAAGTAGACGTTGATGCCCACCGTGTCGGCGGCGCGAGGGTGCTCGCCCACGGCGCGGGTGCGCAGGCCCCAGGGCGTGAAGAAGAAGACAAAGTGCGCGATTGCCACCACCAGGAACCCACTCCAGATGACTGGCTGGTGGCGGAATAGCGCGCCCCACACAGGGATGTCCGAGAGGAGCGGGATGCTTATCGTGGGTAGCTTGCCCACTGTGGGGGCGCTGCGGTTGAAGAACTGGTCGTAGAAGAAGCCCGTTAGGCCGAACGACAAGATGTTAATCACGGTGCCGCTGATAATCTGGTCTACCCTGAAGGTGACGGAGAGGAGCGCGTGCAGCAGGCCCAGCAACCCCGCCGCGACGATCGCCCCCAGCAGGCCCCACCATAGCGAGCCGGTGAGGGTACCCACGACGTAGGCGCTGAACGCGCCCATGAGCATCATGCCTTCGATGGCGATATTTACCACCCCGGACCGCTCGCAGAAGAGGCCGCTCATCGCGCCCAGGGTGAGCGGGGTGGCGAAGCGGATGGTGCTCACCAGTATCGAGGCGATCAGTACGTCAATCTGTACTCCACAGATGATCATGGCTCTTCACCGCCTGCCTCGTACCGGCCCGAACCGCGCTCTTTGGTCGTGGGGGTGTCGTCGCCAGTGGCGGGGTCGCTCTTGGGATAGCTTTCAGCGATGGGTGTCTCTTCGGGGGCATCGGTCAGGGGTGCTTCGGCTGCCGAGGCACCGACCGATGCGGCTAAGGCAGCGGGCGCGAGCGACATAGTGGTGCCCACGGGCTTGACCTTTATCCGGTAGAGCCAGGTGATAATCACGTCCGCCGCCACGAAGAGCAGTATCAGCCCCTGCACCACCGAGATGATCGAGCTTGAGATCTGCGTGTTGAACTGCATCTGGGTCGCGCCCGACTTGAGGCCGCCGAACAGAATGGCCGCCGCTACCACACCGAACGGGTTGGTGCGGCCCAGCAGGGCCACCGCTATACTGTCGAAGCCGTACCCGGCCCCGAAGCCCAATTCGTGACGGCGCGTGACGCCCGTGACCTCGAACGCGCCCGCCGCGCCCGCCAGCATGCCCGCCAGGCCCATCGCCAGTATGATGCTCCGGGGCACGCTCATACCGGCGTAGCGCGCGGCGTGCGGGTTCGCGCCCACGGTCTTGATCTCAAAGCCCCACGTGGTGCGCCTCAAGAACCAGTATACGAGGGCCGCCGTCAGCACGGCGAGGGGCACGCCCAGGTGCATCTGCCAGTCGCTGCCCGCGAATAACTGGGGTAGCTGCGCTTCCGAGGTGATAAGCGGAGTGCGGGCCTGCACGTTGCCGGGGGTGCGGTCCTTCATCGGCCCGCCCAGCAGGTACGCCACGATGCCCAGGGCGATATAGTTGAGCATGATCGTGATGATCACCTCATGCGCCCCGGTGTAGGCCTTCAGCACGCCCGGTATCGCGCCCCAGAGCAGCCCCGCAAGGAGTCCCGCGCCCAGGGCCAGTATCAGGTGGATGGGGAAGGGCACGCCCTGGATAGCGTACCCAACGAAAGCGGTGGTCACGGCCCCGGCGGCCAGTTGCCCTTCGGCACCGATGTTGAACAGGCCGCATTTGAAGGCGAGGGCCACCGAGAGGCCGGCGAAGATGTAGGGAGTGGCGGTTACGAGCGTGGCGGCGATGTTGCGAGGCGTGCCCACCGCGCCCTGCCACAGCCCGGCGAAGGCCCCCTCCGGCCCTATAACCTTTTGCAGGTCGCCCGTAGTCAGCCAGATGACGAGGCCGCTGATGACTAGGGCCGTGAAGATCGCCAGGATGGGCACGAGGAAAGCACGGCCGGACTGCGCCCACAGTGAGGCTAGAAAGGAGGGCCGTGGAGGTTGGGGGTTCCCACCCCCATCTCCGCCACTTCCGCTCCCACTACCACTTCCGCCTGCCGTTCGATCTACGTTGCTCGAAATAGCACTCAAATTGCTCTCCCAGCGATAAAACAAGGGGCGGTGTCACCTGCATTATACAAGTTACACCGCCCCTTGGGAATTTGGAAATTGGAATTTCGAATTGCGAATTTAGTGGAGTTCTTCTAAATTCGCAATTCGAAATTCCAATTTCCAAATCCGTCTACTGGCAGGGGTTGGGAGCGCCCTTTGCCGGGGGGACGCAGGTCTTGAGCGAGCCATCCATAAGGGCGGCGTTTACTTCCTGGAGCTTGGCGGATACCTCGGCGGGTACGCGGTCGGCCCAGTCGTGGAAGGGGGCGAGACCCACTTCACCCACCTGGTTGCCACCCTTGAAGGTGCCGTGCTGGGCCATGCTTATCAGGTTGAACACGCCGTTTCCGAGCAGCTTCATGGCGCTCGACACCAAAGCGCTCTTGTATTCCTCTCCAATGGTCTCGTACTGGTCCACGTCCACACCGATAGCAGCGATGTTGCGCTCCTTGGCGGCGAAGATAGCGCCGTTGCCGGTGAGACCGCCCGCGCCGAAGACCACGTCCGCGCCACGGTCGATCATGGACAGAGCGGTGGTCTTGCCCCACTCAGGATCGACGAAGGTCTTGGTGATGTCAACGTCGCTGTGGTAGGTAGCCTGCACAGTGATGTCGGGCTTGACCGACATAGCGCCCGCACGGTAACCCTCGCCGAACTTCCACACCGGGGGCACGTCATCCGTACCGAGCACCGCGCCGATGTTGTTGCTCTTGCTGATAGAAGCGGCCAGCACGCCCGCCAGGTAACCGGCCTTGTCCTCGTCAAAGATGAGGCCCGCGAGGTTGGGGAGTTCCTCGCCCTGGAACTGGTCCACACCGATGAACAGCACTTCGGGGTTGGCCTGCGCAGCCTTCGTGGTGGCCTCGCCCAGCGCGAAACCGACCGTCACGATAACGTCATATTCCTGGTCGATGAACTGCTGGATGTTCTTGTCGTAGTCCTTGGGGTCGGCGGTCTCGATGTAGTTGGTCTCTACGCCCAACTCCGTACCGGCGCGCTCGACGCCTTCCCAGGAGCCCTGGTTGAAGCTCTTGTCGTTCAGACGGCCCACGTCCGTGACCAGCCCAACCTTCAAATCGAGAACATCGCCACCTTCAGAAACGCTTCTTGTGGGGGTCTCACCGGCCATAGCTTCCGTGGCGGTAGGTGCTTCCATGGGGGTGGTAGCGGTGGCCTGCTCGACCATCGTGGTATTGGTGGCGGCCGGGGAAGTGGGTTGCGCGGCAGGTCCGCCGCATGCTGCCAGGATAGGCACTGCCAGCATAAACGCGGCCAGCGCTTTACCGGCGCGGCCAAACAATCGCCTGCTCATAAGAAAACTCTCCTCCTACTAAAGCTAAAGAACTTTGCCGTGGCGCGACTGTATTATAGCACGCGCGGGTGGGGAGTCAAGGGGGCCGATGGACGATGGACGATGGACGATGGACGATGGACGATGGACGATGGACGATGGACGATGGACGATGGACGATAGGAGTGATGAGGACTGAGGTCTGGGTACAATGCAGCGTCCATCCCAACAATCCTAAACCTTGGCTCGCACTTGGCGCTCTTGGCGTCTTGTCGGTTCCGTCTCCTATCGTCTATCGTCCGTCGTCCATCGTCCATCGCGGGGCAAAAGAAAAGAGGCCTCTTTCGAGGCCTCGAACCAGGAGGAGCAGGATTTAGCAACTCTTTACACTTCTTCTGCCCTTATAATACAGAATCGCTAACGGTGTGCATATGGCCCAAAGGTACCTTTTCGGTGCTCCCTGAGTACTAATCCAGGTACTATGCCAACTGGTACCTTTGGGCTACTACTCTTGCCGGGGCTTGGTAGAGCTTTCCGGGTGGTTAGCTACCTGCCCTCACTTCTTGCAGGTCTTCCGTGCTTTGGGCGTGTTCCGACGCGCCGTTCTTGCTTTGCACGTTGGTCACGATTGTCTCAAGAGCCTGAAGGACCTGGGGGTCGTAGATGCCGTACTTGCGGCGCAGGTATGCCTTGATGTCGGGGAGGTTTGAGGTGTCGGAAGCGACATCCAGGAAGCCCGCAGCCTGCAAGAGATCATCAAGGGTTGCACCGAGGGCTGAAGCTAACGCGCGCAGTTTGTCTCGCGAGGGGAGGGCGATATCGCCCATTTCGAGTCTTGAGATGTACGATCTGCTGAGTCCGCTGGCCCTGCTGAGGTCTTGTTGAGTGAAGTTTGCCACCTGGCGAAGTTCCTTGATTCGCCTGGCAAGTGAAGAGTATTTTCCCATAATGTCTACTATAACCTATAGCGAGGGCGCGCGGCAAGTTGTATCCAAAGCCTATCAAAGTTAGTGCATGCTGACCTTGATTTGAGACGACTAACCGGGCAGGGAAGACAATGGAGTCATTTCGAATTTTGGGGATCGCGGTAGCCGTTGCATAGAAAGAGACGAAAACGACATGATGCATCATACCAAGGACCCCACCAAGAGTATAGAAGTTAGAAGAGCGTAAAAGGAGGAGGGTACGTGATGTCGTAACCTCCTCCTTTTGCTTACAACCCTAGAATCCTTGACCTTGGCTGTTTAGCGTTCCCGTGCCTGACCGGCTCTATCATCCAGATGCTACAACTTACGGGTTAACCCATAGTTCCGGACTGTTGGTTTCAGTTATCGGTTACACTCGCAACCGGTAGCTCCAGCCTGTGAGATGCTGAGCTAGGGAGTGCATGCTAGCGGATCTGACATGATTCTTATTGAAGCCCCGGCCTGCCAGCGGTACATATTACCCGTGCCTGCCTGGTCGGCACCCGTAAAGCCATAGCTATTGCCGGTAAAATTGGCGAGGTAAATATTGCCGTTGGTAGTATCTCGCAGCCCAATATCATCGTAGGCATCGCAGTCAAAGTTGCCCGTGATTGGTTGGAATTGAGCACCTGGCAACCAACCAGCAGACCAATTTCGCCCGTAGAACAGAGCGCCGCTGGTATCGTTGGTATGCATGAAGTGCCAGGTACCGTTCGTTGAGTCTCGCACCCCTATATCGGTGTACTTGTCGTTATCGAAATTGCCGGTGATAGCCTGGTAGTTTGTGCCCGCCGCCCACTCGATAGCGTTGGTGTAGGCGAAAGAGAGTGTCCCTGTTGGGCCGCTGGGGGTAGTCACTCTTACAAAGTGCCAGTAGGCGTTTCCACTAACAGTGTTGCCCACGTTGGCGTCGCGTAGCCCGATATCAGTGATACCGTCGCCGTTCCAATCACCTGCCACCGCCGTATAGTTCGAGCCTGCTGCCCATGAGAACCCGGCAATCTGGGTATAAGTGCTGCCATCGTTCCTGCGGAAGGTCCAGCCCCCGCTGATGGTATCTCTCACGGCGATGTCGGTCTTCTTGTCGCCGTTGAAGTCTCCCACCACTGATTGGTACTGGCTGCCTTGCCCCCAGTTGCTCACATAGTGGGTAAAGTTGTCGCTGGCGAACTGCGTTCCCTTGCGGCCTTCCTTGAAGTACCAGTTACCATTATTGTTGTCAAGGAAGTACAGGTTCGGACTATTCCGCTTGTACTTGGCTACCTGCTCAACCAGTAAGTTGTAATAGGCGCTGCCAAAGCTTACACCAGATGGCTGCAACGAAGCGCCGGCCATTGGCTCCAGGTCGTTGCTGAAGTCTCTACTAAACTGATCGTTGAACAGTGCGTCGCTTTTGGAGTTCACATTGTTTACGGTCGGGCAGTCCTCGTACGTGTAGGTCTCGGGGTATTTCTGACAACCTTTAGTTCTGCCTGCAGCCCACATGTTCCAGCCATCAATGATCACGAACGAGGGGTTTATATCCTTGGCTTTGGCCCACTGATCGATGAAGTTGCGGCCTTCGCCTGTTCTATCCGGGTTTGAGGGGTTGGCAAGCTCTTGTTGCGCCGTTACCGGTTGGACCGGCTGGCCTGTACCCTCCTTACGGTAATCGTATCGTCTGCCACGAGAGGCGATATTGAATTGTGCATCAATGTTCATCCAATAGTGCTGCTGGGCCGCGGAAACTGCTACTTCTTCCGGCCAGGAGGCTGCAAGCGCGCTCGACCAGGCTGCCTTAGTATGGTTGATCTGAGGATAGCGTTCGATAATGCCCCAGGGTGTAGAAGATGGCAGCGAGAAAGCACCTGTTGGTTTACAGTCAAAGTAAGCTGCCGCGGTCAAGTTGGTTGCTATCTGGGCACCGCACCCCAATATCCTAGGGTCCACGACGAATTGCCAGCTGAGCAGCAAAGGTTTTGTATTGGGACCCGCAGCCCTGAAGAACAAAGAGCTATACTTGGGGTCCTGATAGAACTGCTCGTACAACCTCTTAAGGTCATTGACGGTACCGTCGGGATTCCGCTTATATGATGACGCAAAAAACGCCACTTTAGGAGTAGGCAACCCCGCTGCGATTCGCTCCAGGTACGTGTCGAGCAGTAGGGTCGTCATTGAAAGACGATCCTGGTTGTTGATAACCTTGTTGGGAGTAACCGCAGTATCTGTACCTGAGAAGGCATCGCCATTGCTGTAGTCGACAAGTATAAAATCGACGCCGGCGTTGCTGATGAGCCTTGCGTGCTCATTGATAATGGCCTTATCACTCGACGTGTAATAACCAAGTAGCGGCCTACCCCACCACATGTGATCATCCTGGTTAGGTGGAATGTTAGGCCATATTCGGTTTTCGATGGTGGCCCAACCTTGAACTCTGTTGATAGATGTCTGATATAGCAATCCGACATACTTATTAGGCCTGGGGGGTGCCGTCTGGGCTGATACGCCCTGAGAAGTCCACATGGTGCCCGTTCCCATAAGGCCCATCGCGGCTGTGAAAGCTATGATGCCTGTGACTTTCGAAAACAGCTTACGTTTGAACATCGTTGTACTCTCCTCACGCAAAAACAATAACCACATCAGCTACAATGCACTCTAACTTCATCTAGGCTTGGGCTTCAGCTATTACAGGCCTGGAACATCTTCTTTACACGGAAAGAGGCACAAGACATCCGCATTAATCCGGAAGCGGGAATCCCTGGTAGTCACATGACATTACCGCGCACGAGTAGGACACCAGGGCACAGGCGCGGCGGCAACAAAAGCTTAGCGGCTGCATAAACAGTCGCCTTACTACTCGACCCCATACCTATTGAACTTTATGAATGCAATCTTACCTGCAAAGCAATAAGGATAGACGTGGCAACTGAAAAGCAGTTCCTTAGTCCTTCTCAACAAGCACTACATACCAGCAGACCATATAGTGCTCTTACTGTTACAAGTAAGACTCATGACCGCGCACAGCAAGTATACCAATTACCAGATGGCAAAACAATAGCAAGTAGATTGGAAAATGATAAAAAGCTTAGAAGTCATCTCACAAACAGCAGCCCCGCGTACTGGCGACAAAGTCTGCCCCTTTGTCATTCTGAACGCAGTGAAGGATCTCGTCCTTTACCGGGATGTTACTTCTTTCTTATGGGACTCTGTTGCTGAAGGAAAGGTGGTATCATGTGCAGAAGGACGAGATTTCTCACTGAGCTTACCCTGAGCGCAGTCGTATGTTCGAAATGACAGAGTAGGAGCTTTGGGTGCTCATCTCCTCATCCCTGTTTGTGGGATGGCTTCTAGTAACAGCCAAGCCGGCGCAATGGTTGAAGAATAAGTTGCCAACTATACTCCTGTTGTTCTGCAAGCGCCGTGCGCTCCATCCTAAAAGGCAGGAAGTGGCCGGAAATCCGGGCACAGGAGGCCCTCAGGTCGTTGGCAGGAGTAAACGCGTGAAAACAGGTAGTTGTTTACATTCGGTAACCTGCTGAGACCGTTCACGAGCCTGCAACGCGCCACCAGTGGCCCGGCTTGTGATATAATTCGAGGGGCGGTGAGGAGCCGCCTACGGTCCAGACAACGTGGTTCGGCACCGTTCTCACTCAATAGGAGATTACGACATGAACAACGATACGCCGCTGCTTTGTTACTTCGAGGGTAAGGTAATGCCTCTCAGCGAGGCAAAGGTCGGCATCCTGACGCATGCTTTCAGCTACGGCACGGGCTGCTTCGAGGGTATCCGCGCCTACTTCAATGAAGACCACGGCCAGCTTTACGTATTCCGAGGACTGGAACACTACCAGCGGCTGAATGACTCCGCTTGCATCCTGTTTATGGACCTGCCTGATAGCCCGCAGGCCCTGGTGGAGAAAACCGTTGAACTGCTCAGGGACAGCGGCCTCTACACCGACGCCTACATACGGCCGATGATGTACAAGGCCGATGAGATCATCGGCGTCCGGCTGCACAACCTGCGCAGTGAGCTTTACATAACCGTACAGCCGTTCGGTAACTACATCGATATCGACCGCGCTCTCAACGTAGCTACCTCCACCTGGCGGCGCATTGACGACAACATGATCCCGGCTCGCGGCAAGATCACGGGCGCGTATGTCAACTCAGCGTTTGCCAAGAGCGAGGCGCAACTCAACGGCTACGACGAGGCGATCATGCTCGATCACGACGGACATGTCTCGGAAGGCTCGGCGGAGAACTTGTTCATGCGGCGCGGCGACACGGTGTACACCCCGCCCGTCACCGGCAACATCCTCGAAGGCATCACCCGCAACACGGTAATGACGCTGCTACGCGAGGAGTTGGGATACACGGTCGTGGAGCGCGAGATCGACCGCACCGAGCTATATGTGTGCGACGAACTGATCCTGTGCGGCACCGGCGCGCAAATCGCCCCGGTTGGCTCGATTGACCACCGCGAGATCGGTGATGGCAGCGTAGGCGAGCTAGGCCGGGCGTTGCAGGACCTATATTTCGAGGTCGTGCGCAACAACATCCCCAAGTACTCCCACTGGTGCACGCCCGTGCATACCGAGGTACGCCAGCGCAACAAGCAGGAGCAACTTGCGGTCGCTAGGTGACGAGTGACGAGTGATGCGTAACGCGTAACGCGTAACACGTAAAGCGGCTCCAGGGAACAAAGCCCCTGGAGCCGCTTTACTGCTTAATACATCGTCCATCGTCTATCGTCCATCGTTCCTCCTTTTACGTGTTACGGGTTACGTGTTATATTTGTCCCCTATGAACACGTGGCGCGCGCAGCCTGTACCGGCACGCCTTTTCTTGGTTGTGCTGTCGCAACTTCCTGTTGTGCTTGCGGTCTGGCTGTGGTTCAGGTTGAGCGAACGGGTCTCGCTGGTCGAGTATGACGGCGGGGTATTCCTGCTGGGCCTGACTTTCTCTCTGTCGCTTTTCCTCTATGGGATGCTGTGCTATCTCGCGTATTGCGCCTTCAGCATCTTTTACAGCCTGGACCGGGATTTCCTCACCATACGTTGTGGGCCATCCCTTGTGCGGGTGCCGCTTGCTGCGATTCAGGCAGTGCATGGATCGGGGGATGCGCCAGGTGGTTACGTGACGGTACGCTGGAAGGGTGTTGCGGGCGTGGTGCCTGGGTATGTCGTAGGGGAGGGGCGTAGCGCGCAGTTCGGGCGCGCCTTCTCGATGGCTACGGTACCTGCTGCGCGGCAGGTATGGGTGGTCACGCGAGGTATGGCGTATGGCCTCTCGCCGGAGTACCCCGACCGCTTCGTACAACTGCTGAACGCTCGCTTGGAGGACGAGGACGAGTCTCCCGGTCCCGCTTCCACTTCGCGCGTGCGGCGTTCTTGGGTGCTGGACATGGGGCTGGGGCTTTGGGCGGACAGGGTGGTGCGTTCCCTGTTCCTGGCGGGGCTGGCGCTCAACGTCTTGCTGTGGGGCTACCTGAGCCTCGTCTATGCGGACCTGCCGAGCCAGGTGGCTATGCACTGGAACGCCCAGGCCCAGGTGGACAGGATTGGCGACCCGGTAGAGTTGCTGGACCTGCCCCTGTTCGCGCTAGGCGTGTGGCTGTTCAACAGCATAGCCGCCCTTGTGGTGCTCCGTCGGGAGCGTGCGGCGACTATATTTCTGTTGGCGGGAGGTGTGGCGACCCAGGTGTTCTTCTTCGCGGGGGCGCTCTCTATCGTGCTGAAGAATTAGAGAGTGGAACCTCAGAGACCTGGAAGCGCAACGGGTCTTAATCCTCGTCTTGAGCCAGTATAAAGCGGACTGCGACAGGAATGTGGTCCGATAACGGCTTCTGGACGTTCGCCCCTTCCGCATTAACATCATCATACATAAAGCTTTGCATGTCAGTCTCGGCCCTGATAATGATCTGTTCGTCCAGGTCCTCCTCAGGTATTTGTGCGTCGCCGGTTACAACAATGTGATCCAGCAATCGCTTTGAAGCCACCCTGGTAATGGCTCCACCTTCACCTTGTACCCCATGCCTTTCCTTCATCTGGATGGAGAGCAGTTTGAGATTCTCGCCGTCAATGAACGGCTCCAAACCTTGCTGGGCGGTCTCGGCATTCATATCACCCATGACCAGTAAGTGCCGCTCAGGGCCGTTGCTATATTCTTCGTTGACCCAAGCAGCAAGTGTACCCGCTGCTTTAAGGCGCAGCGCGTTGCCTTTATCTGCTATCTTATTGTCCGTGCTCTTCAGGTGGACAATTGCGCACCTGAAGTCGAAGACCTTCTCATCTGACTGTTGCACTCGAACTTCACATAGCAACGGCTTGCGGTAGAAGACATCTCTGGTTGCTATCTTTCCGTTTGCCATCTCTACGTCCAGGGTTTCATTGAAGATATCTCCCGGCTCCAGTTTCTGCACGGAAGTTGTGTCAGTGCGATAAATCGCACCCGATTGCTGTCCAGAATCACCTACTACCATGTAGTCATATCGGACTTGGCCGGGACTGTTGAGGGCAGCTACCAACTGCTTAAGCGCAATCTCATCGACCTCCTGGAGAGCCCAGAAGTCACAGCGGCAGGTTCGGATGAACTCGGCTGTCTTCTTTACGCGCCGCGACTCCTGCTCATTGTGGAAGTGTTCTATATTCCAGCTCACTACATCCGCGAACTTGTGATTACCTCGCAAGTGCGGCACAACCCGCTCAAAGGGGTTGGTAGCCTTGGTAGGATCTTCCGTGGCCAAACCTATTGCCCCAAAGAGCCCCGAAGGTGGGATATACGTGCGCCATCTGTCTTCGACCCTGGAGACAACATTCTGTGGAACACTGGATCGCTCGAGTGAGTGAACGTATCTTTGTACTTTATGACTCGTAGCTTCAGCCGCACTTTGTTCTGGCTGATTTCGTCGCGTATTCTTGATCCGAGCCGCTACCAAACTGGGCATTCCCGCCGTGTTCACCTTGTCAAAGCGTTCGAGCACTTTTTCGAGGCTAGGAGGTTTCTCCGCGCCATTTGGGGAGGCGAACCGTGCGGACCAACCAAGCCCAGCCACGAAATTAAGGTACGAGAGCGTGGTGTTGTCGGGCTTCAGCGCTAACTTCTGCAAACGCTCTTCAACTGTGTTCCACGCGTCCCTTGCAATTAGTGGGTGGCCCAGGTACATAGCTTTGAGAACGTCGGGTTGCATCCAGAGTTCGTGGGCAGCCGACTCCGTGGGGGCGTCCGGAGTGCGCACCCGGATTTCTGTAATGGCAGAGTGCGCCGTCCGTGATCCGTTCAATCCAGTTAGCTCAGCTACGATACGGTAGACACCCGGCTCCGTGAACATAGGTCCATCGGCCGAGAGGTAAATGCCCACGTCGTATGGGTTCATCCGCTCGCTGGCGGCCAACCGGAGTAGGGGTGCCTTGATACACTGCCTCATAGGTGGCCTGTAATAGAAGACCTGCCCGTTGGGATTGCGGATTGAGAGTCGCAGATAACCTTCGCTTGGGTCAAGGGCGTCGGGTACATAAACGGGGTCAATTCCTGCGTTCTCCACCTCGATCTTGAGAAATACCGGCTCTCCCAGATCGTAGTGAGACTTTACCGGACTAGCATGAAGTTGTACGTCGCGAGTGGCCCGCAACGGATTTGCCCCCAATCGTGTGCCTCTCAGCACGTTGTTCGCACCTAATTGTAGGACAGACCCTTCTTCAAAGACGCCGAAGGGGAATCCACCGGCGCGTAATTCTCTCGGGCTGGCGTGATGTAGATGACTCAATTCGTCAACGTCGAACTCGTTCTTGAACCTTCTCCAGAACTCCTGCGTGCCATTGTAGCCGTCTCCAAGGTCCTGACCCCTCGGATATAGATCGGGATAGTTCATCCAGGAGAGCGCGGAAGGTCGTGCCTTCTCAAAGCTGTGGAGTAGATTGAGCGCATGTCCGATCTCATGTATGACAGTGAAAAGATATTCACGATTACGTAGTTCCTCAGAGAAGCGGGGGTCCGATAACATCGGGTGGTCGTAGAATACCGCCACGCCCTCACGTGGCCTACGATTTAGATCGTTGTCGTTGAAGTCGTACATTACCCCTAGCACATTATGGCCGTTACGAGCTAGTAGATAACTACAGACAAAAACATGTGTGTGTAAGCGGTCTGCCGGCACATGCGAACGTTGTTGTGTCATGGCAGCATGTATTTCGGCATAGGAGTAACCGCGTGTATTGTTACGGGCGGATTGGGAGCTTTGGCCGGGGAAGGAGTCTATCACTACATTGACATCGAACCCTGCTGCTTCAAAAGCCTTCTCAATAGTCATACTGGTTTGGGAGTCTCGAAGCGTAAAACTCGTTGGCGGCCTGGTGCCCTCTATGCCGTCTATCTCGATTGTGATCCTCCGCATGAAGCTCCCTTGCCAGTCAAGCCTGCCGGCAAAGACGTCTCGATAGCCCCCTTCCAGGTCCACGGATACCTGAAAGGACCCGATCCCACGTGGGTCTGCGTTCAGGTAGAGCGTGCCGCTGAACAGCTCCGGGTTACCTCGAAACACGATATCACCCGTCAATGTACGGCCGTCGTCGGATACGTGCGGCTCATGGCAGGAAAGAGTGGCTACAAATTCCAGGCCGCGGCTGATGTCCCCGCTCACGCGCGACACTTGGTCGCCCGATAGGCTACGCTCTATGCGGAAGTCAAATGTCAGCCCCTCTGTGATTCCTCTATACGTGCCGTTCGCAAAGTTGTTCATTTTCGTACCCCCCTATTCCGGCGACAGATAGATGCCAAATACAATACAAGCAATACCTAAAGGAATGCTTGTATTAGCAGACATACGCGCTGTCTAAGATAGCACGTAGTTTGAATTATGAAGTGTAGCGTACGACGCTACAAAGTTGTTTGTGGCTGCATGCACGCCAATGGCCCAGTAAGTTAGAGCAAAACATAAGCAGCGCACACAGGTGTAAGTTAGTACATCGATTATACACCATCTTTGTACTTTGTAAATAGTTTAGTTATCCGAATTTTCAGTAATTGAACCAATCCTGGCACGATTATAGGGTTCCGCTTTGATTAGTAATACCAGGGTGTTTCCATAGTGCGGGTATGAAGCAACCGGAGATTAGTTGTCAATACGACGGGCCGTAGCTTGTAAATAAAACCTATCGGTCTATTCTCCGAACAAGTCCTCCAAGCTCGCCTTCTTCTGCTCGCTCTTGACGATGTTCTCACCTATCGTCCGCGCCGGACCTGCGGTGGTAGATGGCCCTGCGGTCGTGAGGCTTTTGTAGAATTCGGCGTCGAAGGAGCGCACGCGCAGCACTACCTCCATCGGCACGGCGTGGCCCATGACCATGACCTCCTGCTTGCTGTCGAGGGTTGCTAGGAGCGCCTTTAGCTGCCCGCCGCCCCGGATGCCCATGAAGACCGACTCTATGTCCTTGTCGTCGTTGAGCAGGGCGGTCACGCGGGTGCCTATCTGCGACATCACCTCGTCGTCTATGCCGGAGGGGCGCTGGTCTATCACCATGAGCGTGACCAGGTACTTGCGCATCTCGCGGGCTATGGTGCCGAAGATGGTCGTGCTGTCGCGGCCCAGGAACTTGTGCGCTTCCTCGATGGTGATCATCAGCGGGCGGGGGGCCTCTGTGCCTTCGCGGTCCTGCTCGTGCCGCTCCGACCACCTGACCCACTCGTCGTGGATGCGCTTGGTGAGGATGTTGGACACGAGCATGTAGGCCAGGGTGCTGCGGAACTTGCCGAACATGAGGATAACGTGCCTGCCCGCCCGCAAGTCGTTGATGAGGCCATCTATGCCGGTGCCCACGGCCTGCTTGGAGTTGACCACGAAGGAGAAGTCCGCGATGTTCTCCAGGCGGCGCTTGAGGGCCTCCACCGAGCCGCTGTTGGCCCCGGTCTCGGTGCAGTATTCCTCTAATTCGCCTGGCCCCATGCTCACCAGGCGCTCGATCCAGTTGCGGCCCATCTTGCGGAAGGCCTGGCGGGCGGTGATGAGCATGGCCGAACCCTCGCTCATCTTCAACTCGCTGCCCAGCGCCTCTATGTCCTCAATCGTGATGTCGCTCAGGGCGATGCGGATTACCCCGTCGGCCCCGCCTCGCTTGCGGCTGTCTTCCTCGTCCATCGTGTAGAGGGCCACGCGGCTCTTGCCGAACAGGTCGCGCAGGCCCTTGGCGTACTTGCCGGTGCCCCTCGGCTCTAGCTCCTTCTCGGTGGCGTACTCGGAGTGCATGTCGAAGATGAGGTTGACCGCCGCCTCCGACTTGATGAGGCCGCACAGGAGGAGGCGGGCCAGCATGCTCTTGCCGGTGCCCGACCGCCCGAAGATGCCGTTGGAGCGCTCCACGAACTTGCGCAGGTCGATGCAGATGGGGGCTTCCGCCGACAGGCTCTCGTCAAGCTCGCGTGGGGAGCCGATTATGAAGTGGTGCTTGTCCTCGGTGCCGAAGACGGTCTGGTAGTCCTGCTGCCCGGCGGTGTACGACTGGCTGAATGGGCCTGGGATGGTGCGGGCGGGGCGCACGCTGCCCTCCACCATCTCCAGGGCCAGGCGCACGTTGCACTCGGCGTAGGTGGTCGAACGGGAGAGGGTGTCGCGTATGAGGGGCGAGGAGGAGTCGGGCGGGTCCATGCCCACGGCCGGGTCGGTGGTCGCCAGCCGGAACGCGCCAATGGTGCCGAAGAAGCGCAGGTGCTGCCCCTCGACCACCACGAATTGCCCCTGCCGCAGAAGCTCCACCGGCTGCTCCCGCCGCAGGTGGATGGTCACGCCGCGCTCGGTGTCGGCTGCCGTCACCTGTCCAAGGAGAGCGCGTTCCGCAGTGTTATGCCCGTTGCGCTCTGTTTCCAGCCGGGACATGAGTTGAGATACCAGGCTGTTGTCTTTGCCGTTGCCGTTCATGCTGTGCGTCCTCTCGTCGTTTCTAATGCCGTTCTTTTGAAATAGCTGTAAGGGCTGTGAGAATGTGAGAGATCAGGACCAAGGGTGCCTTTGTCATCCTGAGCACAGCGAAGGATCTCAGATAGCCCACTTGTGCATGGATTGAACCCGCAGCAGCACTTTGCCTGTGGTTCAACAGCATCCCTACTCATCTTCTTGAGATCCTTCGCTGCGCTCAGGATGACAGGGGGAGGTTTTGGCTGCTGTAGTGGTTACATGGTTCAGTTTTGACACAGCCTTGATCGTTATAATCTCACCTTGCCCACCGCGCTCGATACTTCCCCGGCGACTTCCTGCCGCTCCGCCGTGAGCGAGTCGAGCGTTTTGAGGATGGCTAGCAGGCGGTCGTACTGGCCCTTCAACTGGCGGCCCAGGTACTCCGCCGTGCGGGAGAGCCACGCCCGGTCGCCGCCCCTGGCCCTGTAGCCACGCATGACGAGGTGGATCAGCACCTGGTCGATGTTGGAGACTTCGGTGGAGAAGAGGAGCAGGCGCAGGTAGTCGGGCTGCTCGGTGAAGCGCACCATCTCGGCGTCGGTGGCGAGCCAGCACTTGTAATGCACCCTGGGCGGGCACTCCGGGAAGGTGTAGACCGGCTCGTACTCCCCCGGCGTGCCCAGCCGCGACTCGTCGTAGCAGCCCACCACCAA
>DASVVE010000041.1:0-89148 GCA_036386675.1 Chloroflexia bacterium | reverse complement strand
AAAAGGTCGTTCAACTTGGGTCCGCTGGAGGTGGTCGTGCCGGTCATCCTGGCGGCGGTGATTGGGCTGGTGATATTCGTGGCGTTCGCGCCGGGGCTGGGCTTTGGGCAAGCTTCCAACGCTAGCGTGGTGCGGATATATACCAGCGTGCCGATGAACAATTTTGCCAGCATCGTGCATGGCGTGGAGATGGCGCTTGAGGATGCGGGGCATAGGGCGGGTAACTTCCAGGTGGAGCTTGTCGCGTTGAACGGCGCGCCCACGATTGGCGGCAACTGGGATGCCGGGGTGGAACTCGCCAATGCCCGCCGCGCCGTGGAAGACCCGGACGCGATGGTGTACATCGGCACCTACAACAGCGGCGCTGCCAAGATCAGTATCCCCATCCTCAACCGCGTGAACATGGCGATGATTAGCCCTGGCAACACCTACCCCGGCCTCACCAAGCCCGGCACCGGCAATGCGGGCGAACCCTGGACGTATTACCCGCTGGGCGTGCGCAACTATTTCCGCGTGGTGCCCGCCGACGACCTGCAAGGCTCGGCAGCCGTGGCTTTCGCCCAGCAGCGAGGGGTGCAATCGGTCTACGTGCTGGACGATACCGAGCTTTACGGTAAGGGTATAGCGACTATCGTGGCACAGGCCGCCCGCGAGGCCGGGTTGGAGGTGAAGGGCGGGCCGGAGAGCATTGATGTGCGCGCCACCGACTACACTCAGCTTGCGGAGCGGATACTCGAGGCAGACCCCGACCTTGTCTACTTTGGTGGCTATTCTTATAATCACGCTGGTATTGTGCTGCGCAACCTGCGTGGCATCGGTTACGAGGGCCTCTTCATGGGCGCGGACGGCATCCAGGACGAGCAGTTCATCGAGGACGCCACCGGCGGCTTCGAGGCCGCCGGCGAGGTTTACTCTACCGCGCCAGGACTGTCCGCGTCACAATTAAGCGGTCCCGGCGCGGACTGGTACCGCCGATACAACTCGCGTTATCCCAATGACAGCAACGAAGACTTTGCCCCGTTCGGGTACGAAGCCGCCAGGGTGGCCCTGCACGCCATAGAGCAGGCAGGCAGGAAGGACCGCGAGGCGATACGTGCCGCAGTGGCAACTACCTCGTCCGCCGACCTGCCCGAACCTCACATCCTCGGAGACTGGACATTCGACGAGAACGGCGATACCTCACTGGTCAGCATCAGCGTGCAGGACTTGCAGGACAGGTGGACCTACAGGGGCCTGCTGGTCTTCGATCCTGAAACCAAGACATGGGGATACACAGAAAGGCAGTAGGGTTCTGAAACGTGAAACGTGAAACGTGATGGTACAACAAGCATCATCGCGGTTCATAAAGAACCAAAGAGCACAAGAGAGCACAAGCCGCATCACGTTTCACGTTTCAGCAACGGAGGGCGTAAATGGATGTAATCTGTCCGAATTGTAACGCTCCGGGCCAGGAGGCCGGGAAGTTTTGCGAGAATTGCGGGTTCGCTATTCCTGCGGACGCGGGTGCGTCTCCACAGGCGCAGCAGCCGCCCGTTGCCGATAGCACTCAGCCCGACCCAGGCAGCGCGGCAAGTGGTATGCCTGTGCAGGCTGGGGCGGATGCATCTCCCGGTGTGGCAGGAGTTTCCCCCGCTGTTCCCACTGTGGGCAACTCAGGGGTGGGCGGGCCTAATGTCGTGGGAGCGCAGTTCGTGGTAGTGCGTGATGGGCGGCCCAGCCTGGACGAGGGGTTCACCATCACGCGGGTAGGCGAGTTCCTGGTGGGGCGCATGGACCCCGAGTCGGGCACGCAGGTGGACGTTGACGTGCGCCAGTGGGTGCAGCCCTTCGACGTGCAGGGCCAGAAGCAATACCTCATCCACCGCAAACAGTGCTACATCGGCCTCACCGCCGACGACCTTGTGACCATACGCTCCTACCCCGGCTATGAGGCCGACACATTGGTGAAGGCCCCCGGCGAGAACACCTTCACCTCGCTCCAGAACCTCGGTACCAAGCGCACCGCCCGCCCCGACGGCTCGTTTGAGCTACAACTCAACGACCAGATTTACATGGGCGACCCCGACGCCGTGATGTACCACCTCACCGGCGACCCCACAGCACAGGGGAGCTACCTGGTGCTGGAACTGATAAATAAATCGTGATTTGGAAATTGGAATTTCGAATTGCGAATTTAGTAGATATACCAACAAATTCGCAATTCGAAATTCCAATTTCCAAATCGTCCCGAGGTTTTCGTGCCGCAGAGTTTTCACATTCGTACCTGGTCTAAGAGCCTGCCCAGCAGGGAGCACCCTCAGCATAACGAAGACTTGATCTGGTCGGCGCGCAACGGCCTGGCGCATGCCATGATTGACGGCATGGGCGGGGCGCGGCGCATCGTGGATGGGAAGCCGGTGGGTGGGGAGCACGCGGCGGCGAAGATTGGGGAGGTGCTGGACGTTCGGTTGCAGGACCTCCCGGAGACGCTGTCGGTGACCGCCGCCCGCGAGCTGCTGGCAGTGGCGGTGGCGGAAGCCGGGCCGAAGGTCTTCCAGGAGGTGAACGCCTCCGGGCAGATACCGGCCTCCCAGGTGCCCGCCGGGAAGACGGCGCATGAGGCAATGGCCGCCGCCGTGATGACGGGGCTGCTCTTTTGCGAGGGCGGGCGGAGGGCCGTGCTGGGGCAGAACGGGGATACTCGGGGCTACCTCTTTTCGGGCGGTGAATTAATGCTCTTGACCGAGGACCAGGACGCCGTCGTCCTGGACGTGCATGAAGGGAAGCTCAGCGAGGACGACGCACAGGCCATACAGGAGGAGATGGACGCCTTCGACGGCTACGACATCGGCAAGCTGAGCGATAAGGCTCGTTACTACTTCGTGCGGCGTTACGCAGCCTTCGGACAGATTGGTGACTCGCCGGAACCTCAGGCGCCCGTATTTTCAACGATACAACTGCGGCCCGGCGATGTGATACTGCTCTGTAGCGATGGGGTATACGCCAATCTCACCACGACCGAGATTCGCGATGGTCTTACCGCCATAGACCCTGCCGCCGCGCTGGTGGACAAGGCCGACGCACGGTCCGGCGAACGCACGCTGCCCGATCCCAACGACCTCTCCGCGCCCTATAACTACCGCGCACATGTGGACGACACGTCGGCGCTGGTGATACTGGTCGAGTGGTGAGGTACGGCTTTACTAAATGAGATATACCTGTCATCAGGTAGTACAAGAACACGAAGGAGACCACAATGAGCGATACCAATTCCGCCCCGGTAGCGGGGAAGGGGCCAGTCACCAACTGCGTACGCTGCGATAGCTGGACCGCCGGTCCCGGACCTGCCTTGTGTGCCAACTGCCAGTCGGAGGGCTACCGCATCTGCCGGCACTGCGGCCAGCGAGTGGCGAACGAGACCACCCCATATTGCGATCAGTGTGCCGAGGAGATTGTCGGGGCGGGGTAGCTTCGCGGGGACGATGGACGATGGACGATGGACGATGGGTGGTAGGTAATGAACCTTACTAATGACCGCTAGTCCATCTGCCGGGCAGGCGGCTAGCCGAACGGGTGGGGCAGATTGTGCATCGTCAGTGCTATACTTGCCCTATAGATAGACACTAGAAGAGCAAGGTAACACATAGCATGCAACCAGGATTTCAAGGTGGGGGGCCGCCCGGCACGTATAGGGGCGGCAATGGTCGCGGTTCGCGGTCCTCTCAACCGAAGCCCGAAGAGGAAGACACAGGCCCAAAGACCCTCAACGAGCGGCTTCAGAACCTCAAGAAGAACGCCCGCGTAACAATGGCCGGTGCGCCGCGCGCCTTTCGCCTGGTGTGGAGCACCCACAAGGGCCTGACGATCAGCATGGGCATTTTCTCGGTGCTGTTCGGCGTGCTGCCCACCGCGAGCGCCTGGGTTAGCAAGCTGGTTATTGACGGCGTGGTAGAGGCGATCAACCAGGGCGGGCGGCAGGACTGGGTGAACTATGTCGTGCTGCTGGTGCTGATACAGTTCGGGTTGGCTGCCGGAAGCTCGCTCCTTCAGACGATACGCAACATCAACCAGCAGGCGCTACAGGAACTTACGGCCCGGCGCATCCAGCTTATGCTGATGCAGCACGCCAACCGGCTGGACCTTAGCTTTTTCGAGAACCCCGAGTTCTACGACACGCTCCAGCAGGCGCAGCGGGAGGCAGGCTACCGCCCTACCGCGATGGTCGAGCAGATGTTCGGGCTGGTGCGCTCCCTTATCACCTTCCTGAGCATGGTAGCCCTCATTTCGAGCCTGGGCTGGGTGGTGGCTGTGTTAGCCCTCCTGGCTCCAATCCCCAGCTTTATCGCAAGCTCTCGGTATGGGTGGCAGGGCTTCCTCATGTCGCGCCGCCAGTCGCCCGACCGCCGACGCATGAGCTACTACCTCGACCTGCTCACCCGCGACACCTACAACAAGGAAATCAAGCTCTTTGGCCTGGGCGACTTCTTCATCAAGCTCTGGAACGAAATCGCGGAACGCTTCTACCGCGAGAACCGCAGCCTGGTCAAGCGGCGCTACATGGCCGCTTTCGTCTGGGGCAGCCTGAGCACCATCGTGACTAGCGGCACGTTCTTGTATGTGGCCCTACAGGTGATCTCCCGGCGGTTGACGCTGGGCGACCTGACGTTCTACAGCCAGGCGGTGGGCCAGGTGCAATCGAGCCTGAGCAGCATTCTTGACGGGCTGTCGGGCATGTACGAGAACAGCCTCTACCTCACCAACCTGTACGACTTCCTCGATTACGACCCGCTCGTGAAAAGCCCCGACAGCCCGCGCAAGCTGGAACTACCGCTCAAGCACGGTCTTGAGTTCCGCAACGTTTCCTTCACCTATCCCGGCAAGACGGAACCCGCCTTGCGCGACGTTAGCTTCCACATCAAGCCAACCGAGGCGGTGGCGCTGGTGGGGCAGAACGGCGCGGGCAAGACGACCATCGTCAAGCTGCTCACCCGCCTTTACGACCCCGATGAGGGCCAGATACTGCTCGACGGGGTGGACATACGCGAGTTAGATTTGGCCGACCTGCACGCGACTATTGGGGTGATTTTCCAGGACTACGTGACCTACTTCTTCTCGGCCCGAGACAACATCGGCATCGGCAGGCTGGGGGAGATGGCGAACCAGGAAAGAGTTGAGGAGTCGGCGGGCAAGAGCGGGGCCAACTCGGTGATAGAGAAGCTGCCGAAGGGTTACGACACGATGCTTGGCCGCTGGTTCGATGATGGTTACCAGCTATCGGGCGGGGAGTGGCAGAAGGTGGCGCTGGCCCGCGCCTTCATGCGGGACGCCGAAATCCTCATCCTGGACGAGCCTACCGCCTCCCTGGACGCACGCGCCGAGTACGAAATCTTCGCCCGCATGAAGGAACTGACGCAGGGCAAGATGGCCGTGTTCATCAGCCACCGCTTCAGCACCGTGCGCCTGGCCGACCGCATCTTCGTGCTGGAAAACGGCACCATCTCGGAGGCGGGCAGCCACGAAGAACTACTGTCCCTCGACGGTACCTACGCCGAGCTATTCAACTTGCAGGCGGCGGCTTACAGGTAGACGCGGAAATTGGTTTTTCACCGCAGAGACGCAGAGGACGCAAAGGTACGCAGAGAAGAATAGAGGGTGTTCTATGAAGGGGAGCATCGTGCAGTACGATGCTCCCCTTCCCTTCGCCAAACAACCATTATCTCAGCGTGTCCTCTGCGCCCTCTGCGCCCTCTGCGCCCTCTGCGTCTCTGCGGTGAATAAAAACCTCCCGCTCAGGCTCGTGCTGAACGCCTGACCATTGTGCCCAGCCCAAGTAGTAAGGCCGCAATGATCAGGCCCACGAGCGTCAACGGGGTGGCGTCGCCGGAGCCTGTGGTGGGGAGGGGTGCGCCGCCTGCGTCTGTGGTGCCTGTGCCGCCAGCGTTGGGCGTTTCACCACCGGGGGCTGCTCCTCCGCTGCCTACCGTGAAGCTAAAGGTGCCGTTGGTGATGCCGTTGTCGTCCTCGGTGACGGCCCTCCAGGTGACGGTATATCTGCCGTCGGCAAGTGCGGGTGTGGTGATGGTTATCGTGTTGCGGTTAGCGCGATCTACCGCTGAGGTCGCTCCTGAGACCGCGCCGCCCTCTGCCGCAGCCAGTTGTGCGTTCGACTGATCGACGCTTACCTCTTCGCTGAAGGTCATTGTCACCTGCGTGACACCGGAGGCTACCGTCGCTCCGTCAGCCGGGGTCGAACTCTCCAGGTGAGCGTGAGCCAGGGCCACGCGCGGTCCGACCACCGCTACTAGCAGCAGCGCGGCCAATGTGATGCCGACCCGGTAGAACAGGCTGCGGGTTCGCTTCGAGACTGTTGGTTCCATGTGTAGGTGTTCTCCTGTTTGTAGATTGGCAAGGGGATGCTTGCCATGCCGCTATTATACCTACTGCGCGTTGGGCACGTAAGTGAGGCCGTTGGGATTGATGCCCACCTGCAAGGTCGCGAGTACCTGGCTGGTGTTGCTATCCAGTACCGAGAGCGTGTTGTCGGTGGAGTTGGTGACGAAAAGCTTGCCGGAGGGAGTGGCTACCACGCCGTGCGCCCCCTTGCCCACCTGCACGCGGGTGATTAGCTTGCGCGTGGTGGGGTCAATCGCCCACACCTCGCCGGAGCCGGTGCTGGCGACCCATAGCTTCTCGCTGCCTGAGCCGCCTTGCAGGATGAGCATGGCAGGTTGCTTGCCGCTCCTGATGAAGGCGCCTCGCTTATTCTCTACCAGATCCACTACCGAAATCGAATCGCCTAGGAAGTTGCTCACGTAAGCGGTCTTGCTGTCGCCGCTGATGTAGACCTCGAAGGGGTTGGGGCCGGTCTCAATTGTGGCCTTGACCTCGGCTTCCGGTTGGAGGGAAAGCACCGAGATGGTGTTGTCTACCGTGTTGGTGACGATAAGCAGGCTGCCGTCCGGGGAGGTGCGCACGCCGTGGGGGGTCTTGCCCACCTTCACCGTCTTGACCAGCTTGCGGGCCGCCACGTCAACCACGGCCACCGAGTCGGTGCTGCCCATCGACACGTAGAGCATCTTGCCGGACGGGTCGAACACCAGGTCATCGTTGCTCGCGCCCACGTCCACGGAAGCGATTTCGTTGAGACTGGCAGCGTCAAATACCTGCAAGCGATTCTCCCCGTAGAGCGACACCCACAGTTCCTTGCCATCGGGTGAGGCTACAACGTGGTGAGGCTGCTGCCCGGTCTTGATGGTGCCGTAGACCTCGTTGGTGGCAACGTCAATCATCGTGAGCGTGTTGGACGCTTGGTCGGCGGTCACGATGCGGCCCTCCGGCGTCTGCCTGCCCCGGACCGCAGCCTCAGACGCCGTCTCCTCCCGCTGCTGTGTGGGCAGGCACGCCGAAGGTACAACAGAAAGCACCAGCAACGCCAGTGCGGCCAACAACTTAGTGCGCGTAAACTTTACCATTGAAAACCTCTCTCTTGTGGACGATGGACGATGGACGATGGACGATGGACGATGGACGATGGATGATAGGCGATGGAGTTACGAGTTACGAGTAGCTGTCAGCACCCCTCCCAACAATCCCTAATCTTTGCGCGTTCTTTGCGTCCTTTGCGTCTTTGCGTTTCCGTCTCCTACTATCGTCCATCGTCTATCGTCCATCGTCCTCACTCATCTTGCTCCACCTCGGGCGTCGGTGTCGCGTTAGGGTCTATTACTTCCAGGCTGGCGTCTACCTTGATAGTGTCGCGGCCTGGGCGTTCCACATTGAATATGACAAGCCATGCGCCGCCCATCTGGAAGTTGACGGGCATCGTGTAAGCGCCTGGCTCGCCGGGTACGGGTCTCGCCACGTCGGTAGGCTCGATGTGGCCGTGGGCGGGCATCAGGGGGCTTACCGTGATGGTGGCATTGTCCACCGGAGCGCCGGTACCGTCGAGCAGCATCAACTTGAGCGTGGCAGTGCCGCTGATGGGTGGGCTTGGGGTGGTGTCGAGACGTATCTCCAGCACCTCCGAGGGTCTCGCCGCTAGCCCTGTATCCAGCGACAGGTCCAGGCGGAAAGCGGCCTTCAAGTCGGGGGCCTCGGTGCGCTGGACGATTATTGTCACCATGTAGCCGCCGTCCAGGGTAAGTATCGTCTCGCTTGCCCTCCACACCTGCTTGTCCGCAGTGCCGCCCGGCTCGGCTGTGGCTTCTAGTGACGTGCTGCCACCGTCTACGTCCTGCGGTGTGACTTTGAATAGCACCTTGCGCAGGTCGGTGAGCGGTGCGGCAGCCGGGTCTACTCTCGCCAGAGTCGCTGTGACCACATCGCCCTCGAAGGAAGAAGTGACATCCAGGTCCACCCTGTAACCCACCATTGTGACCTGTGCTGATGCGGTGAGGGGCACGATTTCGGTCGGCGTGGGTTCAGTCACCGGAGTGCCCGAGGCGAGGACGGTGACCGTGGCGGTAGGGCTACCATCTGTCGCTGCATAGGCTCCGCCGCTGTCGCTGGGTGGCGGAAGCAGACTCAGGCCAGCCGCGCATACGAGCGCCCCGACCGCCAGCACTACCTCTCCGCGCACCGTGCCTCTTAGCCTGCGTGCGGGGTCACCCGCGGTTACCTTGATTGTTGCGCCTTCTGTTGCTACTGGTTGCTCCTGCCGCCTCAGCAGCGGTGTCAGCTTGAGCAGGTTGATGGCTCCCAACGACACGAGGAAGACAAACAGCACTACCTTGGCGATAAGCACCTGCCCGTACGCGGTGGCGGCGAACGCCCCAAGGTCGGTGGTGTGTACCAGGGCGTTATATGTGCCTGTTACCGCCAGGACCGCCACACTTATGACGGCTAGCCTGGAGAAACGCGGGATGGCCCGACCCAGTAGCGCCCGCTGTTCTTCACGTGACATGCCGAGGCTGCGGAAGCCCGGATAGAGCACCAGGGCCAGGTAGCCCAGGCCGCCCGCCCAGGTGAAAGCCGCCGCCAGGTGCACCCAGTCGCTCAGCAGGGGCAGGGGAAGGACACCTCCATACAAGAGGCTATTACCCGCGTCGGGATTGGCGCTACCCGAAGCCGCGGCGTGGCTGCTCAATGCCTCCCCCAGCGCAAGCCCTATGCCCGCCAGCGCCGCCATGGACCACACCGGGAGCGTGGCCCTGCCTTCCTCGGATTGCCCCCCACGCCACGCTATCAGCATGATTCCGAGCAATGCCACTCCCGCCACAACTTTGACGATCCATGCATACCCGTAGCCGGTCGTGGTGATGAGCGTGCCCGCCAGACCCAGATTTTGCAGACCTATGGTGAGACCGCCGCCGACTATGGAGCCTATTTGCAACACCAGGTCGAGCGCCAGGGCAAGGAGGAGGACCACAGCCGCGATTGTGCCAAACTTGCCTAGCCTGCGCCTCAGCACCGGGAGCAGGGTTGGACCCTTCTCGTCAGATGCAAGCGTAGGACGGACAACAAGCGCCGAGAAGATAGCGCCTCCCACGAGAAGCGCCGCGCTAGCCAGGAGCAGGGTGCGGACGAGCCACCTGAATGGGTCCGGGCTTTCGGTGCTGCCTTCGAGCGGCGTCTCTGTCACCGCTTCGTCGGGTTCGAGTGGGGCTTCGGTGTTCTCGCCGGGTACGGGCGTGGCCTCGGTGCCTGCGGGCGGGCGCACCCTGAAAGCCAGGTTGCCCGTCGTGACGTGCCCGTCCACAGCCGACAGCACCCGCCATACTATAGTGTAGGTGCCGGGCACCAGCTCCGACGGCAACTCCGCCGACACGTAGGTCACGTCCTGCCCCGCGTGGCTGAGCGCGCCCACTGGCAGTTCCTTGCGCGAGCGGTCGTACAGCTTGATGGAACTGAATTGCAGGCTCACCTCTTCGCTGAAGGAAAGCTCCACCTTCTCGGGCGGGGAGTCAAGCAGCGCCCCCGCGGTGGGAGTGCTATTCAGCAGGCGTGCATGCGCAAGCGCGGGCGAGGGCGCGTAAAGCCACCACCCCAGCAGCAAAAACATGAGCACTGTCAGGTAGAACCCTCGTCCGGCTCTACCACCCGTTGTCGCTTTCAAAAAGTGCAAGATTACCTTCTGGTTCTGAAACGTGATGCGGCTTGTCACCATGTCACATCAACATGTACCAGATACTTATACCCCTTCACGTTTCACGTTTCTCGTTTCAGCTACGGCCCGTGCCAGGTGAGGCCGCCGTGGGGAGCGCCTTCATGGATCTTCTCGGGCTTGCCGAGGGGGTTTCCGTCGGGGCCGATTTCAAATCTATAAAGTCCGCTTACGCCCATAAAGGCGATTGTGGTGTCGCCCACCCAGGCGGGGTGTGGCTGGTCCTCGCTCATGTTAGTGAGCCGGATGGGTGTGCCTCCCCCGTTGGCGGGGACCAGGTAAAGGTCCCAGGGCAGGCCGTGGGCATAAGCCGTTTCAGGCTGGAACGTGAGCCACTTTATGAAGTCAAGAGCACCGCCACCGTCCGGGCTTATGGGCGGTACCTCAATAGCCGCGAAGGCCACCTTGCTGCCGTCGGGAGAGGCCGCGGGACCGTAAAACGCCGCGTATGCAGAGCTGTCCACCAGCACCTGGGAGAGAGTGCCGTCGGGCTTCTCCCTGACCAACTTCACGCCCGCGTCGGCTCCTGTCGTAGTCGTGTCGCTCCCCTGAGGGGGAGTGCCCAGGTAGAGAATATCGCCGTTCGCGCCGCCTTCAGCCGGGTTGTGCGAGTTGTCCTTCCAGTGGGTGCGCTCGCCCGTAGCCAACTCGTACCTATCGATGCCCCGCAGGCCGATGGGCACACCGTTGGCGTCGTAGTTGGTCGAGGCCATGTCCTGCTTCTCGGCGGTGAAGTACAGGTACTTACTGTCTGCCGAGAAGGTGGGGTCGTAGAGGCTTTCGCCCTCCTGGTGCTGCACGACCATCTGCGCGCCCGTACCGTCGGCATTAATGACCCAGATGTCGCTCGTGGGCAGCTCTGTAGGGTCCGACCTGGGGGTGTGCGCGAAGGCTATCAGCTTGCCGTCCGGCGACCACGTGGCGTTGTTGGCGTGCTCGCTCTCGATGGGAAAGAAGGTGAGCCTGCGCTGCCTGGTGGTATCGGTGGACAGTATCCAGAGGTTCGCGTCCTTGGTGAAGACGTAGCCGCTGGACAGGGGCGGGCCGCTTTCAGGCACCGCTTCCAGCACCATGCTGCTGAAGTCGTAAGCCTCCGCAGTGGGTGTAGCCCCGCCTGTTGCCCTGTAGGCAATTTGCACCTTGCCCGTGTACTTGCCCGGCCTGGTGGGCACGGACGTATTGTACGCCCACACTCCTAGCTCGTAGGTGGCTTGCATCACGAAGGGCGCGGCGGGTGCGCTCCCGTACTCGGCGGGGTTCCCGGCTTCATCGAAAAGCTGTACGGTGGCGCTGCTGATCGCGCTGTCTTCTATCCCGTTGTAGGGCACGCGCAATGTGAGGCGCAGCGGGGAATTGACCGTACCTTGCTTCGTGCCCTGGCCCTGTTCGGTGGCGTACTCCAGGGTAACCTCTTCGGTCTCCGTACCGGCACCATTACCGTTGCCGCCGAGGGCCTGGGAAACGAGCATGAAGGTGAATATCCCGGCTGCGAACACCAGGAGCACAGCGCCTATGGGCACAAGCACGCGCATGGGACTGCCGGATGTGCCGGACTTGTCGGCTGGACGGACCAAAAAGAGCAACCTCCCGGAGGTGGGACTATGGGAATGAGGGCAGGGGCAGGGGTCGTCTCATAATTATAGCACCCGGTAAGGTGGGAAGCCAAATGGGACGATGGACGAGTTGTGAGTTGTGAGTGGCCTGTAGTAACTAACAATCCTAAACCTTGGCGCGCACTTGGCGTCCTTGGCGTCTGGGCGTTTCCGTCTCCTATCGTCCATCGTCCATCGTCCATCGTCCCGATGGCATGTAGGTTGCTCCCAGGTAGGCAAGTAACGCTCAAGGAGGCTACAAATGGGACACCAGCACGATGGGGAAAACCACCACGACATGGGCCAGGGTCACTCGGGCAAGGGTAACAGCGAGCATGCCGGGGGCAAGGACGACGAGGCGGGTGGCGGCAGGCGCGAGCACCGGGCCAGCGGCAGCCACGAGAGCAACATCACCGACACCAAGAACGACTCCTCCAGCAGCACGAGCGGGGGCGGCAGCAGCGGAGGAGGCGGTGGCAGCCACGGCGGCGGCACCAAACAGAACAGCGAGTCGGATTAGCTAAACGCCACCAACGCGTCAAGTTGATAAAGATTATTCACCGCAGAGACGCGGAGGACGCAGAGGTTACACTGAGATTGTGGTTGTTGGGATGCAAGCAAAAGCAACATCTTGCTGTAAGATGTTGCTTTTGTGAACAACACCTTCGACTATTCTCCGCGTAATCTCTGCGTCCTCTGCGTCTCTGCGGTGTAATTCTTTGTTCCTCTAGGCGAACTGCTGGTGATCCGGCGTTTCAAAATCTATTTATAGCGTCCTGCCACTCTTCGTCGCGTTCGTTGGGAGTGAAGGGGAGGTAGAGGGATGTGCGGTCCAGGAGGCCGGAGCGCGTCTGTTGGATGGCGCGGGCGGCGTCTGCCAGGGTTTCGCCTTCCACGGCTATCTCGGCCAGCAGCTCGTCGGTGATTAGCGCGCCCATGTCGTCCCAGCGGCCGCGGGCTGCCAGGCGCGTCAATTGCTCCCCGGTGGCCTCCCAGCCGTGGACTTCCAGGAGAGTGCGGTAGCTGGGGGTGGCGGCGTAGAAGGCTATTTGCCGCCGCACTTCTTCGCGCGCCCGATCCCTCGCGGCACCCCTGCCCAGTATGGCGAATACTGGGGCGTTTACCTGGATGTCGCTCCGTGTGCGGCCTGCCTCTACAAGTCCCTCCGTTATCCAGGGAATTGTCGCTTCACGTAAGAAGCGCGGTGTATGCAGCGGGTGTGCGTGGAAGCCCTGGCAGACCTGCCCCGCAAGCCTGCACAGCCCCCTGTTTAAACCAGCGATGAATATGGGAGGGTCGGGGTAGGGTAGGGCGTCGGGGCTGAAAAACGGCGTCATCAGCTTGAGGGTGTAGAACGGACCTTCGTAGCGCAGCCTCTCGCCCGTTCGCCAGCACTGCCACACCGCCCGCATCGCCGCTATGTAGTCACCCAGCTTCTCGGCGGGCGGACCCCACTGGGCGGCGAACCTGCGCTCGATGTGGGCCTTGACCTGCGTGCCCAACCCAAGTATGAACCTGCCCCTGCTCAACGCCGCCATATCCCAGGCCGTGTATGCCATGCTCGTGGGGCTGCGGGGGAATGCCAGGGCTATGGAGGTGCCGAGGTCCAGGCGCGAAGTCGCTGTGGCGGCCATGACCAGGGGCAGGAAGGGGTCGTGCTTCGTTTCCAGCGTCCAGATAGCGCTGAACCCCAGTTGCTCGGCACGGGCGGCGATTTCGCCCGCACTGCTGAGTTCGGGGGGATCTATAAAAGCGTCAAATTGCATACGCCTATTTTACATGGAACCGGACCGGATGCACCGGTGTATACTTAGCGTTCGAACTTCTCAGGGGCTGGTGTTATTGGACGAGGCAGAGTTGGTGGGTCGCGCTCGCCAGGGTGACGGCGAGGCGTGGTACAAGCTAGTTGGCGCTCACCAGGAGGCGGTCTTTCGACTCGCCTACCTGCTGCTTCGCGATGCCTCCGATGCTGAGGACATGGCGCAAGAGGCGTTCGTGCGTGCCTTCCGCGCCCTGGGCACGTTCGACCCGGAACGGCCGTTGAGGCCCTGGCTGTTGCGCATCGTCTCTAACCTGGCGCACAACCGCCGTCGCTCGCTGGGCCGCTACCTGGAAGCTCTCAAGCGGCTCTACGCTGCTCCAGAGACGACTTCAGTTTCACCCGCCGACACGCTGGGCAAGAAGTGGGAGGCGGAGACCCTGTGGAGCGCAATCAAGCATCTCAAGCCCGCCGAACAGGAGGTAGTCTACCTGCGTTACTTTCTCGAACTCTCAGAAGCAGAAATGGCGGTTGCTATGAACGTGGCTCCCGGCACCGTAAAATCGAGGCTGCATCGCGCTATGAGTCGCCTGCGCCTCGTGGTTGACGAGCGATACCCATCCCTGCGAGAGGAGCGCCAATCATGAGTGACACGCCCGACCTCTCCGGCTTTGACAATCAACAGGACCCGGAAGACGACGACATGTACATTGACCGGCCACTTAAGGAATACGCCCGCGGCTTCAGCTACCCGCCGACGCCCAATATTGCGGCCTCGGTGCGGGAGAGGTTGGGCGGCGAGCGCGTGGGAGCCAAACGGGGAACAAAGCTGGCGCGGCCCAGGTTGGCGTGGGTGGCAGTCGCCTTGGTGGTACTCTCGCTTGGTGCCGCCCTGTTCGCGCCCGATGTGCAGGCCTTCGTGCGCTCAATCCTGCGCATCGGCAGCGTCGATATTGTGCTTGCGACTCCCACTGCCACCGTCTTCACCACACCGGGCACCCCCGCGCCCGCACGGTTGCCTACGGTGCTGGAGAACCTCGACGGCAGGACCACGCTGCTGAGCGCACGCACGCGGGCAAGGTTCCCTCTCAAGACACCCTCGTATCCCGCCGACCTGGGCCTCCCGGACCTGGTTTACCTCCAGGACCCTCAGTCTATGGTGGTATTTGTGTGGCTCGACCCTGAACAGACCGACAAGGCATGGCTCAGCCTTATCGAGATTGTAGAAGGTAGGGGCCTGGCCGAGAAAATGGTCAGCAGCCCCGAAGTGGTGGAGGAAACAACCGTGAACGGGGCGCGGGCAGCCTGGGTAAGTGGGCCTCACTACCTGGTGTTCCTGGACACTGACGGAAGAACCGAGTTCCAGCAGCACATGCTTGTAGAGGGGAACGTCTTGCTCTGGCATGAAGGTGACATAACGTACAGGCTGGAAACGGACCTGCCAAGAGAGGAAGCGATCAAGATCGCGGAGTCGCTGGTGGAACTGCCGAGATAGACTCCATAAATTCCATGATTGAAACGAAGACGCAGAGACGCCAAGGACCTCGCCAAGCAGATAAGGGTTTAGAGAGCACAGGGAGGAGCAAGGCATGACATCACGTACCCTGCTCCTCTTACTTGAATAACAACCCTACTCTTGGCATGGTCTTTGGCGTCTCTGCGTCTTGGCGTTTACCTCTCTCGCCTAGCGGCAGTCCTGTGCGGAAGCGAGTGGGGTTAGGCCGTTGGGCTTGTAGCGGAAGAAGTAGCTGTAGCGCGGGAACTCGGTTATGGCTGCCAGTTGGTCGCAGCCGAGGGCGTTGGCCGCGATAGTGGGATTGTGGTAGGTCTCCTGCACGGCTTGTTGCAGGCCATTCTGGAATACGGGGACTCCATTCAGGAAGATAGGCAGGTCTACGAAGTAGAAGGCTGAGTAGTCCTCCGGGTCGGACACTGATTGGCGCATGTCGTTGACTATGCCGCCTGAGGCATGGCCCGCTGCTCGCCAGGTGGCTATTCGAGAGGTGAGGTCCGCACCACGTGTAAGTAGCAGGAGCGCAATGCATAGGCACGCCAGGGTGATGGCACCCCTTCTGAAAGTGCGGTCACGTCGGGCCACCAGTGCGGGTAGTCCTCCCAATAGGCAGCCGAACAAAACCGCGAATCCTGCGGACGGCAGATAGAAGTACCTGTCCGTGGGCGGGCTGAAGAAGACGAAGGCGAGAGGCGCGAGCAGCAGCCACGCCAGCCCGAATAACATCAGCCTGAGCCGTAGCCGCCACAGCACTAAGCCCAGCAATAGCAGAACAGCCCATTCGAACCACACTAACACCCTCAGCACCTCAAGGGGGGCACTGGCTAGGTGCTCGCCGCCGGGCACCAACCTGTGCGCGTAGTCCAACAGACCGAGCAGGAGAGAATCGAAGTTGAGCGGGCGAAACTCCAACCCGCCACGCGCTAGCCCGGCGCTCCCGTTCGCGCTCCCAAGGCGCAGTATCGCCATATACCCCACTGCAATGACGACATATCCCCCAAGCCACACAACCAGGCCGCGCCACCGACGTTGGAGTGTGCTTGCATGCGCGACTAGCATGAGGTAAAGCAGCGCGAAGCCTGGAAGGAGCAGTACCGTTTCTCGTGCCAGCAGCCCGGCTACGAACATAGCCAACGCAGGGGCCGTGTAGCTAAGTCTGCCGCTGTCCAGGTAGCGCCTTAGCAGCAGCAGGTTGGCGAGTATGCAGAAGGTGCCCATCAGGTCGCCAATCGCGGAGGCCCAGGAGACCGTCTCGGCGTGGTGGGGGTCCAGCATGAATAACAAACCCGCCGCAAGCCCCGCCGTCCACCCCAACCGCGAGCGCGACACGAGCCTGTAGAGCAGGTAAGCGTTCGCCAGGTGCAGCAGCAGCGACAGCAGGTGGAATGGTGCGGCGCGAAACCCGAACACGCTTTGCCCGGCCCAGTAGACCATTTTCACCGCGGGCCTGTAGAACCATTCTACATTCGGGTCGAAGAAACCTAATACCTGACTGAACGAGTTAACGCGTGTCCAGGAGAGGAGCACAAAATCGTCAGATAGGAAGAAGGCATCAAGATTGGAGGCGTATGGGCCAAGGGCACACAGGAGCAGGAAGGCGGCAACCAAATCTCTCTGGAACGACAGCCTGGCTTTACGCATGGCTCAACTGCCCCGTAGCCGAGCAAGGGAGATCGTCAGGCTTGCAGTGGGTATGGTCCTGGTGTTGGAACGCGCGCTCGTTCATATGGGCAACATTATAGCCTATGCTCGTGTGCGCGCCGTGTCCTGGCACATCACTTGCAGCGTCTGAGAGAGCGTCGTGGCGACGAGTCGCGGCAGGCAATCCGGAAGGAGAATCACTGATGTCCCAGGACCAAGAGAACGAGCAGCAAGGCGAGAACGAGAAGACCCACCAGACCTTTAGCGGCAACCCGCACAAGAGCGGAGGCTCGGGCGACGTGGAAGGCCCCCAGATAGAGGGTAACCCCGGCCACGCTGGTGCGGGTGGTGCGGGCGGCCAGGGTGGCGGCAGCGGCGGAGGTGGCGGCCAGGGCGACTTCAAGCAAGGCCACGGCGGATGATGGGCTGCTGTTATGGCTTCCGAAGATAACAAGAAGACGCGTGATGAGGCAGGGCAGGGTGGAGAGCTTCGCCCCCGCATGCCCGTCCGGCGCTTTGACGTGTTTGCTGAGTACAACCGGCAGAAGGCGCTAGAGGACGGCATTCCACCGGACGAGGCTATGGGCTACGGCCTGTGGGTTGCCAAGGTGGTGGCTTCGCGCAGCTTTGGACGCTCCGCGCTGTCGAAGCCACCTTCCGAGCTTCAGAAGCTGCGGGAGGGAGAAGCGGGTGAGGGTGAGGGTGCAGCCCAGCCGCAGAAGCCGAAGTGGCACTCTCTCGACGGCAAGCCGCAGACGGACGACCTGTTCGAGAAGGAGATCGTGCGCCGCATGGGTGCCGACTTCTACCATAACGTGTTCGTCCCCGCCATAGAGCAAGCCCTAGCCCAGGACCGCACCTACCAGTCAATCAGAGATACCATTCGCAAGGAGTGGAAACCGGGCTGAAACCTGAAACGTGAAATGTGCTGCGGCTCATGTATTTGGTTCGTGAACATTAGCATATTCGTATTGCGGCACCAAAGCCCCACCCTGTCATCCTGAGCGTAGCGAAGGATCTCAAGAAGGTGGTATCGGGACGATGCTGAGTACAGAGACAATGTTGCTGAAGGTTCGCCATCTCGCTACGGCCAGCATCTTAGATCCTTCGCTACGCTCAGGATGACAGGGGAACAGGGTTCCACATAAGTACCAGAGTGTTATTCACGTACCAATCTTTGGCAAACCGCATCACGTTTGACGCTTTACGTTTCAGAACCCCGTTTCAGAAACAGGAGGAAGACCGCTATGAGTCTGCCGGACTTGCGCTCGCAAGCTGTACGCCGGACGCCGGAAGAACTGGTAACGCACCTAAATTCTTTCGAGCTTGACCTGAAGTTCTCGGCGGGGGTCTGGTTCTTCTCGCCGCCCGCCAGCCGCTTTCACGACCGCTACGCCCCGGTGATCGAAATCGAGCCTCGCCTGGAGATTGCAGCACGGCTTGCCGACCACGGTCTCAAAGGCATGGAGGCCCACTACCCGAACGAGATCAACGAGAGCAACGTCGAGACCTGGCGGCAGTTCACCAGGGATACCGGCATCAAGCTCATCACGGTGATACCACTGCTCTTCTACGACAAGCAATTTGAGTGGGGTTCGCTGTCCAACCCGATATCCGACATCCGCCGCAAAGCTATAGACCGTACCATTAGCGCCCTTCAGTTGAACAAGGAGCTTGACACCGAGTTCGCCGTGGTCTGGCCCGGCATCGACGGCTACGAGAACGCCTTTGGCATGGACCTCATGGCCGCCCGCGACCGTTTCGCCCAGGGGCTTGCCGAGGCGATGGATGCCGTGCCCGGCGTGCGAGTGGCGGAGGAGCCGAAGCCGTATGAGCCGCGGGGCCACATCCTGTACGGCACCACGCCGGAGGGGCTGCTGCTCGGCATGAAGGTTGAGGCGCTGTTGCAGAACCCGGAGAACCGACGGCTGATAGAAGAAGGGCACGCCTTGTGCGCCATGAACCCCGAGATAGGGCACATGCTGATGGCTTATGAGGACGTACCTTACGCGTTCAGCCTGGTGCTGGAATATGGCCGCCTGGCCCACTCCCACTGGAACAGCCAGCCGCTCGGCAACTACGACCAGGACCTCAACGTGGGCGTGCTATCGCCCGAGTCGCTGGAGGCGGCCCTGTACGTGCTGAAGATGCACGGCTACGGCGGCTGGTTCGGCCTGGACATCAACCCGGAACGCATGCCTGTCGATGTCGCGTTGCGCAACTCGATGGACGCCATGCGCGCGGCTAACGACCGCATCAACAGCCTCGACCACGAGTCGCTTGTCTACGCTACAGAGCACCCCGACAAGGCGCGCGGCTGGCTGGAAGCCTACCTGATTCGCGCCAGGGCTTCGCACCCCGACCGCCTGTCGCCCCTGCCGCCGGTACGAGAGGCCGCACCGAGCGCCGCAGATGGCCGGTAACCTGCTACTGGGCATAGATATCGGCACGTCCGGCAGCAAGGCTGTGCTGATTGACGCGGACGGCGCGGTGCTGGCGTCGGCTACGGGCGACTACCCGATGCACACGCCGCGCCCCCTCTGGGCCGAGCAGGACCCGCGCGACTGGTGGGCCGCCACTGTATCGTCTATTCGCCAGGTGTTGCGAGAGAGCGGCGCGCATGCCGAGGACGTAGCGGGCGTGGGGCTGACCGGGCAGATGCACGGCCTGGTGCTGCTGGACGACGCGGGAGAGGTGTTGCGCCCCTGCATCATGTGGAACGACCAGCGCACCGGGCCGCAGTGCGACGATATCACCCGGAGGTTAGGCCTGCCTCGCCTGCTCGACCTCATCGCCAACCCTGTGCTGCCGGGCTTCACCGCCCCCAAGATCGTCTGGGTGCGCGAGCACGAGCCGGAGGTATACGCCCACGCCGCCCACGTGCTACTCCCGAAGGACTACGTGCGTTACCGGCTCACGGGCGAGTACGCGATGGAGGTGTCCGACGGTAGCGGCACTGCACTGCTGGACGTGCGCAACCGTCGCTGGTCCGAGGAGATGCTGTCCGCGCTCGACATACCACCCGTGTGGTTGCCTGAGTGCCACGAATCAACCGTGCTCAGCACCAACATCTCGCGCCAAGCCGCCCTAGAGACCGGGTTGAAGGCAGGCACCCCGGTGGTGGGTGGAGGTGGCGACCAAGCGGCCGGGGCGGTGGGTAGCGGCATCGTGCGGCAGGGCGTCATCTCGGTGACGCTGGGCACCTCCGGCGTGGTCTTTGCGGCTACCGAGAGCTTCCTGCTAGAGCCAGAGGGCCGCCTGCACGCGTTCTGCCATGCCGTTCCGGGACGCTGGCACCTTATGGGCGTGATGCTGTCGGCCGCAGGTTCGCTACGCTGGTTCCGCGACACGTTCGGCCAGGAAGAACTCGCCCGGTCGGCCGCCGAGGGTTCGGACGTGTACGACCTGCTCTGCCAGGAAGCGACTACCGCACCCGCAGGCTCCGAAGGTCTGGTCTTCCTGCCGTATTTGAGCGGCGAGCGCACCCCGCACCCCGACCCTGACGCCAAGGGTGTCTTCAGTGGCTTGACCTTGCGACACGGCAAGGCCCACCTAGTGCGCTCGGTCCTGGAGGGAGTGGCATACGGCCTGCGCGACTCGTTGGAGTTAATGCGCGGCATGGGCGTGGAGATTACCCAGGTGCGTGCATCAGGCGGCGGTGCAAGAAGCCCGCTCTGGCGGCAGATCCTGGCCGATGTGTTCAACTCCGAGATCGTGCTGACTAATGTCACGGAGGGTGCCGCATACGGTGCCGCGCTCATTGCTGGGGCAGGCGTCGGCATCTACCGAAACGTTGACGAGGCCTGCGCGCACACCATCCGCATCACCGACCGGGTAGGGCCTGGACCTGATGTTCCGGTATACCAGGACTACTATTCAATCTATCAGGGCATGTATCCTCTAATGTCCTCCCATTTCAAGGTACTAAGCAAGATCACGGCAAAGCACGCATAGGAGCAAGTGCGGTGCAGCATGCAGATGAAGTATATTGGGGATAACTTCGCCCCTGCCTATCGTCCATCGTCCATCGTCCATCGTCCCTCTCACGGGAGCACTCAATGCTCGATCTGTCCGGCAAAGTAGCCATTGTAACTGGGGCTAGCACAGGCATAGGCTATGAGATCGCGCTGCGGTTGGGCAGGGCAGGGGCGGCTGTGGTGGTGGGGTACAACAGCGATGCGGAAGGTGCGCAGCGCGCGGTCCACACTATTGCTGAGCATGGCGGGAACGCGATAGCGGTGCGGGTGTTGGCGCAGTCGGTGGCGAGTTGCCGCGAGTTCGTGGCAAGTGCGGTGCGGGAGTTCGGGCAGGTCGATATCGCCTGCTGCCACGCCGGTATCACAAGCTGGGGCGCGTTTCTCGAATACACCGAAGCAGCGTTTGACGAAGTGGTGAGCGTCAACCTGCGCGGCACCTACTTTCTGGCCCAGGCAGCGGCGCGGGAGATGGTCAAGCGCGGCGCGGGCGGTCGCATTATCCTCACCTCGTCGGTGGCGGGGGTGCAGGCGGTCGAGAACCTGTCGGCCTACGCGATGACCAAGGGTGGCTTGCAGATGCTGACCCGCAACCTCGTGCTGGAGCTATCGCCCTACAACATCACCATCAACTGCGTGGCTCCAGGCTCCATCACCAACGCTCGCAACTTGCGAGACGACCCAGAATACGATACCCGGTGGGCCACGGTGATACCCCTCGGCAGGGCGGGGCGGCCTTCTGATATTGCTTCCGCCGTGCTCTTTTTCGCCTCGGAAGAAGCTTCCTGGATCACCGGACAGACGCTTGTAGTAGACGGCGGCCTGACTGCCTACAGCCCCACGCCCTACCTGGATTTCGAGTAGGCAATTACGAGTTACGAGTTACACATCGCTTGCCTGTGGTGTCTTGATTAGGAGATTACATGCCGGAGCTATTTGGGTCTGATTATTCGCCGGGCGAACTGCGGGAACTGGTCGGCACCATGAGGCAGGTGGCGGGCATACGGCTGCTGGAGCTGGCCGATGGCAAGCCACGCGGTATGAGAGTGGCCGAGGTATACACGGGCAGCGGCTTTCGGTTCCAGGTATTTATTGACCGGGCGATGGACATTGGGTACGCTGAGCACTCCGGCCGACCGTTGGCGTGGGTGCACCCGGCGTTGGGACGACCCGAACATTACGAGCCGCAGGGCTACGGCTGGGGACGCACCTGGGGTGGCGGTCTGGTGACCACGTGCGGCCTTACCTTCTTCGGCCACCCCGAAGAGGACGCGGGTGAGACGCTGGGCCTGCACGGCCGCATAGCACACATACCTGCCGAGAAAGTTCACGTTGTCGAGGAATGGCGCAATGACGATTACGTGCTAGAAATCGAAGGGCAGGTCCGCCAGGTGGCGCTCGGTGGGGAGAACCTGCTGCTGACACGCAAGATTTCTACGCGGCTGGGAGCCGACTCGTTGACCATAGAGGACACCGTGCTCAACGACGGCCTAAGGCCCTCACCGCACATGCTCCTGTACCACTGCAATTTCGGATTCCCGGTGGTCAGCCCATCTTCTGAGATCCTGACGAACGATGAGTCGGTGAGGCCCCGCGACGCCCGCGCTGAGAAGGGCTTCGAGACGCATAATCATTTTGAAGGACCTGCCGGACCTGACTATGACGAGCAGGTCTTCTTCCACAAGCCTCTCGTCGATGCACAGGGCTACTCACAAGCCGCCATCGTCAACCACCGGCTAGGCTTTGGCGGCTACATCCGGTACCACGCCGCCGAACTGCCATACTTCGCGCATTGGAAACAACTCTCTTCAGGCGAGTACGTGTGCGCCCTTGAACCGGCCACTTACTGGGAGACTCCGCGCCACAAGCTCCGCGAAGAGGGTCGCCTCCGCTTCCTCCAGCCAGGCGAGCAGGTGAGCTACCAACTCGAACTTGGGACACTGAATAGTCAAGACTCTATCCGTGAGTTCAAGGGACGACTAGAAGGATAATTACGAATTACGAATTACGAGTTACGAGTTACTGGTTCCAGATCGTTGCCATGCAAAGACCAGAGTTGATAGCAGAATTTAAGCGCATCATCGGGCCTGAAGGGGTGATTTCGGAGCCTGAGCAGTTGGTGACTTACGAGTCCGATGGGCTGCGTAACCACCGCGTGCTGCCGATGCTGGTGGTGCTGCCGACGAGCACGGAGCAGGTGCAGGGCGTGATGCGGCTGTGCCACACGGAAGGTATCCCGGTGGTGCCGCGCGGGTCGGGCACCGGGCTGTCGGCGGGGGCTTTGCCTGTGAGCAACGGAATTGTGCTTGGCCTCAGCCGGATGCGTGGGATACTGGAGGTAGATCTTGAGAACGCCAGGGCACGGGTGCAGCCGGGAGTGCTGAACCTGTGGGTAACTGAGCGGGTGGCACCTGATGGCTATTACTTCGCCCCCGACCCTTCCAGCCAGCAGGTATGTTCCATCGGCGGCAACGTGGCTGAGAACTCCGGCGGCGCGCACTGCTTGAAGTACGGCTTCACGGTGAACCACGTGGTTGGACTCACGGTTGTCATGTCTGACGGGCAGGTCGTCAAATTGGGTGGCAAGGCAGTAGATAAGCCTGGCTACGACCTGGTTGGCGTTCTTGTGGGGTCGGAAGGGACGCTCTGTGTGGTGACGGAGGTCACGTTGCGCATAGTTCGCAAACCGGAAGCGGTATCTACGTTGCAGGCGGCGTTTGCCAGTCCAGATGAGGCAGGGTCGGCAGTCTCCGAAATTATTGCTGCCGGAATAGTGCCCGCCGCCATTGAGATGATGGACAACCTCAGCATCCAGGCAGCGGAGGCCGCCGTGCACGCCAACTACCCGCTCGACGCCGGTGCGGTCCTGCTTGTGGAGCTAGATGGTCCGCAGTTGGAGGTAGCCGAGCAGATGGTGCTCGTGCGTGGCATCTGCGATGGGAGCGGTGCGACCTCCATCAAGCTGGCGCAAAACGATGACGAGCGGGTGCTGATGTGGAAAGGGCGTAAGTCGGCCTTTGCCGCTATGGGCCGCATCAGCCGCGACTACTACGTGCAGGATGGTGTGATACCGCGCACCGCCCTGTCAGCCGTGCTTCGCGAAATCGGCGCTCTGGCTGAAAGATACGGGTTGCGCGTGGCGAACGTGTTCCACGCGGGCGACGGCAACCTGCACCCCCTGGTGCTGTTCGACTCGACCATGCCTGGTCAGACCGAACGAGCGGAAGAACTGGCGGGCGAGATACTGCACGTCTGCGTTGACGCCGGGGGCAGTATCACGGGCGAGCACGGGGTGGGCCTCGATAAGAAGCGTCACATGCCAGCTATGTTCTCGCATAACGACCTGGAAACTATGCAATTGCTCAGGTGCGCCATCGATCCAAGCCGCATCCTCAACCCCGACAAGATATTCCCTACACCCAGGCTCTGCGGCGAGAGCCCTGGCATTTACAAGCCACATCCACTTCAGCAAGCAGGTGTAGCAGACCTATTCTAGATTAGATATTTCGTTTATTGGCTAATTGCGCCAATAAATATGGAATTGTCTTCTGTTATCACGATTATGAGTCTAAAAATCACCCCCTACACAGGCACTAAAGCCTTTACAAGAGCCGGAACATCTGCTGATAGGGTGCTCGGTGTTGTGCCGGGCATTGTAGTAAAGCCACGCAGCCTGGATGAGGTGTCGGAGGTGCTTGGCTGGGCTACCAAAGAGGGTCTGAAGGTGGTGCCCTGCGGTTCGCGCACCAAGCTCGACAGGGGAGCGGCACCTGGCGGTTGTGACATATTGCTGGATGTGAGCAGCCTCGATCAGGTAGTGGAACATGCGGCAGGCGACCTGACGGTAACGGTGCAAACCGGAGTGCGCCTGTCGGACCTGCAACGACAACTTGCTGGTGCCGGGCAGTTCCTGGCGGTTGACCCTCCGGTGCCCGGAACGGTAGGCGGACTGATTGCCACGGCGGACACCGGGCCGAGGCGCTTACGATATGGGGGAGTGCGCGACCTCATACTGGGTGTCACCTTCGTCCGGGCCGATGGAGTGATTGCGAAGGCCGGTGGCAAGGTGGTCAAGAACGTGGCCGGGTACGACCTGCCCAAGCTGCTGACGGGAGCACTGGGCACATTGGGTGTGGTAGCCGAAGCGACCTTCCGGCTTTACCCTCTACCTGCTGCTTCCGCTACGGTTGTCGCTAACATCCCACCCAATGAACTGCGCCGCCATGTGGGTACTATACTTCAATCCACCCTCGTACCCACTTCGCTTGACTACTTCGCGCAGTCAAGTGGACCTTCAACGCTGGCCGTACGCTTTGAGAGCACCCAAGCCTCCGTGAGTGCACAGGCTAAGTTCACGGCACAACTGCTGGGTGGCAGCAGCCGTATTGTCACGGGCGAGGAGGAGCAAGCCGTGTGGGCGCAGTTTGATGGGATCAGCGATACGGTGGAAAGGGATGTGCTCTGCAAATTAGTCTCCACCGTCAGCGACCTTGAAGGATTGTTGGAGAGGGCATCGAGGGCTGCGAGGGAAGCAGGTACGGAGCTGACGGTGCGCGCCCATGCGGGATACGGTCATGCTTTGCTCAGGTGGCGTGGGGGCACCGCTGATGCTGCTGTCGCTCTTGTACAGGGATTACGCGCCGAAGCCGAAGCTCTGGGCCACAACCTGATCGTCTGGCGAGCGCCCGCCGAGGTGCGCAGCCGGGTAGACGTTTGGGGTGACGTGGGCGAAGGACTGTCGTTGATGCGCAAGGTGAAGCAGCAATTTGACCCCAACGGAACGCTCAACCCCGGCCGGTTTGTGGGCGGAATCTGACCCGAATCGAGGCAATAGTGGAGCAATCGCGCGACAAGGAACAGAGGGAAGAGGCGACCGCCGGGTACGAGCGGGCCACGTTCGGGGTGCCCGCCCACATGCAGGCGGCAGCGGAGGCGGCGGGGGAGGTCTCGGTGCGCTCCGGCCCGCAGGACATAGGGGTTGCCGTTGAAGGCTCCGGGCGCAAAGCCGTACATGCAGGCGGCTCTATTGGTGCGCCCGTGCGACTGTTCCCCGCGTTCGACTCGCACCATCCACCCTCGGAAGAACTGATTGACGAATGCGTGCACTGTGGATTCTGTCTGCCCACTTGTCCCACGTATTTGCTCTGGGGCGAGGAGATGGACTCGCCGCGCGGACGCATTCACCTCATGAAGGCGGGCAACGAGGGACGCCTGGGCATGACGGAGACCTTCGTACGCCACTTCGACCAGTGCCTCGGCTGCATGGCCTGCGTGACCGCCTGCCCCTCCGGCGTGCAGTACAACAAGCTGATAGAGGCCACCCGCAGCCAGGTAGAACGCCGCTACAGGCGCAACCCGGCGGACAAGCTCTTCCGCAAGGTGGTATTCACTCTCTTTCCTTACCCCGCCCGTTTGCGTTTGCTGGCCCCGTTTCTGCTCCTGTACCGCTCACTAGGTCTACAGTCCCTCGCCAACTGGAGCGGCCTGCTTGACAGGTTGCCTCCACGGCTGCGGAGCATGCACGACCTGATGCCTCGAATGACGCTGAAGCGGCTACGTATGAGAGTACCCGCACACGTTCAGCCGAAGGGAAATGCGAGGGCGAGGGTAGGGCTGCTGACGGGTTGCGTGCAGCAGGTATTCTTCCCCCAGGTGAACGCGGCTACCGTGCGAGTGCTGGCGGCGGAGGGTTGCGAAGTGGTAGCTCCAAGGGAGCAGGCATGTTGCGGTGCTCTGGCCCTGCACGCGGGGTATGAGGAGCACGCCCGGCGGGTCGCCCGCAAGCTAATCGCGGTGTTCGAGCGGGAGGAGTTGGACTACATCGCTGTCAACGCCGCAGGTTGTGGCTCCACCATGAAAGAGTACGGCCACCTGCTGCGCGACGACCCGGAGTTTGCCGAACGCGCCGCGCGGTTCTCCGCCAAGGTGCGCGACATCAGTGAGTTGCTGGTAGAATTAGGGCCAGTGGCGGTACGACAGCCTATTCGTGCCACTGTGGCTTACCACGATGCCTGCCACCTGGCGCACGCCCAGGGTATCCGCTACGAACCACGGAGCCTGTTGCAAGGCATACCGGGCGTGGAACTTGTACCCGTAACGGAGGCCGAGATATGCTGCGGGAGCGCGGGCATATATAATCTTGTGGAGCCGCGGCCCGCCGGGGAGCTAGGCGAGCGCAAGGCCCGCCACATACTGGCAACCGGGGCGAAAGTAGTGGCGAGCGGTAACCCCGGCTGTACGTTGCAGATCGAGACCAACGCCCGCCGCCTGGGCGCAAACTTGAAGGTATTGCACCCCGTCGAGATACTCGACAGGTCGTTGCACCCGCGAAGAAAGGAGCGATAGATGCTCGAAGCCACCGATAGAGCTACCGACAGAGTGACCATCCCGGCGCACGCCAACCCGCCCAAGCGCCTGCTCATGGGGCCTGGGCCTAGCGAAGTAGACCCGGAGGTGCTGCGCTCGCTGCTGCTGCCGCCACTGGGGCACCTCGACCCGGCCCTGCTCCAGATCATGCAGGAGCTTGAGGACATGCTGCGGGCGGTGTTCGGCACCAACAACCGGGTTACGCTCGCCATTTCGGGCACCGGCACGGCGGGCATGGAAGCAGCCCTCGCGAACACGGTCGAGCCGGGTGCCCACGTGGTGGTCGGCGTGATGGGCTACTTTGGCGACCGCCTGTGCCAGATAGCCGCTCGCCTGGGCGGTGTGGTCACGCGGGTAGAGGGCGAATGGGGCAAGCCGCTGTACGTGGAGCAAATGTGGGAGGCGATACAGCGGGTCAGGCCAGGCGTGGTGTGCGCGGTGCACGCCGAGACCTCCACGGGCGTGCGCCAGGACCTCGCTGAGATAGCCGCGGCCGCGCACGAGGTGGACGCGCTCTTCGTGGTGGACGCGGTCACGTCGCTGGGCGGGCAGCCTCTCCTGGTAGACGAGTGGGGCATTGACGTCTGCTACAGCGGCAGCCAGAAGTGCCTGGGCGCGCCCTCCGGCCTCGCGCCTTTCACCATCAACGAGCGCGCCCTGGAGCGTGCCGCCCGCCGTGAGAGGCCAGTGCCTACCTTCTACCTGGACGCCGCGCTGCTGCACCGCTACTGGGACGAACGCCAGTACCACCACACAATATCCGCGCCCCTCATCTACGCCCTGCACACGGCCCTCCGCCTGTTGCACACGGAGGGCCTTGAGCACCGGTGGGAGCGGCACCGGCGCAGCCATCTCGCTTTCCGAGCGGGTATAGAGGCGATGGGTCTGAACTTCCTGCCCGACGAAGAGTGGAGCCTATGGCCCCTGAACGCCATCCTGCTGCCCGAAGGCCTGGACGAGCTTGAGCTGCGCTCCCACCTGCTCAACCGTCATGGCATCGAGGTAGGCGGCGGCCTCGGCCCTCTGAAGGGCAAGCTCCTGCGCGTCGGCCTGATGGGCTACGGGGCGCAACAGGGCTTCGTGCTACACCTCCTCGGTGCATTGGAGGAGACCCTTCGCTCCTTCGGCCTCTCCATGCCCGCAGGGGCCGGGGTGGCAGCCGCGCTAGGGCAACGCGCCTGAGGCGGAATTACGAATTACGAGTTACAAGAGTTGCCAGTAATTCGTAATTCGTAATTCGTAATTACTAAGACGGTGGATAGAGGTGTGACCACAACAGTTGAGACTTCCAGCCTGCCCGGGGAACGTGTCGCGGTACTCGGCACGGTAGGACGGTGGGCAATCACCCCGCTCTTGCGCTGGCTGGTGCTGCTCGTAGGCCTGTTCGCCCTCCTCTTAAGCGCCTACTCGTCCGTCACCCACTGGCGTAGCGACGGTGCCAACGCAGTCTCCCCCCCGCTTGTGCCCGGCACCTCCATCGGGCAGACGTTCGTGTCGCGCTACCCCAACCTCTCCGGGCTGGAGGTGCGCGTCAATCCGCAGTACTTTCGCGGGCGGGAAGACGGGGCAATTATAGGGATGCACCTGCGGGAAGAAGCCGCGGACAGTCCCGTCCTCGTCACTTCGACCCTCCACGTCACCGGCTCGGTGGAGGAAAGTCAGTACCAGCTTTTCACCTTTCCCCAGATAGCCGGTAGCCAGGACAAGACCTACTACGTGCAAATCGAGTCGCCGCACTCCAGTCCCGACAACGCCGCCGCGCTCCTGTGGTGGATACAGTTCGACCCGAATCTCCCCACCGACACATACCCAGGCGGCACCGCATACCTGAACGGGCTGCCCCAGCAATCAGACATAGCCTTTGGCTTGAGGTACGATCCGTCCCCCTTAGATGCATTTCGCGGCCTCGCACAACACGCTACCGCTAACGTGCCGAAGTGGCTGATGCTCCTCTTCCTGGCCGCAGGCGCACTAGCCCTCTTATTCGCAGCCTACACCTCTCTCCAACCAAAATCCAAAATCCAAAATCCAAAATCCAAAATCCTCTCCCTGTCGCTGCCAATAGCCATAGGTGTCGCTCTCGCCAACGGCGTGCTCTTCTCGCTGCTCGTGCCGCCGTGGCAGGGGCCGGACGAGCACGGCCATTATGCCTACGCCGCCCTGCTCTACCGTCACGGCCTGGACGATGACGCGGTGCAGGGCCTGGCGTGGCAGGAGGGCGGCAAGGACCACCAGGAGGCGCTGGCGCTCAAGGCGGCGGTCGTGGCCTCGATGGGCGAGCACAACTGGACGCGGCTCGTATCGGGCCACCCCACTCCCGGCGCGCCAGCCTTCCCACAAGGTAGCCAGGACCTCTACCTGGAACTATTGTGGCAGATACGGCAGCCCGCTCCCTACTACTGGCTGTGCGCGGTAAGCCTGCACGTCGCCAACGCGTTGGGCGCGGGTATAGACCCCTTTGTCGAGCCTGGTGCCGCGTTGCGTGTAATGCGCTTCGTGTCGGTGCTGCTGAACCTGGGTGTGGTGGCGTTGGCGTGGCTGGCGGGCGTGCTGCTGGGTGGCCGTCGTTTGCCGTGGATGCGCCTGGCGTTGCCTTTGGGGGCGGCGCTCCTGCCCATGCATACCTTCATCGCCTCGGTTGTGAGCAACGACGTTATCTCCGACGTGGTGGTGGCGGCCTTGTTCGTCGCCCTGGTAGCCCTGCTGAAGTGGCCTTACGGGTGGCGTGGAGTGGGGCTAGCGGTACTTTCTGTAGCCTTACTGGGGGCAGGGGCTTTCGCCAAGCTAACCGCTGTTGTATCTGGTGGACCATTACTGGGCCTGGGGTTGTTGGTCTGGGTAGGGCTGCTGCTCACCCAGTACCTGCCACGATGGCGCGTTGCCCGGCTTCCATCCGGCAGGGCAAGGGGAACAGGGCAAAGCTCGCCTGTCTCTCCTTACGTTGTACCTGGTATCGTGGCTGCGGGTTTCCTGCTGTTGTGCATAGTGGGTACCCTGCTGCTCTTCCGTCCTAGTCCGGCGGTGGCGGGCTGGCAGGTGCCTGGAGGGCCGTCCGTGAGGCCCGACCGGGTGCAAATGCCCGCACACGATGGTGCCTATGCCATAGAGGTGCCGCCGGGGCAGACGGTCTACCAATGGGTGGAGCTACCGTGGCCTCACCCCCCCTATACCGCTACTCTTACCTTCTGGGCGCAACAGGGCAAAGATGCCGAGCCTGGGGTATTCACTACTCCCGTTGAGTCCCGAGTGGAACTGCTTCAAGACCGGCGCGGCACGCTTTCCCGCATAGGGGCGGAGACCCTCGGCCAGACACTATACAGCGTGCCTATCACTCCTACGCGCGGGCAGTGGCAACAATTCAGCATCTCGAATGCGGGAACAAATGGAGACCGCAAGGTGTGGGTGCGATTCGTCGCGGGCAGTGCCGGGCTGTACGTTGACGACGTTTCACTGGCGGCCACTCCGCTGCTCACTCCTGACACGTCCGAGCGCGAACGCAACGGGATGCCACGAGAGGTGCGCCTGCGGGTGTTCAACCCCTCGATGGAGACCGGCTCGCTGGCCGTAAGCGGGCTGGGGGCGCGCATCTTGCGGGGCGAATCGCTGGACATCGTAGACGTGCTGGTGAACCCGCAGGCCTTCGACAAGGTGGGAATCTGGCAAAGATACGCCTACCGCCAGTTCCGCTCGTTCTGGGGTAATTTCGGGTGGCTGTCGATACCGTTGCCCGAACCCGGCTATGCCCTGCTGAACGCGCTTATCCTGCTCGTACTGGCGGCGCTGGGGTGGCATGGTGTGCGCCGCATAGGGGCGTGGACTTCGTTCGAGTGGCTGGGGTTGGTCGTGCTGCTGGCGCTGGTGGCGACTGTTTTCATCACGTTCGCCCGCATGATGGGGCCGCTGAGCACCTCCGGCGTGCACACCGATCCCCAGGGGCGGTACCTGTTCGGGTACATCGTGCCCATATTGTGGCTCATATTCGAGGGCCTTAATCTGGCGTGGTCGTGGGTTGCCGGACTCGTGCGCCGCGGCAACCGTTCAAGCGGGGTGCAGGCTGCACCGGTTGGCGCCGCTCCTGCAATTGTTCCACAAGGGGACGCGGCAGCGGCGATGCCGTGGGGCACGTGGCTCTGGTGCTTTACAGCGGCGTTCTTCGCCGGATACTGCCTGCTGGTGCTGGTGGTGCCGTATTATTACCGCTGAGAACACACAGGAGTTCCGGCCCTGTGTCCGACAGACCTGAATCTCGACTCCTAACAGCAAGGTGGACAACATTGAAGATCGCGATGCTAGGCACGCGCGGGGTACCGGCGAGCTACAGTGGGTTTGAGACGTGCGTCGAGCAGCTAGGCTCTCGCCTGGTGGAGCGCGGGCACGAAGTAACGGTTTATTGCCGCAGCCACCACATAAAGTACAAGGGCAAGACTTACAAGGGCATGCGCCTGGTAAAGCTGCCCACCATACCGAACAAGTATCTCGACACGCTGGTCCACACCTTCTTCTCCTCGCTGCACGCGCTTTTCCAGCCTTACGACATTTGCCTCTACTTCATCGCGGGCAACAGCCTCGTGACCTGGATACCCCGGCTGGTGGGCAAGCGCACTATCATCAACGTGGACGGCCTCGACTGGAAGCGTGAGAAATGGCCGGAGCTTGCCCGCAAGTACATCCGCTTCGCGGAGCGCATGGCGACCGTGCTGCCTAACGCCTTTCTCACCGACTCCAGGGTGGTGCAGCGATACTACGAAGACACCTATCGCGTAAAGCCGCCATACATCGCCTACGGCTCGGACGTGCAACCACTGCCCCCCGGCGATACGTTAAGCAAGTATGGACTTGAACCGGGAAAGTACATCCTGTTCGTGGGCCGCCTGGTGCCGGAGAACTGCGCCCATCACCTTGTGGAAGCCTACTGCATGCTGCCCGACAAGCAAGGTATGAAGTGCGTCATCGTGGGTGATGCGCCTTACGCGGAGGAGTACAAGCAGACGCTGCGTGAGGGCGCGTGCGAGGGGGTAGTGTTTACCGGCTACGTATTCGGGGATGGATATCGCGAGCTAAGTTCCAGCGCCTACTGTTTCGTGGAGACTTCTGGTGTGGGGGGCACGCACCCGGCCCTGCTGGAAGCGATGGGTTTTGGCAACTGCGTGGTTACGCACGACACGCCGGAGAACCTGGAGACGGTCGGCACCGCCGGTTTCAGCTACGATGGCAGAGAAGGGGCGGCCAGCCTCTGCCGTGTGCTGGCTCACCTGTTGCAGAACCCGCATGTGGTGGAGGAAAGGCGCACCATGTCGCTGGCACACGTGAGAGCCAACTATTCATGGGACAAGATTACGGGCAGTTACCTAGAGTTGTTCGGGCAAGTTTTGAGGGGCAAGAGGACGCGGAGGCGGAGCTGAAGTGGGGCTGAAGCGACGCTAACCGGGTCGTTATGCACAGGTGGTAGAACGGGCGTGCGCCGCACAGACATTGCAGTTGCTTTACCTCTACCCTTGCCATATACTTATAGGTGGTAATTTACAGGGGGCAAAAGGGAGGTAGCAGGGTCCATGTTTAAAAGGCTGAATGCCAATTACATGGCGTTGTTGTTCCTGATAGATGTCGTAATAGTGCAGTTGTCCTTAGAGGTGGCAATGGCGCTGCGCTACGATATACCCATCTGGCAGCCGTTCCAGCCCTGGCCGCAGATAGAAGTCGAAGAGTTACGCCTGAGTCTGCACCTGGCTTTCGGCCTGCTCGGCGTGCTATTCCTGGTAGCAAACTCCGTCTACAACGGCCGCAAGGTCATACGGTGGATAGAAGAGTTCCAGCGGGTGGTCGTAGCCAGCACCCTCGTATCCCTCACGCTGACCGGCCTCCTGTACCTGATCAACCTCGACCTGCCGCGCCTAGGCTTCCTCTATTTCTTCCTCATTTCCACCTCGCTGCTCGTGGGCTACAGGTGGGCCTTGCGGGTCTGGCACCTTCTCAACCGCGACCACCCCAACATCGAGACGCGGGTGCTGATCGTGGGCGCTGACAAGCGGGGCGCTGAGGTGGCGAACGAGTTCCGGCGGCAGCGCTGGTCGGGCATCCGCATCCTCGGCTTCATGGACAACAATTCCGAACGCCAGGAGGGTACGATAGCCGACCTGCCGGTGCTCGGTCCCATCAGCGATACCCCGGCAGTGGTCGCCCAGTATGACGTAGACGAGGTGATTATCGCCCTGCCCCTGCACGAGCACGAGCAGTTGGTGAACCTGGTGGCGCAGCTTTACGAGCAGCCGGTGCGCGTGCGCGTGGTGCCCGACCTGTTCGACCTGGCCTTCCACAGCGCCACAATCGAGAGCCTGGGCGGCGTGCTCTTTATCGGCCTGCGCGACTCCGCGATTGACGGCGTGCAGCGCCTGCTCAAGCGGCTGATGGACATTGCCCTCTCCGCGTTGATACTCGCTCTCACCTCCCCCGTGTTCCTACTCACCGCGCTGGCTATCAAGCTCGAAGACGGCGGCCCCATTTTCTACAAGTCGCAGCGTGTGGGCGAAAACGGGCGGCTTTTCACCATGTGGAAGTTCCGATCCATGGTGGCGAATGCCGACAAGCTGGTGGACAAGGTTATCAAGAACGACAGGCATGGCAACCTGATACACAAGGCCCCCTCGGACCCCCGCGTGACCCGCATAGGCCAGTTTATCCGGCGCACCAGCATCGACGAGCTGCCGCAGCTAATCAACGTGCTGCGCGGCGACATGAGCCTGGTTGGCCCGCGCCCGGAACTGCCCTGGATGGTGGCCCGCTACCAGCCGTGGCAGCGCAAGCGGTTCGCCGTGCCGCAGGGGATAACCGGCTGGTGGCAGATCAACGGCCGCAGCGACGCCCCCATGCACCTGCACACCGAGCACGACCTGTATTACATCCAGAACTACTCTATCTGGCTCGACATACAGATTCTGTGGCGCACCATAGGCGTTATCGTCTCCGGGCGTGGCGCTTACTAACCTGCCATCTCCGTCCATGCCACTCAACCCCCACCGGGAAGACGCGCCATCTCAGCACCCCAGATGAGGACCCAGGACTCCGAGGAGATCGCACCCGGCCGAATCACAGCACTGTACGGTAACGGCTCGGAAGTCGCGGTGCCCGACTCGTCCTCAGGTGAAGCACACCCGGACCCGGGTACAGTACAGGCGCGCGCGCTCTCCAGCGTGCTGAGTCTCGTGGGCCGAGAGGCCGTCATCAGGGTCATGAGCGTGGCGGGTGCGCTGGTACTTGCCTGGCTCCTCACGCCGGGTGAGTACGGGTTGTTTGGTATTGCCACATTCGTCGTAGGAATCGTCACGCTGTTCAGCGAGTTAGGTCTGGGTGCTGCCTTCATCCGCAGGAAGGAAGAAGTGACAAGCCAGGAGCTTAACGCGATGTTCACGTTGCAACTGGCATTCGTCTCTGCGTTGGCGGTTGGTCTCTTCCTGTCCGCACCTCTTATCGCGGGATTTTACAACACGCCTGCCGTGGAGTGGCTGGTACGCGCCCTCGCCGTCAACGTGGTGGTAACGTCGCTGCGTAGCGTGCCCGTCGTGGTGGCAGAGCGGAACCTTAACTACCGGCCCATCGCCCTGGCCGACGTGGTGGGGCAGTTCTCCTACTGGTCTATGGCTATTTCAGGCGCGCTGCTCGGCCTGGGGGTGTGGAGCCTTGTCCTGGCGGTGCTGGCGTCGGGGCTGGCGGGCACGCTCGCCATCTATTCGCGTACGAAGTGGCGTCCGGCCTTCGACTTCAACTGGCGTCCCTTAAAGGAAAGCATCCGTTTTGGGCTGCTCTACCAGAGCCAGGCAGTGGCAAGTTTCGTAAAGGATACAATGGTGCCCGCCCTGGGCGGCCCGGTGTTCGGCCCGGTCGCGGTTGGTTATCTGAGTTGGGCCATGCAGATTACGGCCATGCCCCTGGTACTCGGACAGCTGGTTTCAAGGGTCTGCTACCCGGCGCTGGGGCGCTTGCAGAACGACCGCGCGGCCTTTGTTGCCATGTTGGAGGCGGCGTTGGGCTGGACCTGCCGCCTCTCGCTGCCCGTCTTTGCCGTCCTGGTGGGGTTGGCCCCGAGGCTAATAGAGCATATCTTTACGCCGAAGTGGCTGCCCGCGCTGCCTTCCCTCTACCTGCTTGCTATCAATATGGTGCTGAGCATTGGGATGGGCATCTTTGTGGCGGCACTCTACGCTCTGGGGCGCAGGCGGCCGGTCCTGCGTATCACGCTCGGCTGGGCCGCCGTTACCTGGCTTGCGGCTGTCGTGCTGGTTACCGCCAGCTTCGGCTTTGAAGCGATAGCCGGTGCGTACGCCCTTGGTGCGCTTATCGTGTTCCCCGTGATGCTCTTCGAGTTGAGGGACCTTGGAGGAATCCGATTGCTGCGGTCCGCGGTACTGTCTTTGCTCACCGGCATGGCGGGTGGTACGTTACTTTATTTCGCCAGGCCGTGGGTAGTAGATATCTGGTCCCTGCTGGCCGTCGCAGGTGTGGCATCCCTGGCTATGTGGGCTACCAACCTTTGGCCGGTAAGACGTGCCGTCCTTGACACCGTCAAGAGTCGCCTCGCGAAGCCCCGCGACCTTCAGCCGGGTGCGAGCAACGAGGCACGTAGGGTATAGTTTGAGCGTCCCTAGCTACCCAGTCATTTTCGCAACTAAACTCTGAAAGAGAGGTCGAACGAGCAACAATGAAACTATCCAGAGGTTCGAGGGCGCTAACCGCGCTGCGTGTCACCGGCAAATACATGAGGCGAACGGTGTCTCGCCCCCGTGATACCCGCCGATTTGTGGGCAGCATTCTCAATTACATTGCCACGTACAATCCAGACGCGGTGGACCTGTCTGCCCTGCCCGAGCGCCCCCTGCACGACATCTTTCCGGGTATAAACGAACAGAGTGTTTGTTTGCAGCACACTGTCGAGCCTAAAGCACTTCCCTTCGGTGAGGCGTACGTACTGGCTTCTGTCGCCTCCTACGTTCGGCCCTCCCAGGTGTTCGAGATTGGCACTTTCACGGGTGGAGGGACGCTTATCATGGCTCAGCACGCCGGTTCGCAGTGCCGTGTCTTTACCCTGGATATGCCACCCGGAGAGGAGAACCTGATGCTGCAAGGGCTGGAAGAAGACCCGCCGGAGCAGGAGAGCCAGCGAATCGGTGAGAGGTTTCGCAACACCCCGTACGAGCCACAAATCACGCAGCTTTTTGGGGATAGCGCTACCTTCGATTACGGCCAGTACCGGGGCAACGTAGACCTTGTTTTCGTGGACGGCTCTCACTCGTACTCATACGTGAAGAGCGACACCTTCAAGGCCCTGGAAATGCTTTCCGAGACGGGCACGATCATCTGGGACGATTGCTCCATGCAATACCCCGGCGTGGTGCGCGCCCTGCAAGGCTTCAACAAGAAGCTGGATATTTACCGCGTACCGAGTACCCGCTTCGCGATTTACACGCGCCACCCTGGTTCTCAGGGCGGGTAGGCCAGGGATGCGGCTGCTTTTCGTAACCAACCTGTACCCCCCGGTCTCGCTGGGCGGCTACGAACAGATCTGCTTTGACGTGGCTTCGGGCCTTCAAGCGCGCGGACATGAAGTGTCGGTACTCACCAGCATGTTCCGTGCTTCTGAGGCCCCTAGCGAACAGCGTGGCGTGTATCGCCGGTTGAAGCTCTTGAAGGGCTGGGGCAGCCAGACGCCAGGCCAGGAAAAATGGGTTGGGCGCAACCGCGTTGCAGTCGAGGTGCATAACTCCCGCGTTACTCGGAGGGCCATAAACCGGTTGCAGACAGACATCGTTATGTTCTGGAACGGCTCCAACATGGGCCGGGGGCTGCTATCAACCGCCGAGAAGCAGGCGCGCGTCGTATATTACCTGTCTGACCCTTGGCTGGCACCCTTGTTGGCGCGCCAGGCCCACGGTTGGGACGCCGGGGTGGGGCGAAGGCTGTACCACATGCTCCTGACCATGCTTGGCGTGCCGAGCCAGCCGATTTCGACCGAGCACCTGCTGTTTTGCAGCAACTCCCTACGTGCCGAGTATGCCGCGCTCGGGGCCGGGGTAAGTAATGGTACGATCATTTATCACGGCATCTCGCCGGAGGCCTTTCCCCTGGCGAGTCGCGCTCCCTTTGAGGCAGGGGGAGAAGTTAGATTGTTGTACGCCGGGAGGGTCTCGCCGGAGAAGGGTATAGGCACCCTAGTTGAGGCAATGCACCACCTGGGGTCGCTACAGCCGCACCCCAAGGCAACCCTACGCATAGTTGGTCCTGCGCGGGACGACGCTTACGAGCAGGAGTTGAAACAGCAAATAGGCCGTCTCGGATTGGACGGCGTGGTGAGAATGGATGGCCCGGTACCGAGGCACGAATTGAAAGACCTGTACGCGGCGCACGACATATTTGTGTTCCCCTCGGAATGGGCCGAGCCTTTCTCGGTGACCCTGTTAGAAGCAATGTCTACCGGCTTGCCGGTGCTGGCGTCGCTTCGTGGCGGGACGGCGGAAATAGTGAGGGACGGTGAGAATGCCGTAGCTTTCAAGGCGGGCGATGCCCAGGACCTGGCGGCCAAGCTCCACTGGATGGCCTCGCACCCCCAGGAGGTCGCACAACTCGGCGTCACTGCGGCTGAAGAGGTACGCGAACGCTTTACCCTCACGCGTGAGGTATCGGCTATCGAGAACTATCTAGCCGGCGTAAAAGCCGGCACCGACTCAGGACGATGAAAGTAGGCATCTACTATCCCTTTGAGCCATACATCGGCGGGGGTGAGCGTTATATCTTCGCGCTTGCCGAGCACCTGAGCCGTGGGAACAATGTCGCGCTACTGACGGCCGGGGCAGAGCGCGTGCCGGCACTGGCTGCTTCCCTGGGTTACGACCTGTCCCGCGTGCAGCTACGCCCGCGCACCGGCTACTTGTCGCCGCTTGAGAAGGCAACCGGCAGCAAGCGGTACGATCTGTTCATTTGCGTGAGCAACCATGCCGTGCCCCCGGTGGCCTCTCTTGGGAGGCGCGGCTTGCTGCTCGTGCAGTTCCCGTTTCCTACGCACCGGGGCGACTGGCTGCGGTCCGGCCTCCTGGGTCCGGTCATGTTGCGCTCCTACCAGTTGGAGATAGTCTACTCCCGGTTCGTCGTGACGTGGCTCAAGAAGCGGTCACCACGGCGTATGGAGATACGGGTGCTGGCTCCGCCCGTCCAGTTGATTGAGGCGGATCCTATGTCACCCAGGGACAATATCATCCTGGCCGTGGGCCGTTTCTTCGAGGGAGAACATAGCAAGAGGCACGACGTCCTGGTGCGGGCCTTCAAGGACATGGTAGCTGGAGGACTGGGAGGGTGGGAATTGCACCTGGCGGGCAGCGTCCGTCCCGAGCCGGAGCACCAGGCCTACCTCGCCCGGATACGCGAGCTTGCCGAGGGCTACCCGGTGGTCGTTCACACCGACATCTCACAAGGCGATTTGCGTTCGCTCTACCGCCGGGCCTCGGTTTTCTGGCATGCCACCGGGTACGGGTCAGAGGAGGACAAGCGCCCGGAGGTAATGGAGCACTTCGGGGTCGTGACGGTTGAAGCCATGTCCGCAGGGTGCGTGCCTATAGTGATCGCGCGGGGCGGGCAGGTGGAAGTCGTGGAGCATGGCGTGTCGGGCTTTCTCTGGGACGACCTAGAGGAGTTGAAGGCCCTGACCTTGCAGTACATTCTTGCCGACGACGCTGCTAAACTTAAGTACCGCATAGCAGCCACCGAGGCCAGCCGGCGGTACTCACCGGGTGAGTTCCAGGCCCGGCTGGACGACATTGTAGCGCACCTTATGCGTGGAACATCATTGTCAACTAAGGGTACCTCTTGACCGATTTGGAACAGCCCAGACCGCTGAACATACTTTACCTTGACGCTACTCGCAGCCTCTACGGCGCTAGCAAGATGCTGCTCATGCTCGTGGAGCAGGCTGAGTCGCTCGGCGTGCGCCCTTACATTGTGCTGGCGAACGACGTAGAGGACGATATGCGCCTCTGCCGCGCGCTTGACCGCCTCCACATAAGGTACGTCGAGCACAACATCACGGTGCTGCGCCGCCAGAAGTACCTCAACGCGCGTGGGTTGTTGCATCTCTCCACCTCGCTCTTGCGGTCGGCGCGCTACTTGCGCCGCCTGATACGCAGATACGACATCGATATCGTGCACTCCAACACCAGCACCATACTGTCTGGTGCCGTGGCTGCCCGCCTCGAGGGTGTGTCCCACGTGTGCCACGTCCACGAGTTGTTCCGGCCCCTCGAGGGACGAGTGCTTACGCGGCTGGTGCACGCACTGTCAGCGCGGGTGGTAGTGCCCTCTGAAGCGGTGGCCCTCAACCTCGCAATGTCCTATCCGCCGGTGCGCCGAAAATTGCAAATCATCAAGAACGGCATCGATCCCACGCCCTACCGCGCAGTGTCCCAGGAGCAAGTGGAGCAACTCCGCGCCGAGTGGAAAATCCCTCCCGGCGTGCCGGTAGTGGGTATGATAGGCCGCATCGGCATGTGGAAGGGCGAGGAGCAGTTCGTAGAGCTAGCGTCCAAACTGACAGAGAGCGGCACCGACGCCCGGTTCGTGATCGTGGGGGGCGTGTTCGACGACCGCAAGCATCACCTGGAGCGGCTCGAGGAACTGATCGAGCAGAAGGGGCTGCGGGAGCGCGTCGTCGTAGCGGGCTTGCGCTCGGACGTGCCGGTGATAGTAAACTTGTTCGACGTGCTGGTGCACCTGCCGACCCGCGCCGAGCCGTTCGGCCTGGTGGCGGTGGAAGCGATGTCCGCCGGCAAGCCTGTGGTCGTCACGGGGTTGGGAGGACTGGCCGAAATAGTGGATAATGGCGCGACTGGATTCCTGGTGCAGCCCGGCGATGTGGAAGATGCCGCGCAGAAGGTCGCGCTGCTCCTGCGGGATAGGGCGCTGGCGGAATCCATGGGCAAGGCCGGTTCGAAGCGTGTGGACGCGCACTTTCTATCGAGCTACTACGCCGCTCAATTCGGTAGGCTGTACCGCCAGGTGGTAGCCCGCTGATCCCCGGCCCCCGCGTACTGCGTGCTCGTTCACATAGCACCAGGCCATCAGGGTAAACACATCGCCTATGCAAGCCCCGGACACCATAGCTACAACGAATGGCCGGTCCCTAGCCTCTTCTGCTTCACACATAACTACTCCCACGCGCTTACCAGAGGTGGTTGCCGTCATCCTCAACTGGAACAACCTGGAGTTGACCCAGGACACTTTGCGTTCCCTACAGGCACAAGACTACCCGCGACTGCGCGCGGTGCTGCTCGACAACGCCTCCCGGAACCAGGAGGAGACGCTGTCCGTTATCCATGATGAGTTCCCCCAGGTAGAATTGTGGGGTAGCAGGCGCAACCTGGGCTTCGCGGGGGGCTGCAACCTGGGCATGCGCGTAGCCCTGGAGATGGGGGCCGAGCGCGTCCTGCTGCTCAACAACGACGTGCTCTTGGAGCGAGACGTGGTCTCCCGGCTGGTAGAGGCCCTGGAGGATGAGAAAATAGGGGCAGTCAGCCCGCTGGTCCTGTACGCATCTGAGCCGGAGCGGGTGTGGTTCGGCGGTGGCAGCGTGCGGATGGGCGGCCGGGTGCTGCCGGAGCACCTTTGGCTGGACGAGCCGCCCGATCACGTACCCGCCGTCTCCGCATACGATACCGAGTGGCTGGCGGGCACCTGCATCCTGGCTCGGCGCTCGGCGGTGGAGCAGGTGGGGCTGATGGACGCGGCTTACTTTCTTTACTGGGAGGATGTAGACTGGTGCTACAGGCTGCGCATGGCTGGATACCGGCTGCTCGTGGTGCCGGGGGCGAGAATCAGGCACCGTGTGAACGCAACCACGGCAAGTTTGCCCTCGCTAGGCAGCGTATATTACTGGGAGCGTAACCGCCTCCGTTTCATAAAGAAGTGGGGCACGCGTGCCTCCCTTATTATCGGCATAGTGAAGATCTTGTGGCGCTCGCTCGCCTGGCGAGTCAGGCTCCCGCAAGATGACCCGCAGGCACTCACCAAGCTTGAGGCGTACAGGGACTACCTGTTGGGCCGCTTCGGACAGAGGAGGACACCGGCTTAGTGGCAATCGTGGGCACGGGGTTGAGTCTCATTCTGCTTGCAGCATACGCTTGGCTGCTGGTAATCACTTACCGTGCTCCGTTCAGAGCGCTTGCCATCCTGGTCGCGGGCATGGCGTTTCACAACATCATCTTGATGGTCTTGCTACGCCTGGGCACCCCGGCCCCTCTGGTCAGGCTGGTGCAGTTCTGGAAAGAGGGCGTGTTCGTCTTGCTGCTCTTCGTGGCAGGTAGGCTGGCCTGGCAGGCCTGGCGTGCCGGTAAGCTACCCCGGCTCACCTGGCTAGACTGGACCATGATAGCTTTTGCGGTACTCTCCTGCATCTACCTGCTCATTCCAGAGGGTGTTTTCCCGATAGACAATTCGCTCGGCCAGCGCTTCGTGAGCTTCCGCATTATGATGCTCCTGCCGCTCCTGTACGCCTTCGGGAGAATCTTCTGGCGATATTCGCGCGAGGACCTCGTCTGGACAGCACGCGTGCTGTTGGGTTCCATTCTCGTGGTTGCGTTGTTTGGGCTGTGGGAATTGTGGTTCGTGCCGACATCAGACTGGCTTGACTGGGGCGTAAACGGCTTTACGTCATGGCTGGGGTATTCGTTTGGCGGACCGCAGGGCTTGCCTGAAAACTTCTTCCAGAGCACCAACGCAAATCTCCTATTGCGCCGGATGGTCTCCACCTATATTAGCCCCCTTGGCCTGGCGTATACGGGCCTGCTATTGGTGCCCATATGCGCCGTGCTGGTTAGCTACAGGGATGGCGAACGTAGCCTGCCTAACTGGTTCCGCTGGACCGCGTTTGTGTTGCTGATAACCAGCATCCTGTTCAGCATAACACGCGGGGCGCTCGCGGTTATGGTATTCGAGTTCGTATTGCTCGTGTTGCTCTTGCGCAGGTGGCGCATGGTGGCCGTTGGTGGCGCGGTGACGCTGGCCGTCTTGTTCATCTTGATAGAATACGTGAATTTTGGGCCTCTTTTGACATTTGAACTGAAGGAGGTACGTCCTCCCGTGGGACAGGCCATAATCCGGCAGATTGGTAGTGGTGCGACAGGTCCTGCTCAAACAGCCACGGCGCTAGTCGCTCCTACCGCCCAGGCGAGCCAGGGTAACGATTCCACCGGAGAAGTTACAAGCAGCGGAGAACTGGTGGACCGCATGTTAACCCGTGAGGACCCTTCTACTCGCGGGCATCTCGCTGCCCTGCGCGTGGGAGCCAATCATGTGGCACAATACCCGCTCGGTACCGGGTTGGGTAGTTCGGTGCCCCGCTATGGTGATGCTGAAGGCCCCGCAGAAAGCGCTCTACTGGCGATCTTCGGGGAAATGGGCGTTTTGGGTGGGCTGCTCTATGTGTTGATGTACGGGGCGAGTGTGGTCAATAGCTTCCTGGCCTTCCGTCGTGTTCGGGGTGATCCTCTACTTGCCGGCCTGGTATTAACACCTCTGGTTGGCGGGCTGGCGCTGGTCCCCATCATGATAACCAGCGCCATATGGGCCAACTTTTCGGTCACTTTCTTGTTCTGGTGGACCTCCGGTCTGTGTTTGTCGCTCATACGAGAGCAGACATCCAGCACCTTGCCCTCTCCCCTGGCTAACGACGCCAAAGATACGTTGCAGGAGCACGAAAGCCGTAGAACGATGGTATCGCACACCTCATGATGACTTATTCTGATGCCTCGTCACGTACCCATAGGCCTGCGGGGGGTCGGCCCTTGCGTGTGACCTTCGATATGACTTTCCCCAATCGCTTCCCTGTGTGGGGTTTTAGCGTCTACACAAGGTGCTTGCTCGACGCGCTCCGAGGGATAGCTGATGTTAGCACCCAGGATATCTCCGGGCCTGTGGTTAGCAATCCGAGGCAGACGCTAGGTTGGCTGCTATGGGGAGCGCGGGCGGAACTGCTGAAACACCCTGTAGACGTGCTTCACTGCCCCGCGTTTGTGACGCCGTGGCGTTCCCCGGTCCCGGTAGTGATTACCATTCACGACGCGGCAGCGTTGCGCTTTCCTAAGGACTATCCACTGGAATGGGTAGTCTACAACCGTTACGTGCTTCCGCTCCTGGCGCGCAAGGCAGCACGCATTATGGTGCTTACAGAGTTCTCCCGGCGGGAAGCGATAAAGTACTACGGGGTGCGGGAGGAACGGGTAGTACTCGCACCAGGGGCCGCCGGAACCGAGTACAAGCCGCAACCGCGGGAGGCCATCGAGCGCCTTCTCGCTCAACTCGGTCTACCTTCGGGAGAGGGCCGCAGTCCATTGATCCTTTTTTCGGGGGCACCTTTTGGCCGCAAGAACCTGGATGTAATCCTACGGGCAATGTCTGGGGCCGCCGAGGGCAGCAAACTCGCGGAGGCGCTGCTGCTAATATCGGGTGCTACAGAGAGCAGATTCGAGGAATACCGCACGCGGATCGCCGCCGAGGGTTTGCAGAGTCGAGTCCGGTGGCTTGGCCGGGTGCCTCACGAGTCGATGCCGGCTTTGTACGGGGCTGTGGATATGCTGGTATATCCCTCCATTTACGAGGGCTTCGGACTGCCGCCCCTTGAAGCGATGTCGGTGGGCACGCCGGTGGTGGCCGCGTCCGCTAGCTGCCTGCCGGAGGTGCTGGGCGAGGCCGCCCTGCTGGTACCGCCCGAGGACGACAAAGGCTTCGCGCACGCTATGAACGCCGTGTTGTCGGACCAGGACAAGCGAGAGAAAATGGTGGCGGCCGGGAAGGCTCGCGCGGCGACGTTTACCTGGGAGCGCACCGCCCGCCAGACCTTTGAAGCGTACAGGGCGGCAGCCAATATGAACAGGCGGGGACGCTGATGCAGGCAACCGACGATCAGCCCGCGGGGTCAGGCAAGCAGCCCGCATTGCACCGCCTGCTCTCGTGGGTAATCACGAGGGTGCGTCCGGGCCGGCCTTATCCTATTCACCCGGATATAAATGCCCGCAGCCTTATTGAGATATTCGGCGTGCGCGGGGTGATGCTGCTCAGAGGTTACGTGCGCCGCCCGCTGCTTGGGCGCGTCAGGGGCTTCCTGTTCCTGGGCCGCAACGTAACGATACGGCACGCTCATCTGCTTAAGACGGGTCGTGGCGTGGTCCTAGACGACAATGTCTTCATAGATGCGCTGGGAGAGTGGGGCGTGCGACTTGGGGATGGCGTGACCGTTGCGCGCGGGTGCAGTATAAAGAGTTCCTCGGTGCTCTGGACCACCAGCAAGGGCTTCGTCATGGGCAACAACTCGTCACTTGGGGACTTTTCGTTCGTTGGCGCAGCGGGTGGGGTGAAGATAGGCTCCAACGTGCTTGGCGGCCAGCGTCTCAGCTTCCACAGCGAGAATCACAACTACAAGGATGTCACGCGGCCAATGCGCGAACAAGGGGTGACACGCAAGGGCATAGTCGTTGAAGATGATTGCTGGCTGGGAAGCGGGGCCATCTTCCTGGATGGGGTTACCGTGGGCCGTGGCTCGGTAGTAGCCGCCGGTAGTGTGGTGACGCGCTCCGTACCCCCCAACAGCATCGTGGCAGGGGTGCCTGCGAAGGTGATAGGAAGGCGGGGAGGGACGATGGACGATAGACGATAGACGATAGGATACGGAACCACCAAGACACCAAGGACGCCAAGACCCCGCCAAGTTTATTAGAGAAGAAAACAGGGGCATGACGCGTCGTGCCCCTTCAACATCCCCGCTACTCAGTCCTCAGGCCTCAGACCTCAGTCCTCATCACTCCTATCGTCCATCGTCCATCGTCCCACCTACTTTCTCGCTGCGCCGCCCAGGTAGGTGCGCTCCACCTGCTCGTTGTGTAGAAGCGATTCGCCGGTGCCTTCCAGGGCCACCTGGCCCCGGTCCAGTACATAGCCGTAGTGGGCAATTTGCAGCGCCTTGTGGGAGTTTTGCTCCACCAGCAGGATAGTGCTGCCGTCGCGGTTCAACTCCGCGATTATGGTGAAGATTTCGCGTACCAATAGCGGCGCGAGGCCCATTGAAGGCTCGTCCATGAGCAGCAGGCGGGGCTTGAGCAGGAGGGCGCGGGCTATGGCAAGCATCTGCTGCTCGCCTCCTGATAGGTTGCCCGCCATACCGTCGCGCCGGGAGCCAAGCACCGGGAACCGCTCGTACATGCGCTCGATAGCCGCCTGGTCTACGGGCCTGCGACCTCCCGCCGACGCCCCGATCTCCAGGTTCTCCTTCACCGTCATGCGGGCGAGTATGGCCCTCCCCTCCGGCACCTGCACGATACCCGCTTCCACGATCTTATGGGAGGGCCAGCGGCTTATCTCCCTCCCCTCGAACTTGATATTGCCCCTGCTTGGCCGCAACAAGCCCGATATGGCCGCCAGCGTGGTGGACTTGCCCGCGCCGTTCGCCCCCACGAGCGCCACGATTTGCCCCCGCTCCACACGCAAGGTCACTCCCTTTACCGCCTCAATTTGCCCGTAGCTTACGGCCAGTTCGGTTACTTCTAACATAATTACGAATTACGAATTACGAATTACTCGGCACGTTTCACGTTTCATTCCTCCGCTCCCAGATATGCCTCAATCACCAGCGGATTGCCCGCTATCTCCTCAGGGGTGCCTTCGGCTATGAGGTTGCCGAAGTTGAGCACGCCTATGCGGTCGCAGAGGCTCATCACCAGGGCCATGTCGTGCTCGATGACAAGGAGGGTAATTCCCTGCACGGCGAGGTCGCGAAGATGTCCTCCCAGGGCCTGACTCTCGGCGGCGTTCATACCTGCGGCGGGTTCGTCCAGCAATAGCAGCTTGGGGTCGGAAGCGAGGGCGCGTACCAGTTCGAGGCGGCGCTGGTTGCCGTATGCGAGGGCCGAAGCAGGCTCTTCCGCCACCCCGGCCAGATCGACGCTCTCCAGCAGTGCCAGGGCCTTCTGCCGGGCTATCTCCTCCTGCCGCCGGACGCGGGGCGAGAAGACTAGCCGCTCGGCCAGGGTGCCTTGCATGCGGGAGTGCTGGCCCACAATTACGTTTTGTAGCACGTTCATCGCGGCGAAGAGGCGGATGTTCTGGTAGGTGCGGGCCACCCCCTGCCGGGCTATGCGGTAGGCGGGCGACCTCTCTATGCGGTGCCCCTGGAAGGTGACGGTCCCGCTTGTGGGGGTGAGCAGGCCGCTCAGGATGTTGAGCACGGTGGTCTTGCCCGCGCCGTTCGGCCCGATCAGCCCGTATATTTCGCCTGGGTAGATGTCGAAGGAGACGTTGTTTACCGCCACCAAACCCCCGAACGAGCGGGTCAGATCTCGTACCGTCAGGATAGGCTCCCTGGCGGGTGTCTCCGCGACATGGGAGGTCATGGCGATGCCTCCTTCTCTAACGTCCTGGGTGCCGGGCGGCGCAACTTCAGACCAAGCGAGATAGTCAGCAACCCCTTCGGCAGGAAGAGGATCACCAGCAGCAAGATGAGACCGCTGAATATCTCCGGGTGGTCCTTGATGTTCAGCCCGGCCACCACGGGTACGCTGCGGGTGATTTCGGGCAGGAGGGTAATGAGTGCCGCGCCCAGGATAGCCCCGCGCCAGGCGAAAGTGCCGCCCACGACCGCGAACACCAGGATGTCCACGGCCCGCTGGAAGCCGAAGTCGCCGGGGCTGAGAAAGGAGCGCAAATGCGCGTACAGGGCGCCGCCAATCCCGGCCACAACCGCGCCCGTGACGTAGGCCATGACTTTGTAGAAGGTGACGTTGATGCCCATCGTGCGGGCGGCATTTTCGTCTTCGCGTATGGCGTCCATTGCTAGGCCCATGCGCGAGCCTTTGAGGCGGGCGAAGAAGTAGGCCAGCACAAGCAGCGTGCCGAATATCTCCAGCCCCGTCACAACCCCGGACCGATTGCCCGCGTTGAGCCTGAATCCTTCCGGCCCGCCCAGCGCTGGGGTGTTGACTATGATGATGCGGATGACCTCCCCGAAGCCGAGCGTGGCAATTGCCAGGAACACGCCGCGCAACCGCAATATGGGCATACCGAGGAGAAGCGCGACCAACCCCGCCACAGCCGCAGCCGCCACCACGGCTAACCACAACGGCCACCCCGCCTGCTGGGTCAGCAGAGCCGCCGTGTAAGCCCCGATAGCCATTGAAGCCGCATTGCTCAATGAAAGCATGGCGCAGGACAGGGTGATGTAGATGCTCAACGCCATGATCGCGTTGATGCCGACGAGGTTTATGAGGAAGCTGTTGTTGTTGTAGAACTCAGCCATCAGTTAGTCTGAAGCGTGAAACGTGAAACGTGATGCGGCTTGTGCTATTTGGTACGTGAACGTGATGCTATTTCTCAAGTGGAACCCTGCTCCCCCTGTCATCCTGAGCGCAGCGAAGGATCTCAAATGGCTTCCTTACTCCTGTATTAGACTTTCAGTAACCTGCACTTGCTACCTACGGATTCAACGGCATCCGTATATCACCTTCTTGAGATCCTTCGCTACGCTCAGGATGACAGGGTGGCGGTTGGTCCAGCAACGCCGACACGGTAGCATTTACGGGGCGCTGTCACCCTTGCCGCATCACGTTTCACGTTTCACGTTTCACGTTTCAGAACCCCGCCTCTACGCGGCCCTTCCCTGTCTAGCGCCGAAGATGCCCTGCGGGCGAAGCAGGAGCACCAGGAAGAGGGCGACGAACACCAGCGCGTCCTTTAGCTGAGAGCCGCCGAAGACGACACTCAGGACCTCGACCATGCCGATGAGGAAGCCCGCTATTACAGCGCCCGGAATGCTGCCCATGCCGCCCAGGATGATTATTGACAGGCCCTTTAGCTCGACCTGGTTGCCCATGCCCGGCTCTATGCTGTTGAGGCTCATGCCGTACAGGATGCCCGCCGCCCCACCCAGTGCCGAGGCGATGAAAAAGGTCTGCATGATTACCTTGTCGATGTTCACGCCGAGCAGGGCCGCCGCTCGTGGGTTCTCGGCCACCGCGCGCATGGCACGGCCCAAGGAGGTGCTGCGTACCAGGTAGGTCAGCCCGAACATCATCGTAAGGCTCACAGCCAGGATGATCACGTCCAGCAGGCGGATGCGCATGCTGCCTATGTCGAAGAAGACCGGCGGAAAGGTGCCGTAGGGGAACTGTTTGCGCTCGGCGTTGAACAGCAGACGCGACAGGCCAACGAAGATGAGGGCCATACCGATGGAGCTAATCATCGCGGATAGCTGGGGCGCACCCCGCGACCTTAGCCGCAGGAACGCCACCCTATCCAGCAGCACGCCGAGCAAGCCCGAAACGAGCACCGACATGCCGAAGGCCAGCCACAGGTTCCAGCCCTGGTCCACCGTGAGCCACCAAGCTAAAGTGGCCCCTAGCATGAAGATAGCAGCGTGCGCCAGGTTCAGTATGTCGAGCACACCAAAGATGAGCGTATACCCAAGCGCGAAGAGCGCGTAGATACTGCCCGAGAAGATACCGTTCAGTAGCTGTTGCGGTAGCTGAGATAGGTTCATGGCTTCGCCGGACGATGGACGAGTGGTTAGTGGTTAGTGGTTAGTGGTTAGTGGTTAGTGGTTAGTGGTTAGATAGTTCCCAACAATCCTAAACCTTGGCGCGCTCTTGGCGTTCTTGGCGTGTTGGCGGTTCCGTCTCCTACCATCGTCCATCGTCCATCGTCCATCGTCTACTTCAAGATCTCGAACACGCCGTTCCTGACGATTTGCACTACAGGCGGGTGATTGGCGTCGCGTTTGTCGGTAAAGCCGAAGGGGCCTAGCACAGTACCGAAGTTCTCTATGTTGTTGAGTTGGGCGCGTATGGCGTCGCGCGCGTCGGCAAGCTCTTCTCCCTCAAGATCGGCTCGGGAGGCGGCGAAATGGAGGATGTAGACACCTGCGTAGGCCTGGGCCGCGAACTGGTCGGGGTCTTTGCCGTTCTTGGCGTTGAAGTTCTTTATGAACTCCTGGCTAATCTCATCGGTGGCGTTCAGGTTCCAGGCCGCGCCCACTATCAAGCCCTCGGCGGTATCGCCCGCCGCCTTCACTACCGCCGGGGAGTTGAACCCGTTGCCGCCGATGATGTGGACCTTCGGGTCGATACCCACGTCACGCCGCGCCTGCTGCAAGATGGTCTGGGCGGGATTGGCGAGAGCGGACACCACTATAGCGTCGGGGTTCTCGCCCTTGATCTGGGTTAGCTGGGTGCGGTAATCGGTGTCGGCAGTGGCGAAGGTCTGCTCGCTGAGTATCTGGATGTTGTTCTTCTGCAACTCGGCCCGGAATACGTCAGCGCCCGACTTGCTGAAGGCGTCGTCGCTGGCGTACAGGAGCGATACCTTGGTGAGGTTCAGCTGCTCCTTGGCCTGCCTGATCGTCTCCGGGATTACCTGGAACTCGGCCAGGGAGTTGCGGAAGATGAAGTCGCCAATATCGGTGATGCCACCCGCCGTGTTGGATACCCCCAGCACCGGCACGCCCGCCTCCTGCGCCACGGGGTCGGAAGACCGGGCCTCGTTGCTCAGGGTGGGGCCAATAATCGCGTGCACCTCGTCGGTATTGATGAACTTCTGGAAGACGGTGATGGCCTGGTCGGGCTTGCCCGCCGTGTCCTCGAAGATGGCCTCTATCTGCGGGCCCTCATCCGCCGCGTTGATCTCCTCGATAGCCATCTCGGCTGCCGCGCGCTGTGAATTGCCGTAGACTGCGTTATCACCGCTGGTGATAAAGGCGAAGCCGATCTTGATTGTGCCCCTGCCTCCACCTGCCTCACCCGCCGGAGTGGTGGCAGTTGCTTCGGTGGCTGTGTCTCCCGCCGGGGTGGTGGCAGTTGCTTCAGTGGCTGTCGTGGGAGCGGCCTCCTGTCCCGTAGTCGCTGTCGAGGCGGGTGCCGGTGTTTCGCCCCCGCATGCAGCCAGGAGCATGCTCATGACGAGCAACAACGAGAGCGCAAACGAGCCTTTGCCGATACGCTTCGAGAACATAGTCAGTTCCTCCTTTGAACTTGAAGCTGGATGTGCAACCGGGCGGGCGTCCGGGTATGCCCGTGTGCCCGACCTTACCGGGTGCTCTATTGTAGCACCAGTGCGGGCGGATAGCAATTGACGGTGCCTGAGGGGGCGGGGATATCGCAGGGAAGTAAGTAGACGCCCGTCGACTAAAGTCGAGGGCTACGAGTTGCGAAGTCCCCGCACGGGGACTGGTGAGTCTTGGACGGCTTCAGGGAATGCCTGAGGAGGGTTGCACCTGGGCGAAGTCACTGTTCGTGGCTGCCAGGTGATCGCATATCTACGCCTCCGTTGAGGCTTCGGTTGCTGCTTCGGCTGCTGCTTCGGCTGGTGCCTCGGTTGAGGCTTCGGCGGGCGTGACATCACTCGTGGCATCTTCGTCTGCTGTTGCGCCATTTGCGGCAGCTTCATTGGCCGAGCGCATCGCTTCCAGTTCGGCTTCGAGTTTCTTGTTGCGGCTGCGTAGCTGCCTGATCTCGGTTATCAGCGGTGGCAGGTCTTCCGTTATCAACTGACTGACCGTCTGGAGTACGGTGCGCAGGTTCTTGAGTTCCGGCGGCGTCTCTTTGCGCAGGTAGGGCGAGCTCATCACCTGGCTGCAACGTGCTTCTAACTTGTTCAAGTTACTGGTCTCGGACATGGTTCGTCTCGCTTTCTCAGAATGGGCTTCGGTGCCGGGAGGTTGGCTAGCCAACCTCCCGGCACCCTTTGTAGCCGAGCAACTAATAGCGTCCGCGTCCACCGCCACCATCGCCATCGCGCCCGCCTCCGCCACGGCCCCCGCCGCCGCCGCCTCCGCCGTAGCCACCACCGCCGCTGCGGCCACCACCGCCTCCGCCGCCACCGTAAGAGCGGCCACCACCACCTCCGCGGTCTTCGCGGGGCTTGGCCTCGTTGACGACCATGGCGCGGCCGTCCATATCCTGTCCATCGAACTTGGTAATCGCGGCCTGCGCTGCCTCGTCGCTCACCATCTCCACGAAGCCAAAGCCCTTCGACTGGCCCGTGTAGCGGTCCGTGACGACTGCTACGTCTGAGAGCTCCCCAACCGCGGAGAACATCTCTCTTAGTTGGTCTTCCGTCACCGAATACGGCAAATTGCCCACGTAAAGCTTCTTAGCCATGTTAGCCTCCTACTTTCATCTAACTGCACTCAAGATAGGGCATGTTATCGCGAGAGAGAAGGGACAAGCCGCTGCTTCCCAGGCGGTGGTCCAGGAGGGCGCTTTGAAGCTCGAACGTTAGGCAATCTCACAACCTATCACATGTACTATAGCATACCGATTCCAGGCCCATATTTTTGATGGATTATGGCTTGCCGCTGGGGGCGATACGGAGCCTGAAAGTAGGAGACCAGGACCGTCTCCCGATCTGTCATCCTGAACGCAGTGAAGGATCTCAGATGCTACTCTTTGGTCTAGGGTGAACTCTCAAATCGTAGCTCCGAATGTTCAACAGCATTCCTACCCGCCTTCTTGAGATCCTTCACTGCGTTCAGGATGACAGAGGGGAGTAGAGTCTCGCAATTGAAGCATCAACCAAGTTGACCGTGTGGCGTCACTCCAAGAGTCATTCTTGCCTCATGGTTCGGGGGCGCGGTATAATGACCGGGCGGCCTGCGAAGACGCCCTATCGTAGCGCCCGCACTTCGACAGGAGCAACTAATTGGCAACTACTACTGAGAACCCCGCTACATCCCTGGTAAACGCTAATGCCGCGCCCGTGGTAGCCGCGCGGAGCCGGGTCGCGGGGCTGGTGCTGATGTTCGTGGTGTTCATCGGGGGCGCGTCCGTCATGACCGTCGAGATGTCGGCCTCGCGCCTGCTCGCGCCCTACTTCGGTACTTCCCTGTTCATCTGGGCGAACCTCATTGGCCTGGTGATGGTCTATCTCGCGCTCGGCTACTGGCTGGGTGGCAAGCTGGCCGACCGCTACCCTCGCGCCTCGCTGCTGTACACCATTACCGCGGTGGCCGCCCTGGCAGTGGGCCTCATCCCGATGCTTGCCAGGCCCATACTTAGCTGGTCGCTCACCGGGTTCAGCCAGGTGTCCGTTGGCATTTTCTACAGCTCGCTCGTCGGCGTGATACTACTGTTCTCGGTGCCGCTGCTGCTGCTCGGTTTCGTGTCGCCGTTCGCGATACGCCTCAGGTCGGTGGGACAAGCCTCAGCCGGGGGCACAGCGGGGCAGGTGTCTGCCCTCTCGACGCTGGGCAGCATCCTGGGCACCCTCTTCCCTACCTTCTTCTTGATACCCTACATCGGCACGACGGCCACCCTCTATTCAGCGTCTGTGGTGCTGATGGTCTTTTCTATAATTGGCCTTCTCAGCACCTCGAACACGCGCCAGGCCATGATTTCCGCCGTGATGCTGCTTGTGGTGCTCGGACTGGCGGCGTTCGCTCCTCGTGGGCTGGTGAAACCGCCGGAGCGAGGCGAGCTAATCTACGAGAAGGAGTCGGCGTACAATTACATACAGGTAGTGCGGGAGGGCAAGCGCCTCGGCCTCATGTTGAACGAAGGCCGCGCCATCCACTCGATCTATAACCCCGACGAATTGTTGACCGGCGGCCCCTGGGACTACTGGGCAATCGCGCCTTATTTCTCCCAGGGCTTCCAGCCGGACGATTACAAGAGCATGGCGATGATCGGCTCGGCAGCCGGTACAGCCTCGCACATCATCACCGAGGCATATGGGCCAATCCCAATGGACGGCGTCGAGATCGACCCTGAGATAGTGGAGGTGGGCCGCCGCTACTTCGCCCTGGATACGCTTCCGAATGTCACCACCCACGTCGAGGACGGGCGCACCTACTTGCAGACCGGCGGGCGCGATAAGAAGTGGACCGTCATAGGCATAGACGCGTACCGACAGCCCTACATACCGTTCCACCTGACCACGGTTGAGTTCTTCCAGGAAGTGAAGGACCACCTTACGCCCGATGGTGCGGTGATGATCAACGCGGGCCGTACCCTTCACGACACCCGCCTGGTGGATGCCCTCGCCAACACGATGTTGCAGGTGTACCCCAACGTATACGTGATAGATGTGCCCACGATGGCGAACAGCATGATAATCGGCACAGCCAGCCCCTCGCGCTTCGAAAACTTCGCTGAGAACGCCAGCCGCGTAGACCAGCCGGTCCTCAATCAGATATTTGACGTGAGCCAGCAAAAAGGCAATCTTCGCGAAGTCAAGCCCGATGCCGCCAAGCTCGTCTTCACCGACGACAAGGCCCCCATCGAAGAAGTAATCAACCAGATCATCCTCGGCTATGTAGAGGAAGCAGGACGGTAGGCGATGCACGATAGGACTCTTGCCCGCCTCTACCGTCCGTCGTCTATCGCGCTTGGCCCCGCGTCCACCGACTATCGTCCATCGTCCATCGTCCATCGTCCACCAAGGAGTGCTATGAACCTGATGCTTCGGCGGTCCACGCGGACTGCGTCTTCTGAAGAGATACTGATCTTCGACTCGGACAACCGGGATGCGAACGGCGCGGCTGTGAACATCGGCAAAATAGACGTGCACTACCTGGAAGACCAGGTGGTGGGCACGTTGCTGCTGTGGAACGAGTTCATCACCGGCTTCGACCAGGCGCATGGGCCGGAGGACGACGAGTCGCTGGACGTTGTGATCCACCAGATTATGACTGAGATTACGGACGCACTTGGCGTTCCCAGCGAGTTCGGCATCGAAGTGTACTACCCGAGCGTGCAGAACTACCAGTTCGTGAGTAGCTACGCCGACGATGACGAAGAGGACGATATCGAAGGTGAGGGCGCCGCCGTTGGAGCCTACGCCACGGGTGTGGCGGGCGGGCTGGACACGGAGTACCTTCCCGATGAGGACGAGGAACCAGATGCGAACCCAGACGATTTCGCCAGGCGGCTCAGCGAACGGTCCTAGTCCTTCGCGTCCAGCGGGGTTGCCGGTGCGCGAGGGCATATACAGCGTCCTTGCCCTGCGGCCCTACACGGAGTTGGTGCACGGCATCTCCACGCGCTTTGCCCCCGACGGCACCGACTGGAACCTGAGCGCGCGGCGTGGCACCCCGGCCAACCCGCCCGATCCACAGGTGGCCCTCGCCAACCGAGCGCGTCTGGCGCAGAGGCTGGGTATCCCCCTGGGCCGCATGGTCGGCTGCCAGCAGGTGCACGGCAACGAGGTCGCACTGGTGGGCAACGAGGACGCGGGCAGGGGCATGCTCCCCGACCATCCCAGCATCCAGGACTGTGACGCCCTGGTAACGAACACGCGTGGCCTCTACCTCATGGCGCTATCCGCCGACTGCCCTCCCGTCTTCTTCTACGACCCGGTACACCGCGCTATTGGGCTAGCGCACTCCGGCTGGAAGGGGACTGTGGGTCGCATCTCCGCGAAGGTAGTCGAGGCAATGGGCCAGCACTTCGGCTCGCGCCCGGAAGACATAGTGGCGGTCATTGGGCCTGGAATAGGCCCGTGCTGCTACAAGGTCGGCCCGCAAGTGGTGGAGGCTGTAGAGGCGGCCTACTCGCGGCCCTGGTCGCTACGGCTGCCGTTGCTCGAGCTATACGAAGGCGAGGTCTACTTCAACCTCTGGGAAGGCATACGCCGCGCGCTGGTGGAGGCCGGGGTGCCCGCGCGCAACGTCGCCATAGATGGGCTTTGCACGATGCACAACACCAGCGTGTTTTATTCGCACAGGGGCGAGGCTGGCAAATGCGGGCTATTCGGCGCGGTCTTTGGTTTACGTGACGAGTGACGAGTGATGCGTCGTGAGTAGCGAAATCGAGGATAATGTGGCCCGCGTGCAGGAGCGGATCGCACGGGCAGCGGAGAGGGCGGGGCGTCCCGCGGAAGATGTGACCCTGGTGGCGGTGACCAAGACCCAGCCTGTGGACCGGATTCTGCAAGCGGTTGAGGCAGGTGTCTCGGTCTTCGGCGAGAACCGGGTGCAAGAAGCTATCGCCAAGTTCGTGGGGCGCGATACGGGTGCCGAGGACGGCAGCCTGGTGCCCCGGCAAAATATTTCCCTGCACATGATAGGCACGTTACAGCGTAATAAGGCCCGGCACGCGGCGCAACATTTCGATTGCATCCAATCGGTGGATAATCTTCAACTGGCGCACGGCCTGGACGTTGCGGCTGGGCGAGAGCGAGGCGGAGAGCCGCTGCCGGTACTCCTGGAGGTCAACGTCACAGGGGAGGCTAGCAAGTCAGGCATAGGCGTGGAAGAGTTGCCCCGGCTGGCGGGTGAGATGGAGAGTTTGGGGAACCTACGTTGCACGGGGCTGATGACGATAGCGAGGTTCGGGGCCGGGGAGAAAGAGTTGCGCGAGACGTTCGCCCGGCTTCGCCTGCTGTTGGGAGTTATGGAGCAAAGCTACGACGGAGACTGGCGGCACCTGAGCATGGGTATGAGCGACGACTTTGAGTACGCTATTGAGGAGGGCGCTACCCTGGTGAGGGTGGGACGCGCTATTTTCGGCGAGAGAACACGGTCGGGGTGATGTACTGTTTGTTTCCTAGCTTGCTGACAGAAGCCGATAACTTTCTCGACAGGTTGAGCATGGCTGCGCGGCGGCAGGGCTACAGCCTTTTCCTCGTGGGCGGCAGCGTGCGCGACGCCCTGATGTCTCGGCCCACTCACGATCTCGACCTGACCACCGACGCGCCCGTTGAAGCTATCAATGCGATGCTGGAGGAGGTGGGAGCGGGCACGGTTTACGGCATTGGTGAGAAGTTCGGTACTATCGCCGCGCAAGTGGGCGATGCGATCGTCGAAATCACCACCTTCCGCAACCGCGAGGAGGCCTCTCCAGGCAACCTACTCTCCGCGCTCCACACCGACCTGGCCCATCGGGACTTCACAATGAACGCTATGGCCCGCGACCTGGCTACGGGCGAGTTGTACGACCCCTACAGCGGGCAAATTGACATAAAGCAGCACCTCGTCAGGGCCGTGGGCGATCCGGAGGAACGGTTCGCTGAGGACCCACTGCGCCTGCTGAGGGCCGTGCGTTTCGCCGCTACCTTCAACTTCTTCATCGAGCGCGAAACCGCTGAGGCAATTCGCAAGCTGGCTCCTCTGCTGGAAGGTGTGTCCCGCGAGAGGGTGGGCGACGAGATGGACAGGCTGCTGCTAGCCGAGCCGCCAAGCGAGGGCATCGGCCTGCTGGACAACCTGGGGCTGCTGGAGTATACGGTGCCGGAACTGCTGGAGATGCACGAGATGGAGCGGGGGCCGCTGCACTACAAGGAGGTCTACCCCCACACCCTCAAGGTAGTGGACCGCACCGCGCCCGACCTGGTGCTGCGCTGGGCGGCCCTGCTGCATGACATCGCCAAGCCGCAGACCTACGGCATCACCGATGGCGAGGTGCATTTCTTCGGGCATGAGAAGCTGGGCGCGCAGATGGCCCGCCGCATCCTCACCCGCCTGCGCCGTCCCCACGAGCTAGTGGAGCAGGTGGAGCAACTGGTGGCCGGGCACCTGCGCATCGGGCTGTACGACGAAGGCTGGTCCGATGGTGCCGTGCGCCGCTTCTTGCGTGAGACCGCGCCTATCAACGGGCGCCTGTTCGCCCTCTCCCGCGCCGACATCACTTCGCAGCGCCCCTTCCGCGTGGCCGCCGCCCTGAGCCGCATAGACGCCCTGTACGAGCGGTGCGAGCAGATCAAGGCGCAGGAGGAAGTCGAGAAGATTGCCAGCCCGCTGGACGGCAACGAGCTGATGCAGCTATTCGGCGGTAAGCCGGGCCGTTGGATAGGCGAGGTGAAAGACTACCTGCTGGGGCTGGTGCTGGATGGGGTGCTGGCACAGGACGACAAGGAAGAGGCAGAGCGACTGGCGCGGCAGTACGTCGCGGAGCGCCCGGAACTCGGTCTAAGCTAACGCTTGGAAGGGCCGGTGCCGGCTGCGCCAAGTACCTGGGGTTCTCGTGGCCCAGCATGCCGGTGCCAGGTGCTCACGGGGCATAGGTAGCTGCATGTTTGCCATCTTCTTTGTGGTTGTCCCCTTGCTTATGTTGCTGGTCCTGCACTTCCTGGTCGTGTGGAAGCGAATCCGGCGGATGTCCGCGCCCTCCAACCTGAGGTGGTTAGGTGCGTTGTCGCTGTTGTCAGGCGTGCTCTGGACCATAGTGGCGCTGGCAGTGCGCGTGATGCTATCTCTCTGCTCGTTTGACTGTTGGTCGGGAACGCCGCATGAAGCTTTGTATAACGTCACCCTGGGCATTTTCTTTACCATAACCCTGCCCGCGATAGAGGTGCTACCATACTTCGGCATCGCGAACACTTATCTCTATCCAACGCTGCTGGAAGCGATTTTCTTGTTCCTGGTCAGCTTTCTACTGCTGCGACAAAGAGCACCATCCGGGCGAGTTGTGAAAGTTAAGGGGCGGGGCAAGTGATGGCCGCCGGCGGCTGCGGCCACTGCACCGGCTCGGCGGGCGTGGGGCTGGCGGAATAGCGCAGGCGCGACGGTGGGACCACTTCGCGCACGCCGTCGGGCCGGGTCCACGTCCACACAAGGGCTCTCGGTTCGGTGCCCGCGCCGTGACCCATCACTTGCAAGTCCACCTGCACCCGGTGCCACCCTTCCGTGAGCGTGGTCGTGCCTGACGTCTCCTGCCCGCGGGGGTCCGCCGTGCACAATTGCGCGACCACTGTGCCATCCACCGTGAGTTGCGCCAGCCCGCCCGCCATCAATTCCATCCCGTAATCCCCGGCCTCAGTGTAGACTTCCCCCTCCCAGCGCAGCAGGTTATCGGCTGGGGAGGGCTGCGCTACGTATAGCGGCTGGAATAGCTGTGCGGCTACATCTGGAGCGAGCAGGCCCGGTTGGTGAGCGTGGTGCGGTCTCATGGCGTTCGAGCCGGCGAACGGGTCCACTCGCCGGTTAGGTTCCGCGCTGTTGCTAGACATAGCAAGCCCGACGTTGGCATCCTGCGGCCAGAGGCGGGTGGTCGGTAGCTCAATCGCCTGCCCGTTGCCCGCTTGCAGCAACACCCGGAGTCTGTTCGGTCCATCGAGCCGGGCCTGTATAGCGAATGGCACCCACCCGGCTTGCAACACGAACGGCTTGCCTAGCGCCCCCGGCTGCCCCATTACCCAGCCCTCGGCTTCGCCCCCTTGCACGCTCAACGTGTACTCGCCGTCCGCCGGTACGTAGAACACGCCGCTCCACGTGGCGGTAGCCGGGTACGGCAGGTCCACTCCTTGCGGCAGCGTGCCCGCGGAAGGTAGCTTGCCCTCCCACACCTGGCCGCCGTTCGCGTCCGTGAAGACACTCTTGACGCCGTGCCTCGATATTGCGTCCGCAGCCTTCACTCTCCAAACGTTGTAGACTACCGACCCGTCGGGAGCTTTCAGGTCCAACAACTCCCCTTCAGGATAGTACTCCTGTACTACCGGAAGGTAAGGGAGAAGCTGGCCGGTGAACACAAAGTCATGGTTGTGCTCTGGACTGCCCACCAGCGGCAGGCCGCGCGCGGGATTCGTAAGCTGTCCCACGGTCAGGTGAGAAGCCATCATCCAGGCATATTCATAATCGAACGAGCCCCAGCAACACCCCGTAAAGCGCACCAGCGTGTCTGATGGGAGGCGTTCCATGTAGCGGCCCTGCACTGCACGTATCGCTTCGTTGGTGACTACTTTAGGTGGGTACGTGACCAGGTAGAAATACGCGTTGGCCCCCGCCGACACAAGGAGTCCCGCCGCTACCACTGCCTGCCCGGTTCGCACCCAGACCCTGCGCCCGGTGTGCCGCAATGCGCGCAGCCACAAGGCCAGGGGTAAGGCCAGCGCGATGTAGAAGGCCGGGAACGCCGGCGTCCAGTGGCTGAAGTTAGGGTTGGGGTTGGTGGGGGAGAGGATGATTGAGCTGATGCCCAGTATACTAGCCGCCCAGAGCAGCACCAGGAACGTTGCCGGCTGCTTCCACCGCCAGAGCAGCACCCCCACGCCGAGGAGCAGCAGGACCGCCTCCAGGGGCAGCATGAACGGCGCCCAGTAAAACTCGTCCCTGGATGCGATGGCGCTGAGACTCAGAAAGTTCTGGGTTATCTCGAACGACAGCACGTTCCATATATGCGCCAGTTCCTCACCCGTGGTGGGAATCTTCAAGGGGATAAGCAGCGACGACTCGCCCCGGCCGGACCACATCTGCGGGTTGTGTATCATATAGGCCAACAGCGGCCCGAAGCCCGCGAGAAAGCCCGCACCCAACAGCGCGAAGTGGCCGAGTCGCTCCCTGGTTGCCCGGAAGTGGAAGACCAGCATGTAGAGCAGGAAGGCCACAAGTACGTAAGGTAACAGGCGCGTGGCGTAGTAGGTGTACATGCTTGTGCCTGCCGCCAGCCCCGCCCAGACGAAGTCGCCCGGCCTGCGGGTGCGCAGACCCCGCAACAGGAAGTAGAAGCAGACACCCCACCACAGGGCTGTGCCGATGTTGGGCAGCGTATTGCGGCTGTAGTGGACAGCCACGGCGGAAATCGCCATCATGAAGGCAGCGATTCCCGCCGCGGTGCGTCCCCAGTTGAGCCGTACCATAGCGTATGTGGGCAGCACCAGCAGCGCCCCGGTCAAGGCGGGCCAGACGCGCGCTCCGCCGAGGTCGGGGCCGAAGATGCGCATAAGCAGCCCCTCCGGGAAGAACCAGAGGCTGGGCATGCCGGTGCCCAGGAAGACAGTGGTGAACAGGGAGGTTGTGGGTGGGTTGGCGTAAAAGGCCATCGACTCTTTGAAGGTGGTGTACTCATTGCCTTCCACCTGCCACGGTATCTCTTCCAACCCGATGAGTCGCACGGCCAGCGCCAGGACCAAGATGCCCGCAAGCACCGCTGTCTCGCGTGTGGTCCACCTCGGCCCCAGCGCCTCCCTACTCTCCGGAGAGTACCACCCCGCACAAGAGATGAGCAAGATGCCCATGCTTCCAAGCCACAGCCAGCCTTGCAGCCCGAAAAACTCTTGCGGCTGCGCCCAGAATGCCTGGAACGAGCCCCACAGCAAACCCAGCGAGACCCCGATGCCCGCGAAGCGCAACATGAGGTCGGGCCGCAGGGTAATGGCTTTTCTTGCCTGCTCCAGCGGGAACGTGAGGAGCGGCGTGTCGCGCGTGTCGCTCCAGGCCACCAGACCCAAGAGCATCGCCAGCAGCAGCAGGACAGCACCTTGCGCCCGCTGCGCCTCCTGGAAGAGCAGCACCTCGCCGCCCACTCCTACCAGGAAGGCCAGGAAGCCTAGCCAGATTGACCTTTGCCTCCATAGAGGGCTTTCTTGCTTCTTCTCCTTGCCCTGGCTCTGCATGGGCAGCGTATGTATGGGAACTTTGACCTGTTCTATTTCAGCCGGCTGCCGTATGGCCTGGTTTCGCGCTCCGTTGCCTGTCGTTTCGAGCGGCGCAACCCGGTCCCACACCGTCGAAGGCTCGACAGCTACGATGTTGTTGGTCTCGGCCTGTGGCTGGGCTTTCCCGTTATTTACAGATCGCGACACGGGGCGAGTGGGCATATTGCTTGCAAAACCTGGCTTGGTAGCAGCTTCGCCAGTACTTGCGGCACGCGCAGTCTCCTGCGCATCCGTATTGTTAGTTGGCACCATTGACCCATTGGCTGAAATCTTCAAACCCATACGCGCGAGTCGCGCGCGGGCCTCTGCTAGTTGCTGCTTTAGAGCGATGTTTTCCGCTTTCAGATGTGAGAGTTCTTCTTCAGGGGTCATCTATCATCAAGACGTGATGGACATGGTACGCTTAGCCACTCCTGTCGCTACCGGGAAGGGGTCAGGGAATTATACGGAGTGGTCTTGGGACGCGTCAAACTAGGATGATGAATTCTCAGTCCTCTTTGATGCCCCAGGCGGAACGCAGGTCCTCCGGTATGTCGTAGTGGAAGGAGTGACCGCCGCTGAACTTGCGCAGGCCCCCATTGAGCATGAGCCATGCGGCCCGGTCGAGCACTTTGCGCATGAGCACGAACTCGTCCTCCGCGTCCTCGAACACGTCCATGACTTTCGGCAGCCACTGGACCTTGCGGTCCCAGCCGGTGCGCGGCACTTCCACCACGTCGGCCACTTCATCTCCGACCACGAACCGTATCAAAGCAGGAATCGCGCCGTCCGCCACCTTGCCCGGTATAACGTCCTGGTACATGCGGATCAAAGATTGGGTCAACTCGACCCCCTCAGACGAGCGCCCCAGGTGTCTGCGGCGCAGTTGCTGGGCAAGCTCGTGAGAATCGGCCAACGTCTCGGGTATTGCATCTTCCCGTATTCCCAACATAATGCCCGTTACACGCCAGATGTAGTAATAGTCTTCGGCTTCCTCCTGGGTGACGTGGATGCCAAGTCGCTGCATGCCATCCACTACCGCGTTGGAGAAAATCATCAGGGCGCCCAGCATATCCTCCTGGCAGATGGGCACGCCCCGTTCCTCGACCGGCCACGTGCCGCGTTGCAGGAGGTGCCGGCGTATCGAGGCATGTATGAGCCGTACTTTCTGGACCGATGGAATGAAGCGGCCCTTGGGTTGGAAAGCCTGCTCGTCCATCATGTAGAAGCAGAACTGCCCGGTCTCAAGCAAGCGCCGCTGCGGGTAGTCCAGCTTCTTGGTCATAGAGAGCAGCTTCGCGCCATGAGGGACGGCGTAGCAGCCCACCATCCCGCCCAGGCACAATATCGAGGCCACATGAGCGCCGTCGTCCAGGAAGAATGCGTGCGCACGCTTTATGCGTTCGGCGTCCACCCAGGCTGGCGGGTTGTCGGTAATGCGCAGGTATTCGCGCACCACAGGGGGCAAATCATCAGGTACCGGCTGGTCGTTGTACTCGAAATGCCGCAACACGCTGTTCACGTCGTCTACTGTGCCCGCAGCTACCAGCGCCTCGATTACACCGTCAGCGAGTAGGTCTCCTTCCCGGCGAAGAGCCTCGAGGGCTTCATCGGTGTACTTCATCCGCTACCTCCGAATGTACATGCCAGATATGACGGGCGGAACACATTAGCAGGGCATGGGAACTTGAAACCATGTGAGCAGCAAGTCAAGCAAAGACCGGGTGCTACATAGGTTAGCTCGATTTGAGTCCTATTATAGCACCAGTTGTGCTGGGAGTCTCTACTCGTTCTAAACCTTAGGGCCGCAACAATGCCTCAAATCGAGGTCATGGAGAGATTTGTCATTCTGACCGCAGTGAAGAATCTCGTCCCTCATGCGGGTATTACACCTTTCACTTACTTTGTGGTTGCCCTAAAGAAAAAGGGAAGTCGGGTGCTGGGGGACGAGATTCTTCACTGCGGTCAGAATGACAAAGAAGGGGCTGGGCTCCTGCCATCCGACACTTACACAGCCGCAACAACCATTAAGCCAGATTCGCCAGTGCTTCACGAGTAGGCCCATGCTCCGGCGATATTTGCAGCACCTGGCGGAAGCTGTTGGCCGCTCGTTCCGGCTCGCCAAGCTCCTGGTAGGCCCTCCCCAGGTGGTACAGGGCCACAGCATCCGGGGGGCTGGCGGACATTGCCTTTTGCAGCCATATCTTCGCGCCCTGCCAGTCTCCCAGGTGCGCTTCGGCAAGCCCCACCAACCTGTGCACTTCAGGGTCTTCTAGGCGGTACTTCAGCACAGTGACTGCGTGCAGGTGGGCACCCTCCCAGTCTCCATTTGCTAGGCAGGTGCGCGCGCTTGCAAGTTCTGCGTCCAATTGCTCGTCAGTGCGGTGGTAGCGTTGCGCCAACTCGGGGCCGAACGCCCTTACGATTGCCTCCACACCTTCCTCTGGGCCTGAGACCTCTAGCTCGATGTAACGGTCTTCGCCGCTTCTACGCTCCGTCGTGAGCTTAAGGGCGGCCCCTTCCGGCATGCCGAAGGCTTCGACCGCCAGGCCGTCCACAGTTACTTCATCGTAGCGCGGCTGTAGCTCCCACCACAGGGTGACTTTGAAGCCTCTGTCACTGCCATACTGCCAGCCCCTCTCGCCGTCCACGTCCAGGCGAACGTGCCGCCACTCGGAATTGGTCTCCTCCGGGGCGATGAAGCCTGGCACCAGCAGGGGAGCGTATCGCCTGGCGAAGTCGAGCAGAGGTGCGTAGTTTTCATCCTGGTCCCAATAAGGCCGCTGCCGGATCGTCTTAGATGCCATGTAGTACCTCTGTAATAACCTGCTTATTCCACGTCCCTGGCTACTACCCACACCTTCGGCAGCTTCGACAGGTCGTACTCCGCCAGCCTGTCCGGCCCGAGTTCTTCTACGCGGTCGAGCACTTCCGTTGCCTCTCGTATCAGGCGGGCCACGTCTACACCCAGGCAGATATTGTCGAAGCGTTGCAAGTAGGTTATGCCTCCCCTCAGGTGATTCACCGTGCCCCGGTAGTTGCCTAGCCGCAGCTTGTAGAAGCCTACGCCGATCTTGAGGATGCCCTGGTAGAGGCGGCGTAACTCGCGCGGCTCCTCGAGCCAAAGCTCTTCCAGCGTCTCGTGCTGCTCGAAGTATTCGCCCCGGTTGAATTGCTCGACAGCGTGGAACAGCAGGGGAGGAGGAGTCTCCTCGCACGACCATGCTGCCGCCTCCCCGGTGGCCTCTCGACCACGCCTCCGGCGCGCCTCGGCCCTGGTGCGTATCTTTTCCACACTGTCTCCTGCCATGCTATATTCTATACCAGGCACTTTACCACACTAACCACCGGATATCCGATTCACAATCGGGCTTGTTCAACGTTGTACTGGCATACTGCTTGCTTATATAAGCGGCGGTAGAGCAGCAAACACAGGGCGCTAAGGACGATGGAAAAGGACACATAGGTTGGCTGTTCTTCCAACGGGCTACCATCGAGGGCGAGCATAGGTGGCCGCATTATTTGTCGTAAGGTGGAAAAGGATGAACAAAGCGTCTAACATTCTCAGGTTCTTCGCCCTGGCTGCGGCGTTCGTAGCCGTAATGGCTTTTACAGGTGGACTTATGGGTGCAATCGGTGGGTTCTTGTTGGTGCTTCTCACGCAGAACGTGCTGGGTCTGAACGCGGGCCTCATCACGCTGATGCCCGCCACAACGGTCGTGGGTATAGTGGGTTTCATTGGCCTCGGCTTCTTCTTGATGGCCCCTCACGCCCCGCATTTGGTCTTGCAGCCGCAAATCGCAACCAACCTGGCGGCGAATTCCGAAAGCAACTAGAGCAACTGAGTAGAATGGCAATCGAAAAGAGCCACCCCTCGGCGGGCGGCTCTTTTGTTTTCTTCTAAGTTGTGCGGCTTCATCCCTCCCTATATTTGGCCGCTTGCCGCACATAACGCCGGGCCGACTCTATTATTTCCGCCCGCTCCTCACCGGTCAGACTCCCGGCGACTCTGCCCGGTATGCCAAGTACCAGGCTCCCGGCCTGTATCTCCACCTCTTCGGTGACCAGCGCCCGCGCACCAATGATGGTCTCCTCACCGATTATGCACCGGCTCAACAGCACCGCGCCCATGCCCACCAGCACCCTGTCTCCCACCGTGGCGGCATGGATGATGGCGGCGTGCCCCACCGTTACATCCTCACCTATGACAGTCGGGCAGTGGTCCTCTCCGTGGATGATCGTGCCGTCCTGGATGTTCGATCTACGGCCAACCCTGATGGGCGCGACGTCTCCCCGCAGCACGCAGCCGAACCAGACGCTCGCGCCGTCCTCTATGGTCACATCACCTATTAACACCGCCGTTGGGGCTATATAGCAGTCGCTACCGATTACCGGCGACCTGCCTTCGTATGATATAAGGGGCACCAGGTTACTCCTTCAGGGGCTCTTAACCAGCGTCACCCATTGCCGCAGGTCCGAGACTTCCTCTAACTTTCCAATCAGCATCAATATCTTGTCCGACCAAGGCCCGCTCTCCCACGGTAAGACAATGGTCTTGTCCCGCCCGTCCATGCGGACCCGTATCACAGTTGCGCCCTTGGGGTTTCCTTCTAACTTGTCCGGCAGGTTGTCCACTTCACGAAACTTCGTTCTCTCTAATTCAAAAACGAGTTGTTTGAGTTGCTCCTTCGACATACGTGCCGTGTGGGTGCCGGTTACCAGGACATTTTCATAGCCTCTATAGGTAATGTTGCCCTGCGCGTCAACCCGCAGATCATACTCATCACACTCATATCCTCCGCCGCAGCCATGAGCTTCAAATTCCAGGGCGAAGTCCGCAGGGACATGCGTAGATGTGAACGCTTCAGGCAGTGGCTGTGGATTCACCACCGGCACCGATATGCTCACGTGGACGTTACCCTCCAGGTCCACATCGGCATCAGATATCTCCCCACATACCAGGACCTCTTGCCCTACCTTCAACTTGCCCACGTCATTGTTGTGAAAATAGTAGAGTACGGCTTGCGTCCAGGGGCCGGACCCCAATGCAACATGGCTGGCGTAGGGATCGTGCAGGAATAGGGTTACCAGGCGACGTTCCGGGTTATCGTAGAAGCCGTGCCTGGAAGTGTCTTGAATCCAGCCCCTCCAGCCCACTGCCGTCCTATTCTGCAACTCGCCGTGATGTCTCTTCCAGTCATGGATCCTTGCGATAAGATTAACTTCTTCGACGCTTATGGGGATCCCTTCAGCGGGCGGGTTGGACCCTGAAACGCTGAAGGGCACGTACGTGCCCTGATCTGCAATGTCTCTACACTCCTGTGATATCCCGCCAGGTATACGCAACTCGGACAGGTCATCGAATAGACTGTCCTGGAAGTCCCATTGTGGGATCTTAGAATATACAAGCGCAGTTCCCACATGGAACACCGCGAGCAGCACCGGGACTATAGCGACTCGCAACACACGAGCGGGTGCATCCTTTCGTAGAAGCACTTTTATTGCCGTGAATGCAGCATAGCAAATGACGGCCACGTCCGTCACCGCGAGCAGCATTGTCAGGGCGATGTACCATGTCGGAGGCAAATCGTGATTGCTGCCTAACAGCTCCAAGATAAAGGCAAGGAGCAACCATGTCAGGCACGCTGAAGCAATGCACACAACAGAAACTACAATTCGGGCCGCCCAAAAGGTTGCGGACCGCGGGACTATGGCGTTCAAACTGAGAACCCTCCATCTGCGGAATCACAGCCTTAACGCTCCAGGTTGAGCCAAGTTGCGCTATTTCAAAGATTGCGGCTTCGACTGCTGCTTCTATAATAAGGAGTGTACGGCTAATAAGGAGTGTACGGCAGCCTCATATCCAGGTTCATCGCCAACCTATGTTTCGCATGTGTACGTAAGCAGTACCCAGCATAGCGGACAGCGGAACTATCCCGGGTTTAAACCCTATCCGGTAACACGCTCGGGCGTTCCGGCGACCTGCTGCCGCTTGGCAAGGAGCATAGCGGCGATGCCGATGGCGGTCAGGGCAGCGGCCAGCGGAAAGACGGCGAACAGGCTTAGCTGCGTTACAAAGCTGCCAAGCGCCGGGCCGATAGCCGCGCCGGACACCACCGGCAGGTAGGAGTAGATCATCACCCGGCCCCGCGCTTGCGGTGTGGTGGAGTCGGCCAGCACGTTGAACGAGAGGGTGAAGGTGCCGGCAACAGCCCCGTTTACGAGGGCCCAGGCGATGCCGAAGGCTAGAATATCGCCCGTGAGTGCGGGAAGCGGCCAGAGGAGGACGCTGACGCACACGCTCGACATGAGCACGCGCCAGTGGCCCCAGCGATCAGCAATCGCACCGAGCAGGGGACCAAATAGCGCGGTGGTCAGGCCGCCACCGGCGATGACCAGACCGGTTGCAGTGCCTACGTCCTCACCGTTGTATAGCTGTGTGACAACCAGCGGCACGTAGGTGCTGGCGAGCATCCAGCCGGAGAATAGCAGGAACAGCGCCGGGAAGAGCAAGCGCAGTCGTCGCGAAGCCCAGATAAGCCCCACCGAGCCTAGGGCCATGCGCACGAGGGATCCCTGCCTGGTTCCCTTGAATTTATCCTGGTAGCCGAAGGTCAGGGCGAGAACTACGCCCAACATCAGGACGGAGTCGATGGCGAGGAGAGTAGGGAAGCCCCAAAGATCGACCACGCGGCCGCCGAGCAGCAGGCCCAGGAAAGCGCCCACAGGTGTTGCGCTGTTCAGAATGGCGAAGGCCAGTCCGGTCCGGCCGGGTGGGACGCGCTCCGAGAGCGTGGTGAGCATCAGGCCGGTGATGCCCATCGAGAGACTCATGACGGCGCGCGCCAGCAGGAAAAGCCAGATGTTGGCGGCCAGCATAGCGATGATACCGGCGAGCAGGTGCATCACAAACGCGCGCACGAGCACCGGCTGGCGGGCGTAGCGGTCGGCCAGTGCGCCCCAGAAGGGCAGGAAGGGTAGCCCGACAAGGCTGGAGATCGAGACGATAGCGCCGGTCCAGGCGGCCACGTCCTGCGGTGCTATGCCGAGCCGGGGCAAATAGAGCGGGGTGAACGCCCCCATGTGGCCCAGGAACATGGCCTCGATCAGGCAGGCGACCGTGTAGAGCGTCAGCAGGTAACGCCAGGAAGAGCCGGTCCGCAACGAGGTCGCGCTGCCTCTCACATCACTGGCGCCACGGCCAGGCGGGCCCAGAAGCGCAGGAGCTTCGCCATACTGTTGAGCATCGTGTCGCCGTCGCCGTGGCCGAAAGTGTCGTTGAAGCGCTTGAAGTTGTCCACGTCCAGCATTATAACACCAAGCGGCATGCCGTTCCGCGCATGCGCGGGTTCGCCATCGCCAGCGAATTATAGCATCACTTGAGCGCACTTTCGGAACGTTTTCAATGAGTTGAGCCTTGCTGCTCTACCACATTCAGAGCTTGCTTGAGGAAGTAACCTGCCGCCCCCACAATCTCCCAGCGTGTCTCGTCTGAGGGGGTCGCCATGATGCCCCGGTAGCTTACTGCCTGGTGCAGGCCCCCAAGCGGCCAGGCCAGTTGAGCCGCTTCCAGCAGGCGCTCCGGGCTTTCATAGCCGGTCCAGGCCGACAGGTAAGCATCCCTCACGATAGCTTTTTCAGCCTCCTCGAAGGCCGGGTAGCGGTTGGCGGTGGCCGTAATCAGGTCGAGGAAGGGGTGAGCAATGGAACCGTCGGTCCAGTCGAAGATGAGGATTTTGCCGTCGCGCTCGAGCAGGTTGCCTCCGTGGAAGTCGCCGTGGAGCAGGGTCTGCGGCACCCGGTAAGAAGCCAGACGCTCGCACATCTCCTCGAATCTCGACCCCAGCCGCTGCACTCGCTCTATCTCCTCCGGTAGCAAGCCTTCAAGCACGACGGGGTCATACAGCAGAGTCTTTATCTCCCCGGCTAGACGCTCCAGCGTCCGGTCGGGGCACCCCGCCGCCCGCAACTCCTCCACCCGCGATACGCTATCGATCTGCATGCGCGCCAGGATGCGCAACGCTTCACCTAACTGCTCTACGCTGATGTCCTCTAGCACCACCCCTTTGAAGTCGGGCATGAGCATCCAGCTTTCGCCGGGGTGCATCCTGGTGGCGCAGGGCGGGGGAACATATTGAGGGTAGCGGGCGGCAAGGGCGGCGGTAATACCAGGCTCCTGGGCGAAGACGGCGGGCACAGCCTTGAAGTAGTAGTCGCCCTGGTTGGTGGGCACCCTGAGAGCCGAGGTGATACTCCAGTGCTTGATTTGCTCAGGCGGGGCGGTGATTTGTATTCCCTGAGCCTCCAACTGCGACCTCATCCAATCGGTGGCCTTCTCGTACCAACCCGGCACGTTCCAGCTACCCCTCTGTCGTGGCTCGCTACGTCCATCTCGCTCGTCCAGCCACGCCTCGATTACGGCGTGCTGGCCCGGAACGCTTAGGTCAAGGTTGGCTAGCTCCGTCCTATCTGTCCATTGGAAGTCTGCGGAAGGCGTCCAATCCGGTTGCCGGTTCTGGAGGACGTAAGTTGCGTCCAGACGCCCTGCTTCCTTGCGCCTGTTATCCACGTGCGCCAGGTACAGGGTGATGCCCTCCAATCCAAGGTGCTCGCGCACCCAGGAGTTGTTCTGGCCCACCCTTGCCGTGTACTTGACCTCAGGCTCGAAAGAAGGCAGTCGCCAACCGCCATGCTTGCGCTGCAATAGCACGCACGGCTCTGTAGAGTGTGGAATTATCAGGTGGTAAGTGTAGACAGGTTCGACGCGGACCGCGGGCGCCTGGCTCATAATCGTGCTCCGTACAGTGGTATGTAGCCAAGTATATCAAACTCAGAGCGCCGGGCTATAGAAGCTAACCGTTAGTGTTCGGCATATAAGTTGCTTCCCTGTGAGGATGTCGCGATACCAAACTTCCACCAGGAGACACCAAATGATCCCTATTATTCCGCGCCCGCTGCACGCTGTACTCGACTACCTCTGGGGCACTGCCGTCATGTTCGCGCCGGAGGCTCTCGGCTTCGAGAAGGACACGGCGGCCAACACCTACTGCAAGGCAAGGGGCGGCAGCATGGTGCTCACGAGCCTGATGACCCGCTACGAGCTTGGGCTGATAAAGCTCATCCCCTATAACATGCACCTGCTACTCGACTTCGTGAGCGCACTCACTCTCGGCTTCATGGGGCCAAAGTTGTTCGGCTTCGAGAAGAACAAGAAGGCCAGCCAGGCAGTGTTGATCTTTTCCGCCATAGAGCTGGGCACCGTCCTGATGAGCAAGCGCGACAAGAAGTAGCGCGTGGTGAGTGACGAGTGACGAGTGACGAGTGACGAGTGACGAGTGACGAGTGTGAGGCTCCATGCAATTTCCTGATGTAGGGCAGCTATTCCCAAGTCTCCCCGGCCGTAAGAGCGCGAGTGAGTACAACCTGCGCCACTTTCGTACCAAGCACATCGTGTCGGACTTGAAGGGCACGGTGGAGCGGCGAGGCATACAGCCGGGGCAGTTCGCGCCCGACTTCGGACTTAGCTCTACAACAGGCGAGCACGTGAGGCTGAGCGATTTTCGCGGGCGGCCCGTGCTTCTGCGCTTTGGCTCTGCCACCTGACCGATTACCTGGGGCTCGGTCGAGCCGTTGAGAGGGTTGTACTCGCGTTGGGGCCACAGGGTGCAGTTCATCGATGTGATAATACGCCAGGCGCACCCCGGCCCTGGGGCCCTCCCGTACCGTACCGCCGAGGAAAAGCTGGAGGACGCTCGCCTTTATAAGCAGCACCTGGGCATCCCCTGGATGGTGCTGGCGGACGACCTTGAGGGCACCGTGCACCAGATATATGGCGGGCTGTCCGACCCTGCCTACCTGATGGGCGCGGACGGCAGGGTGTCGCACTACAACATCTGGACCAACGTGCCCACTCTCGACGCGGCCCTGTGTGAGTTGGAGCGCAACGGCTGGTCCGGCACCGTCAAAGGCACGACCAGCGCCTTGCCCCAGATGCTGGCTGCGGCCACGTTCGGCTGGCCCGCCCTGCGGCGCGGTCTCCCTGACAGCTACATCGACCTGGAAACGGCTTTCCCCGGTCTCGCCACTACAGCCTGGCTCGGCCACAGGCTAAAAGCCTTACTGGCCCCTCTGGCTTCCAGGTCTCGCCCTCTGCCTTCGACCTTGCGAGCCACACTAGCGGTGACAACGGCAACGCTGGCGCTAGCGGTGGTGTTGTCACGGCTGACCGGCAAGAAATAGTGCGGGCAACTTTCTTTCGCGGCCGTGCGCCTTGTGAGCAGCCCAACGCGCATGTTACACTCGATCAACATGGTAAGACAGACAAGGAGAGCGTATGCCCAGCGGGCCTGAGAGAGTACAGGAGGCGGTCGATGCGCTCGGCCTGGAAGTGACCGTTCTGAGGCTGCCGGACAGCACGCGCACTGCACCGGAGGCGGCGCGGGCGGTTGGCTGTGAGGTAGGGGCAATTGCCAAGTCGCTGTTGTTCGTGGCAGACGGTGAGCCTGTGCTGGTGATATGCGCGGGCGACCGGCGAGTCGATACGGGGCGGCTCGCGGAGGTGCTGGGCGCTAAGCAGGCCGCTATGGCCCCGGCCTCCGAAGTGCGGCGGGTGACGGGCTACGCGATTGGGGGAGTACCGCCGGTAGGGCACGCAATACGCGTCCGCACCCTGTTTGATAGCGCGCTGTTACGCTGGCCCTTGATCTATGCAGCGGCAGGCGCACACGACGCCCTCTTTTCCGTGGACCCCCGCCGCCTCCTGGAAGTTAGTGGGGCCGAGCTTGCCGATGTTGGAGAGGCCGTTGCCTGACGGTAGGCGTGCGCTGCTGCCCAGGAGCGATGGCCCTGCCGGGACGAGGGCCGAGACTTCACTTTCGCACCTCGATGCCGGGCACGTCGACCACGCCGCAGACCTATCCCCTGTGCTCCTGGCGATCTACCGCACTCTGCTCGAGCGCTACGGGCCGCAACACTGGTGGCCCACAACCACGGGCAGCCGCTGGGAGGTCATGCTGGGCGCTGTGCTGGTGCAAAGGACGACCTGGCGCAACGCGGACCGTGCCCTGGAGAACCTGTTCTCGGCGCTTGGCCGTCCGGGGTTGTCCGACCCGGCCACTCTGCTGTCGGTGCCGGACAACCGGTTGGTCGATCTGCTACGCCCGGCGGGCCATTTCAACAGAAAGCCCCGAACGTTGAAGTTGCTGGCCCGGTTGGTGCTGGAGCACGGGGGCGCAGACGCTTTGTCAGCTTCCCCCGAATCTACCGCCGACCTGCGGACCCGGTTGCTTGGCACCTGGGGCATCGGGCCTGAGACCGCCGACGCGATACTGCTTTATGCATTGGGCCGCCCCGTGTTTGTCGCTGACGCCTACGCCCTGCGCCTGGGTTCGCGCTGGGGAGTGCTGGCTCCCCGCGCCTCTTACGGCGAGGTACAGCGGACCTTCAGCGAAAACCTGCCAGAAGACCAGGAGCTATTCAACGAGTACCATGCTCTGATAGTGGCGCATGGCAAGCAGCTTTGTCGCCCAGTTCCTTTGTGCGACCTGTGCCCCCTGAACAAGCCCATCCGCCTCGATGCTCTCGTGGGCACTCGCGCGTGGCTATGTCCACATGGGCTTGCTGTTGGAGAAAGAGGTACCTTATGAGGGCGGTAGTTACGGGACTGGGTGTCTTGCTGGTTCTGGCAGGCATTGTTTGGTTATTGCAGGGGCTAAACGTGCTCCCCGGCAGCTTCATGACAGGCCAGTCATTTTGGGCATTCGTGGGTGCCGTGTGCCTGATTTTGGGCAGCGGACTGCTCTATTGGAGCCTTCGCCAGCCGGGCCGGAGGGGCGGTTGAGCTTGACACTCCACGCGTCAATATGGTAATATGTGGGGCACACATACGGAGGCGTGGTGTAGTGGCCTAACATGCAGCCCTGTCAAGGCTGAGACCGCGGGTTCGAATCCCGTCGCTTCCGCATGATAGACATTGTTGACAGTCCGTCAGCAGTGTCTATTTCTTTTTCCGCTTCCGCCAGTCGTGTTTGGTGGCTCAATACAAGAAGCGGCGTGAACTCCGGCGTGGGGGTTAGCCCTTTTATGAGACCATTCTAAGCTGAAGCGGGCACTTGAGCCGGTGCTTAGGCTCTATGACTACATAATCTTCGACTGTCCACCTAATCTTGGACTGCTAACGATCAACGCTCTTATGGCGGCTGATAAGGTAATCATTCCCATGGCGACAGAGTACTATTCGATGCTGGGCGTGTCGCTGCATATAAAAACGGTGCAGGCTATCCAGCGGGAAGCCAACCCTTACTTGACCATACTTGGTATCGTGCACACCCGCAACAAGCACACCAACCATGCTCATGAAGTCGTTGCCCGAACTATGTCAGAGGTTGGTAGCCAAGTTCACATCTTCAATCCCCCCATAAATGAAAGCACTAGGTTTACCGAAGCCACCGGAATGGGTAAGACGGTCTTTGAGTCTAGTCCAAACTTGCCCGGATCCAAAGCCTATCGAGCTATTGCTGATGAAATTATTCAAGTGACAGCGAAGATACCAGTTCAACCGACGGATAACCAAACTACACATGTCTAAACCGAAGCGAACAATAACTAGGGATCGCGTATTTAGAGATGTCGGCTCCACTTCCGTAGTAGGAGGCAAAGAGGAGGCTCCAAAACAGGGAATTACCCCAGACGAGACCTGTAGTCATCAGACTGCTGTGTGGCTGAGTGACGATGAGTTTGAATGGTTGGATAGTCAGTGCCGCACTGTTCAGCGAGGAGGTTGGCGCGGAGTCACACGCTCTACACTCATTCGCGCCCTCATCAAGGCCGCAAGTGAGCAGAAGATCGACTTAGCCGGGGTAAGCGGCGAGGTAGAAATCGCTGAACGCCTGATATCTACGAAAGAGTAATGCGGTCCTACAATACTCCAATATCCCAACGCTGCGATACTGTAATATCGCCTATCATCTTGACAGAGGTCTTTGGTCCGTACTAGCATTTACTGTATGAGCAAAACAGACACATCTGTTCTTGAGAGACACTCGCAATCGGCCACAACTGTTGAGACCTTTACCAACTCGGATAGCATCTATAGGATCGCCGTTCGTTTTGGTGACCGAATATTGGAGGCTGGTTTCACGTTGGTACCGAACCTTGTGCTCAACCATTACGCTGAGCTTAGAATAACGCCGGCCGAGATGCTTCGCGTCTTCACTTTGTCCTACCTCAAGGTCCGAGCTCCATAATCTTCGCATTCACGCGTTGCAACTTGATACCAATCCTGCAGATCACACGTGCAGGATATAGCTTTGCTGGTGGATCACCTGCTGTGGTAGTCATTCCCCATATTAGGCTACTAGCAGGGCAATCGCCACTTCTAGATTCTCGACAGGTAGCTCAATGCATATCTTGAGGAATCCAGTGGCTCCGTCGTACCCTCGCCCCTGAGTTGTTCGCTTTGGTAGACCAGACATTAGCTGTGATCCCCTTTAATTGTAATGCTCGACTTGTAGCTTGAACTGCATCGTCTGCCTCCGCCGCTCCGACGAAACAGTACATTGTGGGTCCGAGTGAAGAAATTCCGACACCAGCTAGGCCAAGGCCTTCCATGACCTCTCTTGCCAGGTAGACCTCCCGGGGCTGCAACTCCCATATTTGCCGTTTGAAGCCCACTGCCTGTAGGTGCGTAATGGCACCTGTTGCCCCCACAATATCGCTGGTGACAATACTAGGTAATAACAACATAAGGATAATTCTGCTTGTGTCTGCAACTTCTCCTGAGTCAATTGGGCAAGTCCTGCGAAAGAACTCTACTTCTGCAGACCCGCTAAGGCCACGGGTCGTGCCGCAACGTACGCAAAGTACTCTCCATGAAGCTGGGAAATCCTGCCGAAGAACCACGGGTGGAGGTGGTGCACCCGAAGCACTGCTGGGTACAAAGCTTTCCTTCTCCATTCCAGGACCGAATGAGTGCCCTCCATCAAGAATAAACCCGCCGCTTTCAAACGCAGCAACTCCAACTCCAGAAGTACCGCCACGTCTAACTACTGTCGCTATTTCGCGAGCAGTAAGTTGCGTCTCATGGAGGGCTGCTATAGCTTTTCCAGCAGCCAACAGTAGTTGCGTACGGTAGCCTAGTCCAGTATGTGCAGGATAGGATTCACGTATGACGATCCTACCGCGGGCTGCGTGCCCTGTACGAGCAGAAATCGCATGCGCGGCAGCAAGAATTGCCTCTCTATCCTCTATGCGATTCGTGACATCTAAGGGATGATCAGTGCTTTCAATATACAACTTGATTTCCGGCTTATCCAAGGCGAGGCCAACGCAACCATCTACTCTACCTAATTCCCCATTAAGATCTATTAGGCAGAAGGCTAGCCGGGAAGGTGTGGTAACTGTAACGCGCATTTTTGAGGCATACTCCTTATCGAATACCCTGGATCTTCAGAGCCCCACCATCCACAACTAAGCAGGTTCCTGTAACAAAGCTAGACAGATCTGAGGCGAAGTATAGCGCGGCGTTGGCAACGTCCTCAGGTATTCCAACACGGCGTAGCGGCAGGTGCTCGGCTAACCAAGCCCGGTCCTGTTCTGCCTCTAGTTTGGGAATCTTCCCAGGTGAAACCATGTTCACAGTTATTCCGAATTCTCCTAGCTCGACCGCGAGGCTGATTGAGAAACCATTGAGCGCCTGCTTACCGGATATGTAAGGAGAATAACCTGGCGGGTATGTCATTGTAGCGGTGGATAGGATATTAATAATTCGTCCCCATTTTCTGTCACGCATGGCAGGGACAAATTCCTTAACTAAGTTGAACGGTGCACGTAGCGAGATCCCCAATTGTTCCTCGTAGTCACTCCACTCGCTATCAAGGACTCGTCTGTGAGGAAAGCGGAGTCTTGCATTATTAACAATAATGTCGACGCTTAGTTGTGCCTCATCAAGGTATTCCCTCAATTTACGAACTGCTGCTGGATCAGTGACATCACTCTTTATGGTAACCACCGATAGATCAGTATCCCTGATCACTTCTTGGAGTGACTTCGCTGCGTCATCATTCCTTCTATAAACAGCAATTACAGTGGCTCCCTCCCGAGCTAGTGTCAGGGTGATCATTCGACCTATGCCTCTAGTTCCGCCTGTAATTAGCGCGGTTCGACCTGCTACTAAACCCGACTTCATTCGTTCGGGATTATGCAGCATATCTCGTATTCGGGATATCGACGGCGGCCATGGATCTTTCATATTCTCAATAGAAGAACGGTTCCGCTGCGTGCTATAGTGCACTGGACCAAAGGGGACCTAGCAGCAGAAAATCACACACGCGCCGTGGTTAGATGGCTAGCAAAAGCTTCGTATGCTTGTTTCACATGTGAGATGCGGGTCTTGTCTTCGATGGACATCTCTGCGAAAGTTTGACTGTGCCCCTCTGGGATGAAGACTGTGTCATAGTAATAATCTCGCGCTCCTTTTGGTGTTACCGATATTGTGCCGTTGACTTCACCTGTAAATAGATGAATGCGGCGCCCATCACAGAATGCAACCAATGATCGGGCTATAGCTGTTCGATCCTGCCCAGGACGTATTAAGTCACAGATCTCGCCTTTTAGGGCGGTGAACATGAGCTTAGACAGACATCCAGGAAGACCCTTAAGTGCCTCTATGTAGAGACCACCATGCTCAACGAAAACAGGAATGTGATATCTTCGGTAAGCTTCAACAACCTTGCTAGTTGCAACTATGGGTAGGTCAACCGAGAGGGGCTCGATAATAGTCTGTTGTAGCAGTTGGATTTGGATGCTGCGAGGCTCCAGCACGAGTTTCGCTTCCACTTGTTTTTCTGGATTACTCGTGACGAAATAGACTCTCCTCATCACGCCACCTCCCAGGGCTGTCAGATATATCTTGACTAACTCAGAAGATATTCAAGGAACCTAATGATGCTCTCCGTTCTGCTTCCAGGATCAAGCTCTATGCAGACAATATTGTATCTCCGCTTGAGGATCAGCTTCTGTATCTCTCCCATGCCAAACCCCACAAAGTATGACAAGGGCATACTAGCAGAAGAATGGCCTGTTTGCTGCCAGAGCTTCATGAGTTGATACCACATGTAGCGTAAATTAATGTCCTCAAAGCTATAACCTAAGAACATCAGGGATCGGCCCAACATGTCATTGCGCAGTTTTATGTCCAATGCGGATGTGAATGAAAGCCTATCAAAATAATGACTCTCTGCAATGACGAGGCTGTCGTCTAATGTTAGAGAACCATGAAACTTCACGATTTGGATAACATCGGGTTCTGCACGCACCATATCATCGATAGTCACTATTGAGTGGTATCTCTTGCCGCAAACCTGATGTGAACGCTCAATCCAATCATCATAGTTAGTAGTGTATATGATTGGTGCATTCAACTCAACGAGAAGCATATGTGCCTTGGAATTCTCAATCTCAATCGACGAACTGTTCATCGACCGATCTAGGTAGCTGCGTAGTTCACCGATTCGCCCCCTGACCAGTATGTAATATTCAGCTAACTGTAAGTAGTTCCCTTCTGACTTGAAGACGTCCGCGTCATAATTAAGCTCGTCTGCCACGTGGTCTATCAACCCCTCCCATGAGGGGAGGCCAAGCGGTATAGAGAACCCAGCCCCAATGAAAGGTATTAGCCTGCGTGAGGCAATTAGCTCTTTTAAAGTCTCTAAGTCACGTTCTGGAGAGCGCAGCCAATCCATATATCTAGAAGCTCCCTATATAGGTGAAATCAGTAGTTATAAATGAGATCCTCAATGGTCCTGATTAATTCACCTAGTGGCATTGGCTCAAGTCTCAGAGCGCCTAGGACGTCCATCCGGTTCTGCCGTTGAACATCCTCCAGTCGCAAATGCAACTCGCCTGGGCTAATTTCCCCCCTCAGGGCAAGGCGCTCTGCGATTACTGGAAGCTCCGGAGCCAGCAGATGTAGCCCCACAGCATCTTCATAACGATCTAGTAAGAACGCGAGTCGCCAGACTGGCACCTTCAATACCACTTGTCGGTAGTTACTAAGGAAGGAATCCAGGCTGGACTCCACCCCATATCGGTATCCGAATAGTTCATCCCAGAAGAGGAATTGTCCTGACTCCCTTAGGGTTGTGAACTCAGCTTCTGAGACAAAACGATATTCCTCCCCAGCTCCTTCAAGCGTCCGAGCTGGCCGTGTGGTAACAGCCGGGAACACGCTAAAACCATGTTGGCTTGCTAAATGTCGTGCAATCGTCGTCTTGCCCGTGCAACTCGGGCCAGCAAGGATCAGTAATCCATTTCGTTCCATTTTGAATTGCCTTTGCGGGAGTAGTTTTCCGATGTCAAAGGTTGCATATCTACTCCAGCAGCGCAAGTGCCTGTCGGGCGTCCATGTAGTAATACAGGTAACTGTAAAACACTGTTCGAGCCGACTTGCTAATGGATGTGAACTGCTCCTAAAGACCATAGAAGATACCTAGTTCAACATTAGCAGTACCCTATCGAATGGCAGGCTCCCGCACCTAAAGTGTGCTTTAGGTGTGCAGGAGGGACTTATAGCTGATAGTATATACTATCTCCTGAGAACTTGCCGTACTGCCTCGTGAGAGACGCCGTAGCACTTAGCTAACTGTCGCAGACTCTCCCCATTGGCGTTGCGTTGAGCAACATCCGGCCATTGCTCTTGAGGTATGCGTGTTAGAGGCATGAAGTAGCGACATCGAATGTTAGGTTCAATTATACGTACGGGATCGACAATCTCTTGCTGCTCGTAAAGCTTCTGGGTCTCCAAATTAAATCTATCATGAGGGTTCGAGCCCCGTCGTCTTCGCACGGAAGTTTTACTGAATGGTAGAACTCTGCGTTTTCCTCCAGTGCCAAAGACGTTCCTTAATGGTATGCTAGTTTTCACAATCTGTGCCCGAGCAATAGTTAGGTGAAGAGATGCAACCCTGTGTATCTTACCAGGAGCATAGAACAAGATTGGGAGCAGGAATTTAGACCCAATGGGGTAGCCGGTCGACGACCATTTCATCTAGGAAGGAGTTAGCACCTATGAACAGGTACAGGATCGAACTCACGAATTGGTTTTTCCCGTTCGTCTTAGGTGCGTTTTTCCTTATCCTCGTGGAAGTGCTGCTTTTCACTTTACGGCAACTCCCCGTGGATGTGCTTCTTCTTGCTCTACCACCTCTCGTACTTACTACACTGCTAGCTTGGTACATTTGGCGGGTGTACCTCAGTATTGATTATATGACTAGAGATCTGGAGAGTTTTAGATCTGTCATGGACCGCCAAGCGAGTGATACCTTGGACACTTCCAACAGACTGTCATCTATGATGAGCAATATGACTTCGGAACTGGAGAGGATCGCGTCCTTCCAAGCTCAATTGGGTGAGCCGCAATCGCGTTCTCTTCAATCAGTTCAGTTGCAACTCAACTCTATAGCTGAAGATTTATCTGTGCTCGTTGATAGAGATAATCCCTCAACTCGACTGTTAGGGAGCTCCAAACGAGCACAGATATCAAACGATGAACTATTACCTGATAGGCTTATCACAATATATCAACAGATCTCCTCAGAGTACTCACACGCAGTTAAGACACCGCTCGCATCAGTAGAAACAGCCCTCAAGAATGTAAAAAAGCAGTTGCCTTTAGTCATCCAAGGGGATGGTGGTCCTTCGGAAGATAAAGTCCGCTTGCTCCACTTATCACTGGAAAACGCCTCTCTATCGATAGAGGACATCAAGGCAATTCTACGGCACGGTGCGGGGTTCTTGCCAGAGAATGCTACGCGGTTTTCCATTCAGAAGATCGTAGGCAGAGCCATAGCCATGACGAAAGAAGCCACGGGTCTTGCACCTCAAGTTTCTTCCACTGTGGGAGCACTCCCGGATGTGAAGTACTATGAGTCAAACCTTCTCATAGCAATACTTCAAGTCATAGAAAATGCCTTTGAAGCAACTGGTCCACAAGGCCAACTACGAATCGAAGGCGAATTAAACGATGCAAAGGAGGTCAGTATTCTCGTCACGAATACCCACAATGGTAAGACCATTTCCCCTCGTAATAGAGACCAGATCTTTGAATCCGGATTCTCAACAAAGAAACAGGGGCGGGGGGTAGGCCTAGCTTTGGCACGTAGGAGCCTGGATCGGGTCAAAGGTAAGATTATTCTCGAAGACTCCAATGATCAAGAGACAACCTTTCGAATTCTGATTCGACCTGAAGAGATTTACTCAAGCTTGGAGGCGACACATGGCTAGGGATGTTCTCATTGTAGATGATGATAGAACTGCGTTATCAAATTTCGGAAATGATGTCAGCCTGAATCTTAACATAGAACCTTTCCTAGCCAGTGATCCGGAACAGGCGTTACAGATCCTCAGGGACTTTCCAATTAAGGTGCTCGTTACTGATCAACGTATGGAGCCCAGCATGAGTGGCATTGAGTTAGCCAGGAAGACGAAGGATGAGTTAGGTCTCGACATCCCCATAATTATGCTTAGCGGAAAAGCTGATCGGGCAAGCGTAATAGATGCGATGAATATGGGATTCTTTCAATATGTAGACAAAGATTCAGCATCAAGCCAGCTGGTCCCATCAATCCGCCAAGCCATACAAAAATACGAGAACGATGTCAGGTCAAGGAGTGTCGTTCAACTAGATCGTGTCCTTGCGAGGCGCAGGTGGCTGAACATAGCAGGTCCTCAAGTAACTTTGCGCCTAGTACGCATCAGTTCCATAGTTGACCCTGTCGTTCACGATACTGAATGGCAAACGGTTATGGTTGCACAAAGGGGCATGGAAGTAACGCGGGAGGTCACGATTACTAGAAGCTCTTCGGTAACGTACGAAAGCAGTTCGGCTCAGGAGGTCTTGACTAAAGCTGGCCTCAAGGTTGGCAAGCTGGTTGGAGAAGTTGAGGCGGCGTTAGAAGGTAAAATCCAGCAAGAGTTGAAGCTCAGCAAACTTCACGCGGTGACAGTTGAAGTGAAACACACAATCACCGCCAAAGATATAACTGATCCTCCAACTGTGAGCGGCTCAACTTTGCAGTCACGAAACTATCAACATGCGCCAGTTTATACCAGGGTTAACTGCGTCCTACAGCTTGATTGTACATGCTGTGATGTCCCAAGGAAGTTTGATGTCTCTTTGGACCTACCAACTAGCCGCATTGCACTTCGCCAGGTGCAATATTATGATCGTGGGCAGCCCCTTACCATTCATACAGGAATCATTCCGGGAAACCTCATACCAGATTTATAGGCTGTTCCCGATTTCTACCCATTTACGTTCCATAAACCGACGTTATAAGCTAAAATTAAGCATGCACTATATAATTGCTAAGTAGTCTAGGTAATTGAGCTATGCTGTCAGCGTCCGTAAGAACAAGCTGCTCTTGAGCAGTACTGAGACAAAGACAGGTTCTTCGTGTTCCACTTCCCTGCACGATACCCAGGCAGCAATGAAGCATAGAGCACATAATTCACCCTGAGTGAAGGTTGTTCGAACCTTCAGGAGTATCACGAGCGTATCTTTTGAGCACTTGCCGAATAGCCTCATACGAGACGTCGTAGCACTTCGCCAACTGCCGCAGACTATCACCGCTAGTATGCCGCCTAGCGACTTCATGCCAGAGTTCCTGAGGTTTTTGGTTGAGGGGCTTAGAGTAGCGTCCAATGGGAGTGTGCTGCTTACCGTGAAGATGCAGAACTAGAGGATCAACAATCTCCTGTTGCGCATAAAGCTTATGGGTCCCCAGGTTAACTCTATCATGCGGGTTCGACCCCCGTCGCTTCCGCCGAAAGGCTCGTACCTGCAATTGAGGTACGAGCCTTTATTGTTACTTTGTTTGTTGTGAGTCAACGTCAGGATGCGGCTCTAAAGTAACACCAGGCTCATTCTGTGGGGAAGATTGTCGTGGCCACCCCCGAGAAGGAATTGCTGGGCAGTGCCGGCACAAGTCAACGCCGCCAGTCGCACATCAGCAGTCGAATACCGACCAGCAGATGTCGTTTCGCAACCGCTGATCGTCCAACACAAGATCGCGTATCGCATCCGGCAGCTGGTCGCGCTGCCATCGGCACTCGAGCCGGCCGGTAATCTCGCGCTCGCCTTCAGGCGCAGCCGCGCACGCGGCCTTGATCGCGTAGGCTGCGGCGCCGAGTTCGTGCGCGGCGACGTGTGCGACCGCCGCCGCCTGACCTGCAGCATACGCGGCATGGCGCTCCGCCCCGCTCAGATCCCTGGCCGCCGACATGGCATGGCCGGCTGCCGCGCGGGCCTGGGACATCGTGATCTCGCCGCGCGTCCATGCCCGAGCCTGCTCAATTGCGTGACGCGGTCGCGAGTCCGAAGGCTTCACCGACTCGAAGAGGTGCAGGACGTGCTCCGCACACGCGGCCGCCCACGAGGCGAGAAGGTGATGGTCTGAATCCGTGAGCGTCCCACCGCGGCGGATGGTGATGAAGCGAGGGTCCCGATCTTTGGGGAGGATCATGCTACACCTTTCATGAACCCAAATTTTGACATTCCTTACCTTCATCTATATTGTAACTCACTCATTCGAGATTCATTCAAAGCGTGCAGGCGTATGGGTTCTGAATCTCGTGCTTATCTTCTGCACAGCCTCATGGGAAACACCGTAGAGCTTTGCTAGCTCCCGAAGGCTTTGGCCATTAGCATGCCGTTGTGCTACTTCTCCCCACTGGTCCGCTGGGATTTGTGTGCTTGGTACTTTGTACCAAGCGTGACACCTCCTACAAGGCGGAAGTGTGCTGGGATCAATGATTTCCTGCTGCTCATGCAGCTTGAAGGCCGAAAAGTCGTAAGTGACGGTTCGAGCCCCGCCGCTTCCGCCAGAAAGCCCCACAAAATGTGGAGCTTTTTGATGCTGAGGAGTTCGATTCACGCACATTTGAGACAAAAAGTGTCTCGCCGTCAATTGCTCATACCCAGTGTCTATGTTGCCAGTGTTGACCCGAATCTTCCTCTTGTTCACGATTGACTGGCGAATTCACCCGTGCTACGATTACGTGCAGGAGTTGCTTTATGCGCAAGCGTGACACAGTGACGGTTTGTGCCTGTGCATACTGCGCATCACAAGAGGAAGGGGTGTGGTTACATGGCAGGTGTTGTTGACGGGCAAAGAGTGATCCAGGTTGGCGTAGTTGAGCAGCTAAGCAGGTATCCTGTTAAGTCAATGCGTGCGGAAGCGCTCACCGAGGCGAATGTCACACTAGAGGGGATAGCGGGGGATAGGAGGTTCGCCTTTATACAGGGACACAAGCGCACCCATTTCCCGTGGCTGACCGCGCGCGAGATTCCCCGCATGATGTTGTACTCAGCCAGGCTTGCTGATCCCTCAAACCCGGATAGGTCCGGTGTTCTGGTGACAACTCCGGGCGGCGAGGAATTCGATATCTTCAGTGAGGAGTTGCTTGCGGAGCTAAAGGAGCAGCTTACCGAAAGGGAGCGCAACCAGCCTATTTACCCTGTCCACTTGAAGAGCGCGTTCGATGTAACACATATCTCCCTTGTAACCACCCATGCACTCAAGAAGCTATCAGACCTGGTGGGCGAGGAGATCGAGCCGCGCCGCTTTAGAGAGAATCTCGTCATCAACACGCATGCCGGCGAACAGCCTGATGAACAAAGCTGGGTCGGCAGCCGCATCATGATCGGGAAGGGCGAGAGCGCCGCAATAGTGGCTGTGACAAACAGCGACCATCGCTGCATGATGCCCAACCTGCACCCGGATACGGCAGAACAAGACCCACGCATCCTGAGAAATATTGCCCAGAAGCAAAACAACATTATGGGCGTGTACGGCTGCGTGGTACAGCGCGGCACGATTCGCCTGGGTGACCCTGTCCACCTTATCCTGTCAGGTTAGAGGGGCTGGAAGGGTCTAAGAGGATAAAGATAATGGGCTTCCTCACCAAAATCTGAACAGAGCCAACTAACCGGCGGCAAATTATAGTAGATACAAGTCACAATCCCGAAAAGTATTACTGCGTCATCAGTATCGGATTGGTCTGTCAAAAAAGGTTCCTTTCAGGGAACACTGATGAGCAGGTGCGCAAATCATGCAGCTCGGAGCAAGATGCGTGATCGGCGCCCTCTCAGAGTCAACGCCTTACTTTTCAAGAGTAGAGGTCAAGCCTTACCATGTACCTGTAGGGCCATGTGTGGTCCTATTTAGCCATTGACAGCACCCGGTGCATGGGCTATACTCCGCCCACACAGTCCGGCATCCTCTGAATACTTACCGACTACACAGTACCCCACAGTTACGCCTGGGTACAGCCAGGCAACGGCGACCCTCCCTCCGCCTGTTTGAGCAATTTTCAGCAGCCTGTCCACTCTAAGGCATCTACGAGCCCCTTGCTACTCCCTACAGTCGCATCCTGCCTCCAATTGGAGGTAGCACTGCGGTCCTCCTGATTTTCGAGTAGTATCAACCCGTGGTCTCGGCTATGTTCTTGGGCGGCCAGGTCACAACGCGAAAGCGGTTAGGCAGATACGGGTATGACTATTTCCACGAACAAGGCAGACTACGACGAACCCGCGACAGACGCATCCGCTGAGGAAATGCTCGTAGATATTGGTGGACGCCGCCTCTTTATCAGGTGCATGGGTGAAGGTAGTCCGACGGTGATACTGGAGCATGGCATGGGGACGGAGAGTGGCAGTTGGGCCAGGGTACAGCAGGCTGTTGCCGGGTTCACGCGTGTGTGTGCCTTCGACCGGGCCGGCAGGGGGACGAGCGACCCGGCTACCAAGCCTCGCACGAGCGATGATATGGTGGCCGACCTGCATGCGCTTCTCACCAACGCGCAGGTGCCAGGCCCCTACATACTGGCCGGCAACTCGCTCGGCGGCTTCAATGCGCGTATATTCGCCCACAAATATCCTGACGAGGTAGTGGGTCTCGTGCTGGTAGATTCCATGCACCAGGACCAGTTTACGCGGGTCGAGCAGGCGCTGCCGCCGGAGAGACCAGAGGACCCCGAGGAGTTCAAGGCCTTCAGGAAGTCGTTTACTCAGGATTACAAAGACCCGGCCTTGAACCCTGAAGGCTTCGATCAACTAACGAGCCACGAGCAGGCGCGTGCTGTCACTTCGCTCGGTGACCTGCCGATGATTGTGCTGGCGGCTAGCGAGTTCCGTATGCGGATTCCGGACCCTCGGTTTGGAACGTATATGCACAACATGTGGCACGAACTGCAGAGAGACCTCGCCCGGCTGTCATCGAATAGCAAGTTCGTTGCTGTAGAAAACAGTGGGCACTTCATACAGATCGACCAGCCGCAAGTGGTTGCTGATGCCATTCGGGAACTCGTTGAGCAGGTGAGGGGCCGCGAGACTCGATAGATAGCAACTCCGTCAGTGCACCCCTGGACCGCCGGACAAAAAAGGTAGAGCCGGGACGGTACGGGCCAGACATGGTACTGTCTATCCGGCCTGGGCAGGTTTGCGCCTGTTGTTTGACCCCAGGCAACGCCGTCTTTTGGCGGACCCGCCCGAAATCGCTATTCGATCTCCGATGAATTTCAAGAAGTACGTTGACTGGACGGGAGGACATATACGTTCAGTGCCTTCAGCGCGCCGTGGTGGAATGGCCCCCGGCTGCCCCTCCCCCCTTCGATGTTTGGATGCCGAAATGCCAGACCCGGAAGGCAAACAACATGGAACAAGCGCCGAATCCTTCCACATTGACTTCCCCAGGCGTGCACAACTAAGCCTCCAAGGGGCAGTTATAGCTACAATCTGCGTCGAGGCTGGTAGTCGCATGCACGTCACCCGGAGCCGCAACGACCCTGTGAGGCTCACCCGGATGCTCTACATGCGGAAGGTACTCGCTAGCCGCTCCCGCACCGGGACGCGGCGCTACGAGAAAGTGAAGCGCGTGACGGGCGAGCGCGAAGAAGCGCGGGCACGTCGTTACATGTGGATAGACGAACGCGGCATGCGGGTTGAGGCGGCAACGCGCAACTCTACCGAGCAAATAGAAGCGCTCAACGTCGAGACACAGCCGGCGCAGGTGCCCGTTGGAGGTATAGAGCGGCATGAGTGACAAGCTGTTGGGGCTGCTGGTGATGTCAGATGGTACCGTGGTGCGCGGCCTGGGTGGAGGTGCGCCGGGGCTGGTGGTGGGTGAGTTGGTGTTCCAGACGGGCATGGTCGGCTACCAGGAGGCCCTTACCGACCCATCTTACGCCGGCCAGATCCTAATCTTCACCTACCCTCTTGTGGGCAACTACGGCGTGGGGGAAGCGAGTAACCAGAGCCGGCATATACACCCACAAGCCCTTATCACGCACGAACTGATGGCGAGCAGCGGGCACAGGTCCAGCAGCAACCACCTGGATGAGATGCTCGGCGCTCATGCTGTGCCCGCACTGCACGGTGTTGACACACGCATGCTCACGCGAAAGGTCCGCATGCATGGAGTGATACCAGCGGCGTTGGCGGTGGCACCGGAAGCGCAACTGCCCGCCGTGGAGGAATTGCGAAGCCTGGCTGCCTCGCTCGATTACGACAGCGTGGATTTTGTAGTCGAGTGCACCACCCCTCAGACAGTGTGGCACGCACCCTCCAAACCTGATGGACCCCGCGTCGTGCTGGTCGACTACGGGGCTAAACAGGCCATCCTTAATTATCTGCTGGAAGGTGGGGCGGGCGTGTGGCGAATGCCCGCAACTACCACCGCCGAGGAAATCCTGTCGCTGCAACCCGATGGTGTGCTCCTGTCGAACGGGCCGGGGGACCCTTCGCGGCTGGACTATGCGGTAAGCACCGTGCGTGGGCTGCTGGCTAACAGCACCATACCTATTTTCGGCATCTGCCTGGGCCACCAGTTGCTTGCCCTGGCTGCGGGCGGGCGGACCTCAAAGATGCGTTTTGGGCACCGGGGCATCAACCAGCCGGTGCTTGAGGTGTCTACCGGGCGCGTTTCGATCACCACCCAGAACCACGGCTACATGGTCGAACCCGGCTCGATACCGTCAGAGTACGTGGTCACGCACACCAACCTGAACGACGGCAGCATCGAAGGCATAGCTCACGTTTCGCGCCCCGTGTGGGGAGTGCAGTGGCACCCCGAAGCGCACCCCGGCCCCGCCGATACCCGGCAGTTGTTCGACAGGTTCCTGCAATCGCGGGAGGTAGCGCATGCCTAAAGACCCCTCTATCCGCAAAGTGCTGGTGATAGGCTCCGGGCCGATTGTGATAGGGCAGGCGGCCGAGTTCGACTACGCGGGCACCCAGGCGTGCATCGCCGTGCGCGAGGAAGGTGTGGAGGTGGTGCTGGTCAACTCCAACCCGGCCACGATACAGACAGACCCCGATACCGCCGATCGCGTGTACATCGAGCCGCTTACCGTGGAGAGCCTGCGCGACATCATAGAGAAGGAACGTCCGGATGGCCTAATCGCCACGATGGGCGGGCAGACGGCTCTCAACCTGGCAGTGGACCTGGAGCGGGCGGGCGTACTCGCGGAGTTTCGGGTGCGTACGCTGGGCACCTCGACCGCTACCATTCGCACCGCCGAGGACCGGCAGATGTTCGCTGACCTTATGATGGCGACCGGGCAGCCCGTGCTGGCCCACGTCTCCGTGTCGGACCTATGGCAGGCGCGGGACTTCGCGGCACGGCGAGGCTTCCCGCTCGTCGTGCGGGCGGCATTTTGCCTTGGCGGCACAGGTTCGGGCCATGTCAGGGACGAGACAGAACTGGAAGAACTGGTAACCGCGGGTCTGCGCGACAGTCCGGTCAGCTCGGTGCTGCTGGAGCGCAGCGTTACCGGCTGGGCCGAGATCGAATATGAAGTGCTCAGGGATGCCGACGATAACGCCATCATCGTGTGCAACATGGAGAACATGGACCCGATGGGCATCCACACGGGCGAGTCGATAGTGGTCGCGCCAAGCCAGACGCTTTCGGACGAAGACTACCAGCGGTTGCGCACAGCCTCGTTGGAGATCGTACGGTCGCTGGGCGTGGTGGGCGGCTGCAACTGCCAGTTCGCCCTCAACCAGCAGACAGGCGAGTTCGCTATCATCGAGGTCAACCCACGCCTGTCCCGCTCCTCGGCCCTCGCTTCCAAGGCCACAGGCTACCCTATAGCGCGCGTGGCCGCCAAAATCGCGCTTGGCTACACTCTAGCTGAACTGAGGAATGAGATCACCGGGGCGAGCGCCTGTGCCGAACCCGCCCTCGACTACGTGGTGGTGAAGCTACCCCGCTGGCCGTTCGACAAGTTCCGCAACGTGGACCGGCGACTTGGCATGACGATGAAAAGCACCGGCGAGGTCATGTCGATAGGTAGGACGTTCGAGCAGGCCTTCCTAAAGGCGTTGCGTAGCCTCGACGTTGGCTCGGCCTGGCTGAAAGTAAGCGCAGCCTGGACCGAGGAGAAGATTGCGGACTGCCTGGCACATGCCACCCCGGAGCGGCCCGTCGCGATCTACAACGGCATAGCGCGGGGCTGGAGCATAGAGCGTATAGCCAACCTGTCTCACATCCACCCCTGGTTCATCACGCGCCTGGCTGCCATTTACGAGATGGAGCAGCGTTACAGGGACTGCCCCACAGACGCCATCTTGACGCAGGCCAAGCGCATGGGCTTCTCTGACGACCATCTGCTGGAACTTGAGGGGAGCGTTCACGGCAGCGAACAGGAGCGCCTGCAAAAGAGCCTGGACTTGAGGCGTCACGCGCGGAGCCTGGGTATACGGCCCACTTATAAGATGGTGGATACCTGCGCCGGGGAGTTCGCGGCCACAACGCCCTATTTCTACTCCACCTACGAGCAGGAGGACGAAGCGGAGCCGTTGGCCGGGCCTAAGGTGATAGTGCTGGGGAGTGGACCTATTCGCATCGGGCAGGGCATCGAGTTTGATTATTCCTCCGTGCACGCGGTGGAGGCGTTGCGTGCGGCTGGCATCAAGGCTATCGTCATCAACAACAACCCTGAGACCGTGAGCACCGACTTTCACCTGAGCGACCGCCTCTACTTCGAGCCGCTTACGGTGGAAGAGGTGTTGAACGTGGTGGAGCACGAGCAGGAAGGGTTGTTAGGTGTAATTGCCCAGTTCGGAGGGCAGACGGCGCTCAACTTGATAAACCCCCTGGTGGCTGTCGGAGTCAAAATCCTCGGCACATCACCCGAGTCGATCAGCATAGCCGAGGACCGGGACAAGATGGCGCGCCTGTGCGAGCAATTGGGCATCCCGGCACCCAGGTGGGCTATCGCCCACAGCCACACGGAGCTTGCCAGTTTCGCACCAGAGATTGGCTTCCCGGTGCTGGTGCGCCCTTCATACGTGCTTGGCGGGCGTGGCATGCGCGTCATACACAACGAGGCGGACCTTCAAGCCTACCTCCAGGGTCTAGGCGAGCAGTTACGCAAACACCCGGTGCTGGTAGACCAATTCTTGCAGGACGCCACCGAGATAGACGTTGATGCTGTGTCGGACGGTCGTAATGTCTTTACCGTGGTCATGGAGCAGTTGGAGCGCGCGGGTATACATTCGGGCGACAGCACGTGTGTGTACCCTTCACAGTCGCTTTCCGCTGACGTAATCAGCCAGGTGGAAAGCTATACGCGTTCGCTGGCGCGGCACCTGAATGTGATTGGCTTGATGAATGTGCAGTACGCAGTGAAGGACGGCACGGTCTACTTGCTTGAGGTGAACACTCGGGCCTCGCGTACGGTGCCCTTCGCCAGCAAAGCTACCGGCCTGCCGCTCGCTCGTATCGCTACCCAGGCTATCATGGGAACGCCTATTTCGGAGGCGGAATTGAGTCAACAGCGCGTTACTGGCCGTGTTTCGGTCAAGGCCG
>DASVVE010000040.1:0-27495 GCA_036386675.1 Chloroflexia bacterium | reverse complement strand
AGGAGCAAGGCAAAGTTCACCGAGATGGAGGGCACGAAGGAGTTTTCCTCCAGCCGTATGGTGCGTAGCACAAGCTGGCAGTATACGAAGGTGCCGAGCAGAGTGCCGAGTACCGTCTGGTTCACGTTGTCGTCCATGAAGTTATGGAGCGTGCGAGAGCCGTACTGCGAGGAGGCAAACGAGAAGACGACAATAGTAAAGGAAAAGGCCACAGAAGCCACGGTGAGCATGGAAGTAGAAATGGTGGAGAGCGTGTCGCGTGCGGCCTCCGGCCCGGCCTGGAACAACAGCGGGAGACTGACGACCACTTCGCGCACCGAGTGGTCGAGCCACACCATGATGAAGGCCAGCGCAACGCAGCCCACCACAACGGTAGATGGCAGGAACCATAGGCTGCCCTGGATGGCATTCCAGAAGTTTCTCAGGCGGGCTACCATGCGTGGTGCTTCTCCTCTGCTGATGAAGATGCAGAGGCAAGAGACGTGCCTTTGGTTAGTAATCTGTTGTTAAGCGTGCAGGTAGTACAGCCTAGTGGTGGTCCGCTAGGTCGAGCTACAACCATGAAGGGAGAAGTGCGTTTATCTTAGCGATGTAGGTGGAGCCGAAATTGAGGGAATCCCAATGGGGGTGCGTCATGGGGTGGCTGCTGTGAGCGACCAGGCAGGACGAGCGAGGGGACATAACCGGAGCAGACTTCGAATAATAATAGCTGTGCTATTGGCCGTTATTGCGGCCGCGCTCTTCGATGCAGTCAGCGGACGATTGGGCATACTTTCGTTCTTTTCGCCGTCAGGTCCAACACTGGCAATTTCCTCCCCGGTCTGCGGCACCTGGGAGATGAAGCCCCTGCCGTTTCCTGGCGCACTGTCGGAGTTTAAGCTGTCGGGCATAGCTGCCTCGCCCTCCGGTAGCCTTTGGGCACTGGGTTCCACCTCTATCCTCGCTAGCGAGGGCCAGCTGGCAGTGGCACGCTGGGGAAACAATCGCTGGCGCATGATAGGACTTCCAGATGCCGTCAAGGAGAGCGCTTACCTGGCCGGGGCACACTTCATTAGCGACACTGACGGCTGGGCGGTAGGGCATGCTCTTGCGCCCGGTCCCGGTCTAATAGCCATGCACTGGGACGGCTGGAACTGGAGCCTAACTCCTACCCCGGATGTGTTGGGTGCCCTCTGGTCGGTACACGGAATCTCAGGGGACGATGTATGGGCTGTAGGGTGGCAGAATCATATGCAGCCAATGCAGGAGTACCCCCTGGTCATACACTGGGACGGGGCCACCTGGCAGACGACAACCTTGCCACTGGACGATACCAGGGCTACTTTGAATGACGTGCTGGCACTGTCCAAGGATGATGTGTGGGCGGTAGGACGTTACAACGAGGTAAACGCACCGGGACCATTGATTCTCCACTGGGATGGCGCTAGCTGGCAGACGGTGCCTGCACCTGTATCGTGCTCTGGAGGGTATGAATTGAATTCCCTAGCAGCCTCGGGTGCCAACGATATCTGGGCGGTAGGTTCCTGCTACGACAGCGCTTCGGACACGCCGCAGCATCTTACGCAGCACTGGGATGGGACGCGCTGGACGACACATGAGGTGGAGGGCCAGGAGGAGATACCAGGCTCACTTCTGGACGTCACGCTAGTGTCAAGCAATGACGTTTGGGCTGTTGGGGTAGCGAAGTCCGGTAGAACAACTTCCCATGTGCAGCACTGGAACGGCAGTAGCTGGCAGACTGTGCCCGGTCCGCCTGCAAAGGAGTACCCCAATAGTGAGGAGTTGGTAGCGGCATCCGCAAGTGAGTTGTGGCTGCTCGCGCACAATATAAACGGGCATAATTCGTCGGTTGCGAAGTTTCTGCGGTGCAGATGAAGAGATTCTAGCATAGCTCTACGACTTCAAAGCTGCCTGGGTACGACCATAGAAGGTTGCCCAGGCGGTCGGGCGGCTGCTATAATTGCCGGGAATGTCACGGCGAGCACTCTACAATATAGATAGATGGATCATTCAGCATGGCTACTTCGGTATTGACCGTTTACGGTCTGTCAAAATCGTATAACATTTACCCCATATTCGAGGACGTTAGCTTTACCCTGAACGCGGGAGAGCGGGTGGCGCTCGTGGGGCCGAACGGGGTGGGGAAGTCTACCCTGTTGAAGGTGATCGCGGGGCACGAGAAGCCCAGCACCGGGGCTGTAGTCAAGGCGAAGGGGGTAAAGCTGGTCTACCTGCCACAGGAGGCGGCTTCGTCCTTCGCTTCGGAGGCGGACCTGTCGTTCTCGCCCGACGAGACGCTGTACAACTCGATGATGGATGCCAGCGGGCCGGTTCGCGCCATGCAGGAGCAGTTGCGGGAGCTTGAGTCGCGGATGTCGGGCACCTCGGGCGGTGACTGGAACACGCTCATGGCCGAGTACGAACAGGTGACGCACAGGTTCGAGATGGCGGGCGGCTACGACCTGGAGCACCGGATCGAGGAGGTGTTGCAGGGCCTGGGCTTCAAACCGGGGCAGTATACGCAGCCCCTCAACACAATGAGCGGCGGGCAGCGCACCCGTGCGGCGTTGGCTCGCGCGCTACTCTCGAACCCCGACGTGCTGCTGCTGGACGAGCCGACCAACCACCTGGATATCGCGGCCATCGAGTGGCTTGAGAACTTCCTGCTGAATTGGAAGGGCACGCTGCTGGCGATTGCCCACGACAGGCGCTTCCTCAACAAGGTGACCAACCGCACGCTCGACATGGAGTTCACCAAGCACGAGCAGGGGCTATTCCGGTCCAAGAGTGGGACGGCGCGGGAGGCGTGGGAGATGGAGGCGTTCAGCCGCTTGCAGGACTACCCCGCGCCCTATGACAAGTACCTGGAGTTGAAGGCCGAGCGGTACGAACTGCTCATGGCGCAGTACGAGGCGCAGCAGGAGGTCATCAAGAAGACGGAGGAGTTCATCCGCCGTTACAAGAACAGCCAGAAAACCCGCCAGGCGATGGGACGCCAGAAGCGCCTTTTCCGCATGGAGAAGCTGGAGCGGCCCACCGAAAAGGGGCAGTTGCGGCTCTCGTTGCGGGCGCACGTCCGGTCGGGGCGTAGCGTGTTCGAGGCCGAGGACCTGGAGATTGGCTACCCGCCACGCGATGGTAAGGGAGAGCCAATCGTCATAGCGCACTGTCCCGACCTTGAGATAGAGCGGGGAGAGCGGGTGGCGCTCATCGGTCCGAACGGCGCGGGCAAGACTACCCTGCTGAAGACGATCATGGGGGCGTTGCAGCCATTGCGCGGGCACCTCGAACTGGGCCATAACGTGCGGTTCGGCTACTATTCGCAGACGCACGAGGGGCTGAACGGGTCGAACACGGTCATGGATGAAGTACGTTCGGTGCGTAACATGACCGAGCAGCACGCGCGGGAAGTGCTGGCGCTGATGCTCTTTGCAGGCGATAACCTGGAAAAGAAGGTCGCGGACCTGAGCGGTGGGGAGCGTAGCCGGGTCGCGCTGACCAAGCTGATGCTGACCGACGCCAACTTCCTCATCCTGGACGAGCCTACCAACCATCTCGACCTCGACGCGCAGGAGGCGCTGACTGACGTGCTGGGCGGCTACGACGGCACGATACTGTTCGTGTCGCACGACCGCGCCTTCATAGACGATCTTGCGACTCAGGTGTGGCTGCTGGATGTGGGCACCATGTCGAGCTACGACGGCAACTACTCGGAGTTCGTGGCGGAGAAGGCCCGGCGAGAAGAGCTTGGCATCCTGGCGGCGCAACCGGAGAGCAACGGCAACAAGCAGGCCGTCTCGAACAACGGCGCACCCCAACCCCAGGCAAGGGACACCCGCGAAGGGAGCAAGACAGTACAACGCCAAGAGCGGGCGCAGGAACGTGAGCGGTCGAAGCTTCAGAAGCGCAAGCAGGCAGCCGAGGTCCGCATCTCGGAGCTTGAAGAGACCCTCAACAAAGTGTCGGACGACCTGACCGCCGCCACGGAGAAGCGCGACCTGGAAGCCATAGTCAAGCTGGGCACCCGCTACACGGAACTTGAGGAAGCGCTGGAAGCAGCATATGCCGAGTGGCAGCGGGTGGAGGAAGAGACGACTGTTTGAATTTGGAAATTGGAATTTCGAATTGCGAATTTGTTGAACTCCTGCAAAATTCGCAATTCGAAACTCGAAATTCGAAATGAAGAAGTTCCAGATAGGCCTGACCGGCAATATCGCTTGCGGGAAGAGCACCGTGGTGCGGCGGCTGCGGGAGTTAGGGGCGCATACGATTGACGCGGACGCTCTTATCCACGTTATACTGAGGCGGGGAGGGGCGGCGTTCGAGCCGGTGGTGGAGGAGTTTGGCCGGGACATAGTGGGCCAGGATGGGGAGATAGATCGGCGGGCGCTGGGCAGGATCGTGTTCTCGGACCCGGCGAGGCTGAAACGGCTGGAGGAGATAGAGCACCCGATTGTGCGGCACATGATCGAGGAGGAGATACGCACGGCACAAGAGCGGGTGGTGGTCGTGGACGCAATCAAGCTGTTCGAGTCGGGGTGGGCTGCGCGGTCCAATACGGTGTGGGTGGTAACGTGCACTCGGGAGCAGCAGATAGAGCGACTGGTGCGGACCAGGGGCTACCCAAGGGACGAGGCAATCATGCGGATTGACGCACAGTCGCCACAGGAGGAGAAGGTAGCGCGAGCGGACGTGGTGATAGATAATTCGGGGTCATTAGAGGAGACGTGCAGGCAGGTGGATGCGGCCTGGGAACGACTCTGTGGGGAGTTGAGCAGGCGGGGGTAAAGGGTGACAGCGGCGTTGGAGTGCTGTTAGAGGTAGCACGGCGTGCTCCACACTCAGTCGCTATGTTGGGGTTACAGGACCATCTCCCACCCTGTCATTCTGAGCGTAGCGAAGAATCTCGTTCTCTATGCAGATGTGACCCTTTTCCTGAGTGAGAATGCCGCATGAGAAAGGCGATATTTGGGTGGTGAGGGACGAGATCCGTCGCTGCGCTCAGCCGGGCGGTTGAAACCGCAGGTTAGCCGTACAAAGTGCCCCTTCGGGCACTGCCCCTTTCTGCTAATAACTTTGTTGGTGGTGCACTCAGAATGACAAGGACCACCTTTGGGTGCTGTAGTAGCAACTATCAAGAATGGGCGGCTGATTCTTCACTACGTTCAGAATGGCAAAGGTGAGACCTGGGTGCTGCGAAAGTGGCAGCGAGACAGGAGCACCGGAGCGCCAGGCATGGTACCTGTAGCGATTCCCTGGACTGTGATTATGTCTACTAGTGTTCAGGGACTTGGCACGAGGAGAGATATTAGCGGCTGATGAGATTGGCATTAGACATAGCTGAGAAGCGGCCCCGGAGGCTGTGGTCCAAGTGGGGCAGCTTCGTGCTGGGGGTGGTCCGCGAGCGGGCGTTGTGGACGGCGTTGGCTGTGGGGCTGGTGATGATTGTGCTGGCATACCAGAGTCCTCGCGCATTGCTGGTGGACGTTGGAAGCCAGTTCGACACGCAGCACATGGTGGGGTTCCACGATCCGGAGCGCAACGAGCAGGCCACTTATCGCTGGAGCAAGGCCAGTAGTGCCATTGTGTTCCAGGGCATAGGGAAACCACTCTCCCCCCTGGCCGTGCAGCTACAACTCACAGGTGCGGCTAACCCCAGTGAAGTAGCCGTGCACGTCAATGGTCACGAGGTCCCGCTGCTCAAGTTGACGCCGAACAGCACGGCCTACACCGTCAACGTGGACCCGGCCTGGGTGGACCTGTCCGGCGATGTGCGCCTCGACTTCACTTCTCCCACCTTCAAGCAGGGCACAGACCGCCGGGAGCTTGGCTTCCTGGCCGATTTCGCGCGAGTAGATCGCCCTGTGGGTCTGGTAATTCCGTCGCTGACGCAGTTGCTGGGGCTATTGCTGTCGGCGGCGTTGCTGTACCTATTGCTGCGGGCGGTGTGGCTCACGCCGAGGGGCGCAGGGCTGCTATCCGGGCTGTTCCTGGCGGCGTGCGCGGGGGTTATGGCGGTGCAACGGCTACTGCTGACGATCTTCACCGACAGGCTGGTGATTACGCTGCTTATTGCACTGATTGTGGCCGCGGTCGCGGAAGGGGCGGTGAGGTCGCTGGTGGGGGCGGCGGGGTGGCGCGGCGCGCAGAGGGTGCCTGAGTGGGCCTGGGCAGGGTTGCGCGGGCTGGTAATGCTATCGGTGGTGCTGAAGGTGGGCGGGCTGCTCTACCCCCACTCGTTCGTGATTGACGCACCGTTCCACGTGAAATACATCACCTACATGAACGAGGTGTTCTTCCACGGCAGGTCGTTCGAGCAGTATTTCGGGGAGAGCCTGGCGTTCTCGGTGATGCCGAAGGACGAATGGGGTTCGGCCCGCGCCTTCATCCCCTACTCGCCCTTCTTCTACGTGGTGGGTACGCCCCTGGCCTGGCTGCCGCTGCCTATGACAACCACGGTGCCGGTAGCCATGTCGATACTGGAGTCGCTAAAGGTGGCGCTGGTCTTCGTGATCGGCCTGGCATTGGGGCGCGCGCGGCGCAAGGAAGGTGGCGAGCACGCGGCGCGAGTGGCGGTGGCAACGGCGGGTGTGTACTCAGTCGTGCCCGCGATGTTCCTGTTGCAGCAATGGGGGAACTGGCCGACGCAAACTGCGCTCTGGCTCGTGTCTGCCTGGGTGGGGTTCACGGCGCTGTTCTGGGAGCGGTTCACCAGGCCCGTGGTGTGGATGGTATCTACGTTGCTGCTCGCGCTGTCCCTGCTGGCGTACACAGTGTCGGCGGCCTATACGGGGCTGTTCGTGGGCGCGCTTGTGGTGCTGGGCTGGTTGTTCGGTGGACGCGAGCGCATGCGGTGGACGGCGCTGCTCCTTTCGGGGGTAGCCGCGGCTGGGCTGGCGTTGCTGGTCTACTACGGGCAGCACGTTGGCCGCATCCTGAACGAGACGCTACCGACGTTCAGTCAGGCAGCCGAGACGCAGGGCAGCCTCACCACCTTGCGCCCGACCTTCTGGGACTTCGTGAACGGCGCTCTAGCTACACCATTTTATGCGTACAACCTGTGGCTGGTGCTCGTGCTTGGGTTCGCGGGCACGCTGTGGGTGTTCCTGGGGCGGGAACGCGGGCAGCGCCAGGCGAGGAGCGCGAGCCGTCCCAGCGAGGTATACGCGTTCGTGGCGAGATACGGCGGGACGATAGCCCCAGCCCTGCCCTGGCAGCGGGTGTGGACCGGGGCGTGGCTGCTGGTGGTGCCGCTGATTACGCTCGCGGATTTTTACATCGACCAGGTGTTGAAGCAGTTCTGGTACGCAATGCCGGTGCTGTGCATGGTCGCGGGTGTGTGGCTGCTAACGCTGTTAGGCCGGCGCGTAGTGTCACGCGTCTATGCGGCGTTGGTGTGGGTGCTGGTGGCGGTGTTGGTGTGGCAGAGCCTATCGCTGTGGGTGTTCAGGTTGCTGTTCCACAACCGCTGAGGGAGTTTCTGAAACGTGAAACGTGAAACGTGATGCGGCTTATGCAGCAGGTCGCGTGAGTTGCGGGGACATTGGCTGGCGACGGTTGGTATTGACGTTGGTTATAAGGTGCGATCAGATACCCGGTGGGTGGAGTTGAAGAAGGAAGGTTGTGCGAAGAAGATGCCCGTCGAACAAATTCGAGGGCTACATTTTGCGAAGTGCGCCTGCGGGGACTGGCCTTGTTCTATAGAATTCCTATTGCGATGAAAATGGTGCTAAAATAGTCCGCCGCCTGGCGGACTTTGCCTTTGTGCAGCCCTCGAATTTATTCGACGGGCATCTCCTGACGATCTAGCTACGCCTAGAGCACCCGCTGTCCCTAGCCGCATCACGTTTCACGTTTCAGAACCCCGCCTCAGACCGGCAAGACAATCGTCACCGTGGTGCCTTCGGTGGGGGAGCTTTGGAGGCCTATGTGGCCGCCGTGGGCCTCTACGACGGTGCGGGCGAGGAAGAGGCCCACACCTAGACCGCCGGAGCGTTGAGCGTCGCCGGGGTTGCTGCGTTGGAAGAGATCTTTCCGCAGGTGCTGGGGGATGCCGGGGCCGCAGTCTACCACGTCTATAATTACGCGACTGTCCTGCTGCTCGATGCGGGCGTTCACTTCAACAGGTTTGTCGGGCGGGGAGTATTTCAGGCCGTTCGAGATAACGTGGGTGAATATCTGCTCCAGCCGCTTGCCATCGCCGTGCACCCAGATGTAGTCTTCGGAGAAACGGGTCTCCACCGGCTGGTTGGTGCGGGCCTGCCCCACCGCCTGCTTCACCGCCGCCCGCAGAATGGCCGTCAGTTCCACCTTGCCCTGGTTGATCTCGAACTCGCCACGCTCTATGTGCGAAAGGTCAACGAAAGTGTCGATCAGACGATTGAGGCGCTGGGCCTGGGTCCAGAGCACTTCAAGCTGGTCCGCCAGGCGCGGATCGGCGTTGGGGGTGTTCGCCAGGCGCTTGCGGATGACCTGGGTGAAGCCCATGATCGAGGTGAGAGGGGTGCGCAATTCGTGACTCAGGGCGCTCAGGAAGCGGTCGCGTGCGCGGTCCTCCCCCTGCTTGGCCTCCGTAAACCGGGTGTTGGCGACCGCGAGAGCCAGCATGTTGGCTACCATCTCCAGCCCGTCACGCTCCTCGGAAAATGGGCGTGCGTCCTCATAGTAGAGCGTCATAAAACCCAGGAGCTTGCCCCTGTTGACCAGGGGGAGAGAGGCGAGCGCGCAGAAGCCCTCTTCCCGTAGAAGTTCCTGCTGGGGGGATCGCGGCGGCTCCGCACGCAGATCGGAGAGCATGAGCGGAGTATTGGCGCTCGACAGGAAGTAGGAAGAGGCCTCTTCACCCGTGGTCTGCTCGACCCTAGAAACGAACTGCGCGGACAGGCCGAACCCCGCAACGTACTGTAGGTGCCGGCTGTCGGACACAAGGAAGACCGAGGCAGAGTCAGCCTCGAACCAGGCACCCGCGTCTTCAATTACCGCTTCACAGATGGCATCCAGGGCTGCCGAATGGTTCAGGTAGTCGGAAAGCCGAGACATTAGACGCACCCAACCGGAGCCTCTGTCCTTCACAGGATCCCCAGGCGAGCCAGGTCCGCTGCTGGCGGGCGTGGCGTCCGGGCTTCTAAATTGATGAGATGTGTTATGACTGTTGACCATCTGAGCGGAATGCCGTGCTCCTACTGCCGGATACGCAAGGTCGCGCCGTAGCGGCCGTATCACTGCCAACTTGTTTGTTTTAGCAAGATTTGAACCAGACGGGCGGGACGATGGACAATAGACGATAGACGGTAGGATTAATGAGGGCTGAGGACTGAGGACTGAGGACTGAGTATCAGCCACACATCCAAACCATCATCCTCTCTGCGCGTCCTTTGCGCTCTTTGCCTCTTTGCGTTTTCGTCTCCTACCATCGTCCATCGTCCATCGTCCATCGTCTATCATGTGGAAAAGCTCCTGGCGGTGCGGGGCTTGTGATAGCGTTTGAGGCTATAATGGCAGTATGCGTATAGAGGAGTTCGATTATTCGCTGCCGCCGGAGCTAATTGCTCAGACGCCGGTAGAGCCTCGAGACCATGCCAGGCTGCTTGTGTTGGACCGCGGCACGGGCAGCATAGAGCACAGGCGCTTCTACGAGATAGCGGATTACATGGACCGGGGCGACCTGCTGGTGGCGAACGAGAGCAAGGTGCTGCCGGCGCGGCTCATCGGCTACAAGGTGGGCACCGGGGGTAAGGTGGAGGTGCTGCTGTTGCGGCCCGCGCCCCAACCGGAAGAAGAGGGCGGAGAGCCTGCCACCTGGGAGGCCCTGGTCAGCCCCGGACGCAGGGTCATGGAAGGCACGCGGCTGGGCTTCGGCAACCCTGAGGACGGCCCCTACCTCGAAGCCACGGTGGTGGCCCGCGCGGAGTTGGGCGGCAGGATCGTCAGGTTCGACCGGCCCCCGCGCCCGTTGCTGGATGCCCTCGGCCAGATGCCCCTGCCGCCGTACATCCACGAGAAGCTGGATGACCCATCTCGCTATCAGACCGTGTACGCGCGCACCGAAGGCTCGGCGGCGGCACCCACGGCGGGCCTCCACTTCACTGAACGCCTGATCGGAGAGTTGAAAGGGAGGGGCGTCGGCTTCGCCACGGTAGTGCTCCACGTAGGCCTGGACACGTTCAGGCCGGTGCACGAACGGAACGTAGAGGAGCACCCGATGCATAGTGAATGGTATGCGCTTCCCCAGGAGACAGCGAAAGCAATCACTCGGACGCGAGCCAACAGGGGCAAGGTCATAGCCGTGGGCACTACCAGTGTGCGGGTGCTGGAAACGGTAGCGCAGGCGCAGAGCATTGAGGCGGGAAATGGGTCGCAAAGGGTGCAGGCGGGAGACGGTTGGTCGCGGTTGTATATACGGCCTGGGTTCCGCTTCGGGCTGGTGGATGCGATGCTCACCAACTTTCACCTGCCCCGGACCACGCTTCTCATGCTGGTGTCGGCGTTTGCCGGTCGCGAGTTGGTGTTGCGGGCTTATGACGAGGCCATAAGGGAGCGGTACCGATTTTACAGCTTCGGTGACGCCATGTTTATCAAGTGATGCAGATATTTGGGCTACCCAGGCACAAAAAAGTGACAAGTGCATCGTTAATGAGCCATTTACGCAATATAGCAACTTCTAAATAGTACTTGTAAAGTAGAAGATTGCGGGTAAGTACGTAGTTAAGAATGGAGTATCAGATTGGGAAGGCGAACTGCACATGATTAGCCGCAAAGGCTCTAGTAAAGGCTCTAGTAAGGTAGTGCTATTCGGGCTGGCTATTATGAGCCTATTGATTGGGACTGTGACCCCTGGCGGCATCGTCGCGGTGGCAGCGCAGCAGAACTGCCGCACTATAGGGCAGTTCGAGGTGTGCGGCAGGTTCTTAGAAGAGTGGAATAAACAAGGGAGCGAACAGGCCAGCATTTACGTGAACGGAGTGCCGATTACACCGCGCCGGGCCGAAATCTCCCTGTCCGACGGCAAGGTGTATGAGGTGCAGTGGTTCGAGCGGGCGCGATATGAGGCGCACCCCGGTAACCAGGCCCCGTACGACGTGCTGCTGGGGCTGCTCGGCACCAACCTGGCCGAGGGGCGCGGGTCGGCTGACCCCGTGACGCGGAAGGTGCGCAACCCGGCGGACCAGGCGTTTGTACCTATCGACAAGCCCGCCGATGCCAACGGCAGGGAGAAGGTCTGGTTCCAGGAGACGCGCCACTCGATATCGGGCAAGATACTGGAATATTGGAAGAAATATGGGGAAATCGCACAATTCGGCTTCCCTTTAAGCGAGCAGTTCGAGGAAGTATCGGCCACCGACGGCAAGACCTACACGGTACAGTACTTCCAGCGAAACCGCTTCGAGTTGCACCCGGAGAAGACTGCACCCTACGAGGTGGAACTGGGGCTGCTAGGCGTGCAACAGTACAGGCTGACCCCCGTGCCCGGAGAACAACTCCCTACCGCCCCACCCAGGAACATGGGCACCACAAAGGACGTCGCCTTCGTGGGCTTCTCCCAGGAGCCTGCGAACCTCGTGGGCTGGGCGCAGGACTCGTATGTGGCCTCGGCCGTAATCGACGCGGTGGACGACGGGCTGGTGATGCAGGACCACAACGGCAACTACTACCCGGAGGATGCGTATTACGTGCCTACGCTCGAAAATGGCGGCTCGTACTTCGTGGGCATCGGTGACGACCGGCACATGGTGACCAAGTACAAGATCAGGCGCGGGCTGAAGTGGTCGGACGGGACGGAGCTAACGTCGCACGACGCGGTGTTCTCGTTCAAGCTGCTGACTGATCCCAATACTCCGGTGCTGGACCGCACGATATGGCAAAAGATAGCCACTGTAGACCAGCCGGACAAGTACACGATCATCTACAACTGGCTCAGCTTTAAGCAGGCATCCGACCTGTGGCAGAAGGCTGCCGACAAACGCCAGTACGCCTTCTTGCAGCCCTACATAGACGCGAAACAGCCGGTAACGCACCCCAATTACTACGCTGTGGGCACCATCCATCCACGCCACGTGTTGCAGAACGTGCCCTTCGACACCATCAGCTATTCGAGCTACGCACAAGCAGGGCACATCGGCACGGGGCCCTACCGGATAGAAAGGTGGGTGCCGTCCCAACAGATTGACCTAGTGCCCAACGAGCACTACGCGCTCACGGACCCCCCTATTCTCAAGCGCGTCATCATCCGTTTTATAAGCGACCCCACGCAGTTGCTAGGGCTGCTGCGGGTGGGCGACCTCGACGCTGCCACGGGTGAAGGCTTTACCGCACCTTCCGAGGGGTTGGAACAACTGGCCGGGGTGCAGACCGTGGATTACGTGCCGGGGCTGCGGTGGGAGCGCATTGACTTTGACCTGGGTTCGCCGGTGCTGCGCGACAAGGCGGTGCGCGAAGCGATAATCACCGGCATCAACCGCCAGAAGATCGTGAACGACACGCTGAGGGGCAAGGGCACGGTGCTGCATACTCCACTGCCTCCCGCCTCCTTCCTGTCGATGCAAAACCAGGGGCTAGCGCAACAGTGGGCCGACAAGCTGAAACTGCCCCAGTACGCGTACGACGTAGGGAAGGCGAACGCCATACTGGACGGCGCGGGCTGGGTGAAGGGGCCGGATGGGGTGCGTGCCAAGGGTGGAGAGCGACTCGAGTTGAAGTACGTGGTCGTGGGCACGAACCGCCCGAGGGAGGCCGCGGCCGCGCAGGTGGAAGCCGACCTGGAGGCACTCGGCATGCGCGTGGAGGTCAAAAAAGTCACGAGCACCTGCCCCGACTGCAACGGCGAAACGTGCGACCTGTGCGCCTACGCCTCCGTGCTGGGTAACCACGCGGACTTCAGCGACTGGTACACCCCGAACGTCGAAGCCGACGAGGTCGCCAAGGGCAGGTTAGTGGCTTACAGGCGATATAGCAGCGCCGATCTTGACCCGCAGCTACGGCAGTTTGCGCTGGAGGCGGAGCGAAGTAGGCAGGGTGAATTGGCCGCTAACATCCAGGTCAAGCTGATGAACGAAGTGGCGCTGGTGCCCCTCTACGTACGGCCGCACATCGAGGTGCACAGGACGGGCCTTGCGAACTGGAAGACCTCGGCGGGGAAGGTCACGCCGTTCTTCAACGTGGGGCAGTGGCATTTTAAGTGATTTGGAATTTCGAATTTCGAATTGCGGATTTGTCGGGCGTAACTCGTAACTCATAATAAGCGGTCCGATACTTTGTTGTTACGTGTTACGAGTTATGCGTCACGTGTCATTTATGCTGCTTGCCGCGCCGGTTTCGCGCGTAAAATGAACCATTTCGCCCTTTTTGTTGTGTATATATTTGCGGGCGAGAAGTCGGCAGTGATTTCGAGGAGGGGTTGGGAGCACACCCGGCCACGAGAGAGGGACACTTGCCATTAACCGGGCGATATGGTACTATTCCAGATAACGTGCCCGGTAGTACCGCTCGTAAGAGTCGAGACTTTACTCGGCACCAAAAACTGAATATCTACAACCGAATATGGCTGTGAATGAAAAATCTCCACAAAGAAGGGAGGTGGGAAGGACCACCGGCCAGACCAGAGCTAGGTCGAGGCATGACGGAACTAAAGACCGTCGGTGGTAGAGAGAAAGGGCCCAGTTTGAGCGCCGCACACTGCTGACTCTTGGCCCAGGGCTATTGCCATAGCTTCCAAAGTGGCAAAAGCACATTTCCTTGTTGGGCATTTCCCGTGAAACCATTTGGCTCACGCCAAATAGGAGGAAAGAATGAATAACGTCAAACGTGGCGTCGGCAGGACAGCGCTTTATACTGGTGTAGTTGGCGCAATGCTTCTGTCTAGCCTACCGGCAGTAGGCGGACATGCCTACGCGGCTGCTCAGACTTCCCGCAACCTGGGACCGAACAATATCCCGGTTGCCGGTAGATTCCTTGAGGTGTGGACCGCCCAGGGTAGCGAGCAGAACTCGGTTTATGTAAACGGCTGGCCTATCACCCCGCGCCGCCCTGAAATTTCCACTGAAGATGGCAAGAGCTACGAGACTCAGTGGTTCGAGCGCGCCCGCTACGAGGCCCACCCTGAGAACAAGGCCCCCTACGATGTGCTCCTTGGCCGCCTCGGCGCGACCTTGAGCGAAGGCCGCGGCAGCGTTGATCCCGCTACCAAGCAGGTACGCAACCGCGCCGATGCTCCGTTCGTGGGCATCGACCGGCCGGCTGACCTCAGCGCCACCAAGTTGTGGTTCCCTGAGACCCGCCACACCATCTCCGGCAAGTTCCTCGAGTACTGGAACAAGTACGGTGGACTCACCCAGTTCGGTCTGCCTTTGAGCGAGCCGTTCCAGGAAGTCTCCGCGACAGACAACAAGACCTACACAGTGCAGTACTTCGAGCGCAACCGCTTCGAGCTGCACCCTGAGCGCGCCGGCACTGCGCAGGCCGCTTACGAAGTAGAACTCGGTCTGTTGGGCGTGCAGCAGTACAAGCTCACCCCCGTAGCCGCGGCTGATCTCCCGATCGCCCCCCCGGCGAACACGACCTCGGCCAAGGACACCCTGGTGACAGGCTCTGCCCAGATCAGCCAGATCGGTTCCCTGTTCGGTCTCGAAGAGAGCACCGTTGTGGGCCAGCGCATCCTCTGGGCCGTGACTTTCCAGGACAACGTAATCGGTACTGACAACGCGGAGAACAACTTCCCGCTGGCAGCCTGGTACGTTCCTACCCTGGAGAACGGCGGCGCCTACTTTGTGGGCACCGGAGACGACCGCCACCTGGCCGTCAAGTTCAAGCTGCGCCGCGGTATCAAGTGGTCCGACGGCAAGGAACTGACCTCGAACGACATGGTGTTCTCGCACAAGCTGGGTATCGACGATCCCAACTCTGTGTCCGTCTCCCTGCACATCAAGGTGCAGAGCGTAGAGAACCCCGACAAGTACACCATCGTGTACAACTACATGTCGATCAACGATGCCAAGGCCGTTCAGACCCGCATCCAGCGCGAAGACCCTGCGTCTCTTGAGACCACTTGGGCCTTCCTGAAGACCTTCATCGACAACAAGCGCCCCGTTACCGACCTCAGCTACAACGCCGTCGGTAGCATTCACCCGCAGCACAAGCTGCAGAACATCCCCGTGGACGCCATCGCGGAGTCCGACGAGGGTAGCAAGCCGACCGGCTATGGCCCCTACATCGTGCAGGAGTTCAAGGTTGGCGAAATCGTGACGTTGGTCCCGAACCCCAACTACAACCTGACCGCTCCTCCGATACTGAAGAGGATCATCAACCGCCAGGTAGCTACGAACGTTCAGGTTCAGAACTACGTGTCGGGCGCGATCGACCTGATCGAGTCGGAAGGCACAGTAGTGCCGCCCGATAACGTCCAGGAACTCATCGCCGCCGGTGGCAAGGTTGACTCCGTACCGGCTATCTCGTTCGACCGCCTTGAGTTCCGCGTGCGGGACGCCAAGGACGGCTTCGCACAGCTAGGCCAGGTCGAAGTACGACAGGCTATCGCTCATGCGATCAACAAGGCGCCTATCCTGCAGAACGCCTTCCGTGGCGCAGCCGGTGCCATCAACAGCCCGGTAGCCCCCGCAGCATGGCCTTCTCTGGAGCACCCGAACTTCGCCAAGGAGTTCCCGGACATCGCGGCCAAGTACAAGTTGCCTGTGTACGAGTACAGCACCGCGAAGGCAGTGGCATTGCTCGTGAAGGCAGGCTGGAATTGCCCCGCCGGCACCAGTGGTGACAACTGCGGCGGCCAGGCTCGTGTGAACGCTGCGGGCCAGAAGATGGAATTCATCTATGGCACCACGTCCAACAACCCTGTTCGTCTGACCACTCAGCAGCTTATCCAGCCCATGCTTGCAGCAGTTGGTATCCGCGCTGACATCAGGCAGTACAGCGGCTTCTTCAACGACGACGGCGCCAAGGCGACCGGTGAGGCTGAGCTTTCTCAGTTCGCCTACTCGTCCAGCAGCTTGAGCAACTTCGATCCCTACGACACCTCGCAGTGGAACACGCCCGAGCTTGCCGGTGGTCAGAACCAACTCCACTACAGCAACCCCAAGCTAGACCAGGCCAACAGGCTCTTCTCCGCATCGGCTACCCGCAAGGAGATCGCCGAGCAGTCTGCAATAGCTCAGGTTACGCTGATGGAAGACGTTGCCCTTCTGCCTCTGGCCGGACGTCCGAACATCGTGATGTACAACGCGAAGCTGAAGAACGTAAAGGTTACGAACAGCCAGGCTCCGCAGTACTGGAACATCACTCAGTGGTACTTCGAGCGATAAGTCTGGGCTAGACAACTAGTCCTTTAGTAACGGTACGGCCCGACCTCTTTGGAGCGAGGGCCGTACCGTTTTTTCAAATATTACACATGCTATATGATCAGGTGATTGAACCGGACAACAGAATCGATTGTTATTAAGAGTGGAGAGAGATAAGAGGTACCTGCAGTACGCAGTTGTACGGTCGTGGTGCCCGGTTTTGACACATAAGGCGGCATTACAGGGGTTACATAAGGTTTGAGGTAAAGCGAGATGTTGCCGTTTATGTTTGGCAAGCGACCTGTTGGTAAACGTGACGAGACAAGCCTGGAAGAGATCCTGCTGGACCTTGAGATCAGGGGAGCGCTGCTGGCCGAGTACGGCCGCGTTGCGCCACCCGCGGGCATCTTCCAAAGAGTCATGCGGAAGATCCGGGCGAGAGAAAGCTCGATCATAGCACGGGCACATGCTCGCATCGTGAAGCCCATCTTCGGTCTAACGCGGGCGTTTTACGGAAAGCTGCGGCATGTGGCAAGCGGCGCAATGGCTGGCAGATTGATGCCCGCTGCAATGGCACTCATCTTGCTGGTCGTCGTCACGGACTTAAATGTGCAGCACCTGTCCAGTAGCACCAAACCGTTGCAGTTCATCTCTAATGGTAACCAGGCAGGGCAGGTGCAGGACTCGAGTGCGGTTAGCCTGACAAGTGGTACGGTGGACTCCGGTTGGTACGAACCCGACCCGGATATACGGCACCCTCCAAGGTCTAGAGAGCCGGAACGCACACAGAGGACCGACCAGGGCAACCAGCAAAGCAAATCGACCGAGGAGGAGGCGCAGAGCACCCCGGCGCCCCGTAGTTATTCAGAGGAGCAAATGTACCTGACTTCCGGCCCATACTAGAGGCACATGGGCGTGGTCATTCAACATTAGGCACAGCGCAGACTTAGGAGAGAGTAGGTCTTGCAGCTAGTGGGTTCTTAAACTAGCCCAAGCAGGAGGCAACCGGATGGCGATTTACATCGTGCGACGAACAATACAGGGCTTGATCGTGCTCCTTGCAGCAACCTTTCTGATCTACAGCATCTTCATTATCACGCCGGGTGGTCCACGCGACCAGATACAGGACATGAGGACCCAGGGCGCGGCCAGCGGGAGGCCGGTCAGCGAGAGACTGATCCAGGAGGTTATCAAGAGGTACAAGCTTGATTCACCCTACCCGGTCAATTATCTTCGCTGGTTGTTTGACCCCATGGACACACAGGAGCTAGATCGCAACGATAATACCCGGTACATATCAAAAGGGGTCGATGTAAACATCCTGGGCCTTGAGATCAAAGGTTCGGGCGTGCTCACTCTCGACTTCGGTACCTCGATCCAGGTGGCAAAGGGCGACAAGTCGCTGGACCTGGTGATGAGCAGACTACCAAACACGGTGGCGCTCACCCTGAGCTCGCTGCTGCTGTCCATTATTATTGCCTTGCCGATAGGTATAATCTCGGCGGTGCGGCAATACTCAAGGTTGGACTACGCGGTAACGACGTTCTCTTTCTTCGGCCTTTCGATGCCTACTTTCTGGATGGGCTTGATGCTCATCGTCTTCGCGGGGGTGCTGGCAAAGCAACTCAACCAGAACGGTTGGTCGTGGATGCCCTACTTCCCCACCGGCTTCGCCTACGATATCGACCAGGAAAATAACCTGATAAATCGCATATATCACCTGGTGTTGCCGATAACCGTACTTTCCTTCGTGAACATCGCCCAGTACTCTCGGTACGTGCGCGCCTCCATGCTTGAAGTGTTGCGCCAGGACTACGTCCGTACCGCATGGGCGAAGGGGCTTGCTCAGCGCGCCGTGATTTTGCGGCATGCCCTGCGTAACGCCTTGATCCCGGTTATTACTGTGGTGACACTGTCACTACCCTTCCTCTTCTCAGGCGCCATCGCCACTGAGACGATCTTCTCGTACCCCGGCATGGGCCAGCTCTATTTCACGGCGGTCACCTATGTAGACCTGCCGGTGGCAATGACTTTCCTGGCGATTATCACTACAATGATCATCGTCTCAAATATCCTGGCCGATGTCCTGTACGCAGTTGCCGATCCGAGGATCCACTATAGCTAGTGCGCGACCCGGTACCTGCCTGTGACGCCCGATATGCCCGACCCGATATGCCCGATATGTAGTATGGCGTGTTGGCAGGCATAGGCAGGTTCTATTTCTCAACACCTGACGAACTCAAGAAGAGGGGCGAAACCAACCGCCCTGGAGGAATAAGCTGATGGCAGTAGCGACGAAAATACAAGATGCACCAAAGCGGGCCGACGCGCCGGTAGGGCAACTGAGGACCACATGGCGACGGTTCCGCAAGCACCGTCTCGGTTTGATAGGGCTGGTCACGCTGACGACCATCATGCTGGCGTGCATTGTGGTCCCTATCTTCTTGCCCTATTCCTACTCCGACCAGGACTTTGAAGCTCAGATGCCGGACATGCGTAACCCCATGCTCGTGGATAGCTTCGGCTTCAAACCAGCTATGTGGTCTGGCGAGCAGACCCAACTGGTACACCCACTGGGTACTGACAGGACCGGCCGCGACAACCTTGCCCGGCTGTTCCACGGAGGCCGCATATCGCTGGCTGTGGGGCTTGTTACTGCGGCAATAGTGGTCGTAATAGGCTCCCTCGTGGGCGCACTAGCCGGTTTCTACAGCGGTATAGTAGATACGATACTTATGCGCGTGGTGGACCTGTTGCTGTCACTACCTATCTTGCCGATTTTGCTCGTCGTGTCAAAAATGCTCGAGCAATCGAACGTCATGAAGAATGCGTTCGGGGCAGAACTGGGTACGGTGATTACCATTATCATGGTGCTGTCGGTTTTCGGGTGGCTGGGCATAAGCCGGCTTGTGCGTGGCTCCGTGCTGTCCCTGCGCTCGCTTGATTTTGTCGAGGCTTCGAGGGCATTGGGAGCCAGCAACCGCCGCATCATCCTGCGTCACCTCTTGCCCAACTCGATAGCGCCTATCATCGTGGCCGCGACCCTGTCCGTGGGAGAGTTTATCATCACAGAGTCGTTCCTGTCGTTCCTGGGGCTGGGCATCCGCGAACCGATCCCGTCCTGGGGCAACATGCTGGAAGGAGCGCAGGAGTATAGCAGCGCAATCGCGAGAAGTATAAATCCCTTCGAGGAAATACGCGGCTACCTGATCCTCTTCCCCGGCTTGATGATCCTCTTGACCGTGCTCGCCATCAACTTCATCGGCGATGCCTTGCGCGACGCGCTCGACCCGCGTCTGAAGATGTAAGCGTCGAACGAAGCGCACCCGAAAGAAGAATGCCACCTTGTAGGGTGGCATTCTTGTCGTTAACAGCGGGCTAGGTGACAGGATTGGGCTATATGGGTGATGATACGCACCCACTCCAAAAAGTGAATGGCAGGTAAAGGTTCGGATTGTGCTGAGGCAAACTCAACACGGTTGCTGGGTGTGACGCAGGTAGACACCCAGCAATATGATGCCGGACCCAAGAGCCATGAAGGATAGTAGAGGCAGGAGAGGCCACTCCGTTCCTGGCTGGCCGGCGATGGGCATACCCGGCGTGGGAGGGATCACGGGCGGGTCCAGGACATCGCCGGCTTCCGCGACGCCGAAGATCAGCGAACCTGCGGGTGCGTTGATGGTTAAGAGATCCCCAGTCCGCGTTACAGTTGTAGTGCCGTCCAGGACCTGCAACATAAATCGTTCCTGCGCCACAAATTCGGGGTTTGTGCAGGCGCGCCGGGTGGTGACCAAAGGGCCGAAGGTCACCTGGTCTCCCGATTCGCTGTAGGGGCCGCTGTAGCTGTTGCAGATGGTGTAGCCGCTGACCATGCCATTAGCGCCAAATATAAGGGTGGGAGGAGGCTCACCCAACGCGGTGACGCTAGCAGTGCCCTGCATGGTATATTCCGTCAATACCCAGTTGGTATTCGCCAGGCTCTGGGCGGCAGGGGAAGCGCCTGCGCCTACCGCTAGGCGCAGCGGCATTCCCGCCGCGATTATGATGAGGGTGACGGCCATCGCTACTCGTTTGATCATAAGTTCCCTCCATTTAGTGTGAGGTATGTCTCGTCAGACCTAAGAGTCTACACACGGCCCTTATAGTCCCTCCAATAGCTTAGATACTGGGACAGGTAACTCAACAGAGTCACATAAGGAACAACGTACGGCTAATTATAATAGCCCTGTCAATACCCCGACAGCAGGTTTTCGACCACAGACGGCCTAGTCCCTCAGCCTGCGCACGTACTTAGCCAGGTATGCATTACTCAGGAGTGCGGGTCGCCGGGCGTGTATATCTGTGCCTTCGGTTTTGGTGCTCTCATCAAAGAAGGTGGGAATACGCGTTCTCGCGTGCGTGCTGCCGTTACATAGCCAGGAACCGGCAGGCGTACGAGTAGAATTGTGACGTCCCGGCGATAGATTAGCGGGGCACCATTGCCGGTACGTCCACCGGCATAGGAAGCTAGTCGGAGATAGCGGCGTTGTTGTGGGCCTGGCGGGTGGGTTCGGGGAGACGGTAGCCCCGGAGGCTGCTGAGGACGTATTGCACGGCGGTTGGGAGGTCGATGCGGTGGCCGGGCGATATATAGAGAGGCTTGGAGCGCAGCTTGGTCCTCAGGGCGGCCGCGAGCACCTCACCCCGCCTGTTAGTCCATTCGGTCCAATTGCCAGGCTCCAGGGGCGGCTCAGGGCCGCTGATGGCAAGCGGGGACTTGCCTACCCCGATGCTCGGCAGGTCGAGCAGCACGCCCATGTGGGAGGCAATGCCGAACTTGCGGGGGTGGGCGATGCCCTGGCCGTCGAAGAAGACCAGGTCGGGCCATTGCTTCACTTTGTCGAACGCGGCGAGCACGGCAGGCCCCTCCCGGAAGGAAAGCAGGCCGGGTACGTAGGGAAAGTTGAGGGGCTTTTCTGCACGCTGCACCTCAAGCACCTCTAGTTCGGGGTAGGAGAGGATTACGACGGCGGCGCGGGCCACGTCTTTGGCGCTCATGTCTACCCCGGCCACGAAGCGGACTTCTCCGAAGTCGGGCGTGAGCGATACCTTACCCACCAGCGAGTGCTGTATGGCGACGGCTTGTTCGGGGGATACGTCCCATTTGTGGTAGAGGGAGCTAGGCTTCAGGGGCATGTTAGAACAATCTCCTTATCTGTCGTTTGACGCGCCTCTTAACGCCGGACCACACGACATCGGCTATCGTGTGGGAGGCACCACCCAGCAAGAAGCCCAGCAGGGTGTAGGCGATTGTCCAGGGGTGGTCTTGCAGCCAGCGCCCCGTGGTGGTAGCCACCTGTAGCAGGGTGCCTGTGGGGTCTATCGGGGAGAAGAGGTTGATGAGGGCAAGCACCATTAAGGTGACCAGGGAGAGCATGGCGGCTAGATAGGCAATGCGCAGCAGCGGGCCGAAGAAGAAGCTGTGCGAAATCCAGCTACGGTGAGGCACGAGGTGGCGGTAGGGCAACCACAGCCAGCGAAAGAGGCCCCAGCGTTTGTAGGGTGTGGACATGGTGTCCAGGTCGGGGCTGAAGAGGAGGCCCGAAGCCAGGTAGGCTCCCGTAAGCACGGCGGCATTCGCAGGCCCCATGTCGGGCCACGAGGAGTTGAGGGCTACCGGCGCGAGGACTATCCCGGTGACTATGGTTATGGTGTCGTGGGTGATGGCGTTGGGCATAAGGGGAATTTGGAAATTGGAATTTCGAATTGCGAATTTGCTCTGATATCCACTAAATTCGCAATTCGAAATTCCAATTTCCAATTTGGTCAACTGGGTATAGCTTGGTGAATTCGTGCATTATGCGGCCGGTTACGCCCCAGACTTCGTAGGGGCCGTAGGTGTAGAAGTGGATGTGGTAGGTGACGTTGTTGTGGGTGCGGATTTCGGTGCGATGGGCTGACTGGTCGTAGAAGACACGCAGGGGCACCTCTATCACCTCGGCTACCTCTTCGGGGGCGGGCTTGAATATGAGGCGGTCCTCGGTGCCGGGTTTAAGCAAGGCTACGATTGGCGTGATGAGGAAACTGCTGACGCGGGCGTAGATGTCGGGCATGGCGCCTATCACCTGGACGGTGGAGGGGTCGATGCCCAGTTCCTCCTCGGCTTCGCGCAGGGCGGTGTAGACCGGGTCGGGGTCGGTGTCGTCGCGGCCGCCGCCGGGGAGGGAAATCTGGCCCTTGTGGTGCTCCACGGTGTCGGTGCGCCGCATGAAGACGACGTAGCTCTCCCCCGCACGCGGGTAGATGAGGACGAGCACGGAGGCCAGCCGGTACTCCTCGTTGGGGTCGGTGGGGCCTTTCAGGTCGTCAAAGATGGTGGGTTGCGGTGTGTCCATTAGATGTCGCTCAGATAGCCTTGCAGCCAGAGGTAGCCTTCGAGGTCGAGTTCTTCCTGTGTGTCGAGGTTGGTGTTCGAGTCGAGGGTGTGCCCGCCCGCGTAGAGCACCAGGCTCATCTCGAAGTCGCCGGGTATAGCCATAGTTATGGGGAGAGCATGCAGCCTGCGGCCCGCGAACTCCGCTTCAGAGGCCGCCGATTCGAGGGGGCTGTGGAACCAATACTCGTCAATGTCGGCGTCATGGTTGGTGCCCAGGTTGGCGGGCATGTAGGCCCTCGCCCCCTTCAGGGACACTTTGGTGCCTGTGCCTATTTCTACCTCGGTATCGGAAGCGCGACCTACCGTGTAGGCGAAGGCGCTCATTCGGAACGTGTGCTGCTCACCCACGCGGTACTTGTTGCGGTTGGCGTAGAAACGGGTGTCGAAGAAGCTGATCGATGCGCCATGGCACTCGCCCGTTATTTGCCCCTCGATGCCGTTGGCCCAGGGTATTACTTCGCGCACGACTAGCGGCCACTCGGTGCCCGGTAGGGCTTCCGGGTAGGCGCTCTCCAGGGTGCCGCCCGCCAGGAGGACGCACATGCGAACGGGGCTGGAGCTTGAATGGTAAGCAGCACCGCCGCCGGGAGCCTGGAAGCCGTCGGGGCGGCTGTCGTTCGCTACTACGTCCTGGATGAGGGCTAGCATGCTGTCTTGCTCGACCGCGCGGAAGATGCAGCCCCAGTGGTCGCCGTGACCGCCCTGCTTGGCATGTGGAGGGAGCGGCTCGGAGGACGCGCCATTGCCTTGCGATGCATGGCCATCGCTGCCGCCGTTTCCGTTGCGCTTAAGGAAATGTCTCAGCCTATCCAACAAGTTACCCCAGCAAAATCATAGCAGGTAAATAAGAAAGTTTATTGCGACCCGATACCTGAGCTACAGATGCTTTTTAGACCCAGGCAAGAGCAGGTCGGCTGCCTCTACCAAACCCAGGGCCAGTATATGGACTCCAAACAGCACAAGTACTGCGTCCAAAGGAGTCCTGCCGGCACGGCTTGGTGGTAAATAACTGGCAAATAGTGTCAGGAAAGCCCCCACTAAGAGACTTGCCCACCAACTGCCCCAGCCTTTGCCTTGTAGCAGATGGAGACCCTCCTCTAAGCCATACCTCAAGACACCTGCTGAGACCAGAGCGAATACTAGAGCGCCCACCAAATACCACCAATAGGCATCGCTCAACACAGCGCTTGGTTCGGGGCCGGAATCTCTAGACTTTTCACCCTTAGCTAGCACTAATATAACAAACGAGACGCCGCTGCACAGTATTGCTAGCACCCAAAGAACAGGCTGTGGGATTTTCGTAGCCATGCTTCAGTATTTAGCCGTTCCATTCCGGCCGCGCCCTGCACTGTTTTTCCTGCCGAATAGCACCCTCGTCTTACCGTTAGCAGCTATTGCCAGCACTCGCCCCGCCTTTGTTCTGAGATCGTCGCCGGAGGGGATGCCCTTGAAGCGGGCGGAGTTGCCGGTGCGGGCACGTTCTGCACGATAGGCGGCGTCCACCACCTGCACGGGGTGGAGGACCGGCTTGTCAGAGTCGGAGGCGCGGCGGCCGTAGTCGAGTTGGAGCAGGCAGCCGGGGTTGCCGGTGAGCACCACTTCCGCGTCGGTGGCCTCAATGTGGTCCATCTTGCGGTCGAGGATGAGCATGGAGCGGTCGTTGTGGGTCAGGTTGTAGACGCCCGCGCTGCCGCAACACATGTCGCTCTCTTTGAGCGGGGCGAGTTCCACGCCGATGGAAGTCAGCACGTCCACCGGCTCCTGGCGCACCTTCTGGGCGTGGCAAAGGTGGCAGGCCTCGTGGTAAGCGACCCGCTTGGAAAGCTCGGCAAAGGAGTCACGCAGGGGTATCTCGCCAAGGAATTGCATTATGTCACGTACTTTGGCGCTGAAATGGTGGGCGCGCTCGGACCATTCGGGGTCGTCGTGCAGCAGCTCGGCGTACTCTTTGGTCTGGGCACCGCAGGCCGCGCAGTCGCAGATGATGTAGTCTACGTTGTAACGCTCGAACAGGGCGATGTTCTCTTTAGCGAACCGCTTGACCGACTCGAAGTCGCCCTCCTCGGCGTGGGGCGCACCGCAGCACTTCTGGGTCTTGGGCGTGACTATCTCGCAGCCGTTCTCGCTGAGCACGCGCACGGTGGCAGAGGAGGTCTGGGCGAACATGGTGCTCATAACGCAGCCGAGGAAGAAGCCGACCCTGTAGCGTTTCTCGCCCTGAGGGGGCACTGTAACGGCTATCTGTTGTCGCAAGGAGCGGATGGGTATGCGCTCCGGCAGTAGCTCCTCCATGAAGGCGAGGATGCGCAGGCGCTTGGGCAAGGCCCAGTGGAGCACGCGGGTCTTGCGCACGAGCCATTGCAAGCCAATACGCTGGTAGATGGCGATGGGGAGCATGAGTAGCTCAAGTCGCCGCTGGTCGCCAAGCGCGAAGTCGAGGCCGATTTTCTTGGCGAAGGGCTGGGGGCGGGTCTTCTCCACCTGCACGCGGGCGCGAAGCACCTGCTCGCCGATGCGCACGCCGGTGGGGCAGGCGGTCTGGCAGGCGCGGCAGTCGAGGCAATGGTACATGTGCTCCGCGAAGTTGGGGGAGGGTTCAAGCAGCCCCTCCTCCACCTGCCGCATGAGTTGGACGCGGCCGCGCGGGGACTGCACCTCCAGCAGGTCGGTGTTGTAGGTGGGGCAGACGGGCAGACACGCCGCGCACCTTATGCAGGCCAGCAGGTTGTCGTAGTCGAGGGCGTCGGGCTGGCCGTCGTAGAAGGGGTGGTCGGTAGGTGCCATACCGAGCGGGATGGTGGCCTCGTTGAGCGCCCCGCGCAGCAACAGTTCGAGCGGGGATAGCCCCTCTTCCTGCTCTTGAATGTCTAAGGTCATACGTAAATTATATCAGATGATTGCCCCCGTGCTGGAAATCCGCCATACTATTTGTACGATTCTGGAGGTATTGATATCGGTGAAGGGAAGACCAAAGAAGTTAAGCCTCTCACCTATACAGCGCGAGATCATGTGGACACTAGAGGAAGATTATGAAACACTTCCAACAGTGTTCAACACCGTGCATGTTCATTTTCCTGAACACCTTGAGATTAGCTTTGCAGATCAGATTTCAGAAGCAATATTAGGCTTGTATACTATGGGCCTTGTTGAATTCAGCAGGCAAGTGACCGTAAAACATGGTCCGGCTGTTCGAGTTGTTGAGCAAGATGAATCTGTGGCCGTGGAGTCGCTCAAGTGCGTTCACTACGATGCTCAAGTGCAATCGTGGGGATGGGATCAGGGTCTCTACGGTGATGAGCATTTCGCCTTAGCAGTATCATTGACGGATCCGGGTTTCCGCGCCCTGCGTACATGAAACCAATCTATGCGTTGTTCGAAGGCGGGTCTGAGTTATAATGACCTGGGCCATGCCCTATTCCCAAGGAGGCTACATAATGGTATCGACGGAAGTGTCCGGCACGCAGACGCTGAGCGGGAAGAGTGCTGCTTTCATAGATTGGATTGAGGGGTGGCTGGGCGAGCACAAGCCGCTGGACCTGCAAGCCTACCTGCAAGGCAACAATATTGACCCGGAGCGGGTGGCGGTGGTGTGTGTGGACGTGATCGTGGGGTTCTGCTACGAAGGGCGGCTGTCCTCGCCACGTATCGCCGGGATTGTGGAGCCGATTGCGCAACTGTTCGGGCGGGCGCACGAGCTAGGGGTGAGACATTTTTTGCTGCCCCAGGAGCACCATACGCAGGACGCGGCGGAGTTCGAGCAGTACGGACCGCACGGCATCAGGGATACCAGCGAAGCGGAAACGGTGGACGCGCTTCGGGACTTGCCCTTTTCAGATAGCTACAGGGTGTTCCTCAAGAACTCGATACACCCGGCGTTGGGCAACGGCTTCAACGAGTGGCTGGACGAGCACCCCGATGTGGACACGTTCATTGTGGTGGGCGACTGCACCGACCTGTGCGCGCACCAGGCGGTGATGTATCTCAAGCTGCGGGGCAACGAGGCCGACCGGCGGGTGAGCGTGATCGTGCCGGAGGACTGCGTGCAGACGTACGACCTGCCAGTTGAGACGGCCAGGCAGATAGGCGCGCTGCCCCACGACGGCGACTTACTACACGCCGTCTTCCTGTACCATATGGCCCTCAATGGCGCGCAGGTGGTGGAGAAGGTTGTCTAGGAGGCTGGTTTGAAGTTACGTTCGACATTGTCCATTTGCCTGCTGGTTGGGTTCCTGGTGCTGGCGGGCTGCGACATGGGTCCGGCCCCGGCAACGCCAACGTTGACAGCCACTTCAGCACCCGCGCCGACACAAGCAGCGAGCCTCCCCGAAGCCGTGGACACACCCGGCAGCGAGGGCAACGTAGAACCCACAGAAGCAATACCCACCGCCACGGGCACCATCGTGGACGAAACGACGATTGAGGAGCCTACGGAGCCTGTAGTCGAGGTGCCCACACCGACGCAGGTCACAGCTAGGAATAGCGGGGATGCGGTTACGGCGCTGGAGGCACTGGCGCAGCTCAGGGACGAGGCGCTTGCGGAGATACCGGACGCACGCTTCGCGATGCTGGTAAACTCGTTGCCCGACCAGCAGAAGATATTGCTGGGCACGTCGCTTGGTGACCCGAACGTTCATGCGGCTACGCCGGGAGGTATGGGGCGCAACTGGACCCTGATAGCAGTCTCGCCTTCCGAGGAGCGGGCGGTGGCCTTTAGCATGGACGGTACGGTAGTCGACCTGACGGCGGCGGGACAGGTGCCGGATGAATTGCTGGCGAACTTCGGGTCGCCGGGCGCGG
>DASVVE010000039.1:0-141113 GCA_036386675.1 Chloroflexia bacterium | reverse complement strand
CGTGCGCGTTCTACACGATACTAGATTGGAAGTATATTGATATGATGATGAGCAGATTTACGGAGCGAGCGCAGGAAGCTTTGCAGCGGGCGCAGCAGATTATGTTCGCCAAGCAGCACACGCAGCTAGACGTTGAGCACTTGTTCCTGGCCCTCCTACAGCAACGACAGTCTCTCCCCGCGCAGATAGTCACCAAGCTGGGTGGCGACGCTCAGATGATGACCCGCCGGCTGGAGAGCGCCCTCAATAACATGCAGAGCTTCGCGGTGGGCAGGGGCGTGACCACCGGCTACATTACCCTCCGCGCCAACCGCGTGTTGCAGGGTGCCGTGGAAGAGGCAGACCGCCTCAACGACGAATTCATCTCCACCGAGCACCTCTTCCTGGCAATCGCCAACGAGCGGGGTGGGGCCACTGGCCGCATCCTCCAGGAAGCCGCCATCGACCAGGAGAAGATCTACGCCGCCCTGCGCGAAATCAGGGGCGACCGCCGCGTGACCGACCAGAACCCAGAAGAGCACTATGAGGCCCTGGAGCGGTTCAGCGTCGACCTCACCAAGCTGGCCCGCGAAAACATGCTCGACCCGATGATCGGGCGGGCGGATGAAGTGCAGCGCGTGATGCAAATCCTCGTGCGCCGTACCAAGAATAACCCCGTGCTGATAGGCGAGCCTGGCGTGGGCAAGACCGCCATCGTGGAGGGCCTCGCCCAGTTGATCGCCTCAGGCGAGGTGCCCCTGCTTCTCAAGGGCAAGCGCATACTCTCCCTCGACCTGCCCTCAATGGTGGCAGGCTCCAAGTTCCGGGGCGAGTTCGAGGAGCGTCTCAAGACGGTCATGGAAGAGGTGAAGCGCGCTCGCAAGGAGATCATCCTCTTCATAGACGAGATACACACGATAGTGGGCGCGGGTGCCGCCGAGGGCGCGCTCGACGCGGGCAACATCCTCAAGCCCGCCCTGGCCCGTGGCGACTTGCAGTGCATCGGCGCTACCACGCTGAGCGAGTACCGCAAAATCGAGAAGGACCAGGCGTTGGAGCGCCGCTTCTCGCCGGTGTTCGTGGACCAGCCCTCCGTCGAGGAGTCGGTGCAAATCCTGCTGGGCCTCAAGCCCCGCTACGAGCAGCACCACGGCCTGAGCATCACGGACGAAGCAGTGAACGCCGCCGTTCACCTGTCGGAGCGCTACATCTCGGACCGCTTCCTGCCCGACAAGGCAATTGACCTGATGGACGAAGCAGCCTCCCGCGTGCGCCTGGCCGTGTTCAACATGCCGCCGGAGCTGCGCGAGCTTGAGAGCAAGCTGGAAGAGCTTGAGAAGCAGATGGAAGACGCTTCCAGCAACCAGGACTACGCGCTAGCGATGGAGCTAAAGACCGAGAAGGTGCGCCTCGAAGACGAGTTCAACGAGGCACGGGGCGAGTGGTTCAAGACCAACAGCCTCGACGAGCAGGTTGACGAAGAAGACGTGGCCGAGGTGGTCGCCAAGTGGACTGGCGTGCCCGTGAAGACTATGCAGCAGGAGGAGAAAGCCCGCCTGCTCGACATGGAGAAGGAGCTGCACAATCGCGTTATCGGCCAGCACGAGGCGATTGAGGCGGTCAGCGACGCGATACGCCGCAGCCGCTCCGGTCTCCGCGACCCTCGACGGCCCATCGGCTCCTTCATCTTCGTCGGGCCTACCGGCGTGGGTAAGACCGAGCTTGCCAAGGCGCTTGCCGAGTACATGTTCGGCAGCGAGGACGCTATCGTGCGCGTGGACATGAGCGAGTACGGCGAGCGGCACACCGTCGCCCGCATGATAGGCTCGCCTCCGGGCTACGTGGGCTACGACGAGGGCGGCCAGCTTACCGAGTCAATACGCCGCCGCCCGTACCAGGTGGTACTGTTCGATGAGATCGAGAAGGCGCACGGGGACGTGTTCAACGCCTTGCTGCAAGTGCTCGATGATGGACGGCTCACCGACGGCCACGGCCGCACGGTGGACTTCAGCAACACGCTCATAATCATGACCTCGAACGTCGGCACACAGTTCCTGCCCAAGCACCAGGGCTTCGGGTTCAAGCCCAAGGGCTTCAACGACATGAACAAGAAAGAGGTGAACGGGCGCGTGGAGGACGCTCTCAAGGAGACGTTCCGCCCCGAGTTCCTCAACCGAATCGATGACATCATCGTCTTCGACCACCTGAGCCTGGACGAACTGAAGGAGATCGTGGACATCCAGGTCGCGGGCCTGGGTACGCGCCTCGCCTTCAGCGGGATCGACCTCGAGCTGACCGACGCCGCCAAGGAGCACCTGGCCGAGACCGGCTACGACCGCACCTTCGGCGCGAGGCCCCTCCGCCGCGTGATCCAGCGTGACCTGGAGACCCCGCTGAGCAAGCGCCTCCTGCGTGGCGACATAGTTGCCGGGCAGACGGTAATCGCGGACTACGGGCAAGAGGAAGGCATCACGTTTGTGGTACAGGCCCCGGTTGAGGTTGAGCCGATGATTGTTGGGTCATAACAACAGGTTGTAAGTTCCACAATTCAACAAACGCCACGATAGGCCGTTCCATTGGGAGCACCCTGTCGTGGCGTTTGGCTGCAAGAAGCGTCTAGTCAATATTGACATAGCAACATCGAGATTGTACAACAAGAGTATAAGGTTCCATGTAGATACTTGATGCTATACTATTATATTTATTCCTGTACTAATTACATGGACAGTACTGCCACAAGTATAAGTTATGAGGTTGCATAAAGTATTTGTGAGGCCAATTTGTAGTGCAGGTTCGAGATTATTTCGCGGAAATCTGTTGAGGGAGGTTGCTCATGAAGTTTTCTAGATTTGCATTCATCACAGTCGTCCTGTTCGTGAGCATAGCAGTAGTGGGATTGAGCCTTACGTCTCTAGCTGCTTTAGCTTCGGCACCTCAGACCGAGGACATGTCCACACACGGTGTTGTTACGCCTCTCACCCCTGAGCAACAAGCCGCCATAGATGCGGGTCTATCCTATCAGCCGTCAGCGTGGGTCCGCCCTGAGAACTATGATCGTGGTACCAAGCACTGCGTTAGTCACATCGAACCGATACAGCCGGGTCAGCAGGGATCAATTGTTCAGGACAGAGGGTGCTATGACAACTTCGCCGATGCATTGGCTGTTGCTACCGGGGGTAGGGTTCGCTTACCGAAGGATTTTCGCGCAGATGACATTACTCAAGAAATCCTTGATACGGGACTGGGCGGCGCTTCAGGTAACAAGGCTTCTATAGCAGGTGCTCAGCTGACCACCGTTGTGATTGGCATAGACTGGGAGCACGCTAACTTCTCTGGTAACTCGCATACAGCTGAGACTACTCACACCGCCGGTTGTACTGATGGCACTAGCTACGGGTGGGAGAACATGGGTGGCAATTGGTGGAATGACAGAATTTCCTCTGCCAAAGGCTATAGTGGCTGCAATGCCGACCACTACGAACACTCCTACTATGGTGGTGCTACGCTTCGATGTCCGCAAGGTACGAATAACTGCGCCAACATGGGTATTATGAACGATCAAACGTCGTCAATAAATTGGCGCCGGTAAGGGCAACCGCCTCCTGCGTGGCGACATAGTTGCGAGCAGACGGTAATTGCGGATTACGGCGTCGAGGAGGGCATCACGTTTGTGGTGCAGGCCCCAGTTGAGGTTGAGCCAGCTATCGTCTAAGCACGAACAGCAAAAACAAAAGAAGCCTGGGAGCGACTCCCAGGCTTCTTTTGTTTTTGCTGTGCTGGTTATTCGTAGATCTTGCCGCTATACAGGAATAGAGCAAAAGCCTTCCAGTTAGGTTCAGCGGGAAGACCCTGAGTTTGGCCCATCCGCGTTGTTTCGGCCCACCTTAGCGCCGCATCTAGATAAGCACCTATGGTTCCATTCTCCCAACCATTAGCACCTCGCCCACACGTAGAGCCTGGGGTCAATTTCTCCTTCTGTACCGCATCTTCCCAGTTCTCAACAAGGGCACCAACGAAAACAAGGAACGACTCTTGGTCTTTGACTTGTTCTAGTAAGTCATGAAGGTCCATAATAAGTTGTGACTCGTTTATCAGGCGGGAAGTAACGCAGTGTCATCTTAATTGCGCCCTAGGATTTCCATACAGGTAATGGTTATGCTCTTCCGACCAGTCTCGGGGAGCATCAACAGTCCCGGCGAAGCGCTCCAGTACGTTCCAGGCATCACCACTTGTGCCATCTCCTGCGTCACCTAGAATATCGGGTTGAATTGTGACAAGGTATCGCGGATTTGGTTGCAGGACCAGAGGCGTTTCGGGCCGCAGAACCTGGCCGTCAAAAATGACGCTTATGGTGGTTGTGTTCTCGGCCATTGTCTATACCTCCTGGCAGCTTGCTTATCTCTAGCAGCATTATAGGCTTCATGCTTCAGCCTGTGCAATAATCAGAGAATGCAGGCACGTTAAACATCAGCCTAGATGACATAACAGTGCCGTGTGCGCAGTTGATTACACACCGAGTTGGTCCAACAAAGAGGAGAGCGCGAGCATGACGACGAGCCTGAACAACTGGGCGGGCAACTACACCTACACCGCCCCGAGGCTGCACTACCCCGAAACGCTTGAACAGGTCCAGGAGCTGGTAAGCCGCAGCAGCAAACTGAAGGTGCTCGGCTCCCGGCATTCGTTCAACAGCATAGCGGACACGCCGGGCGACCTCGTCTCGCTCGACCGCCTGGGCGCTTCCGGCCCCCTGCTGACCTTAGACCGCGAGCGACATACTGTGACAATCAGCGCAGCCGCCAGGTACGGCCAGATCAACAGGCAGCTTCATCGTGAGGGCTATGCGTTGCGCAACCTGGCGTCTCTGCCGCATATTTCTGTGGCCGGGGCCTGTGCTACGGCCACACACGGCTCAGGTGACCACAACGGCACTCTCGCCACGGCCGTTAGAGCGATGGAGGTTGTTACCGCCGACGGCTCCATGTTGGTGCTATCGCGCGACCTGAGCGGTGACAAATTCGCAGGGGCGGTGGTCGCGCTCGGTGGGCTGGGAGTGGTCACGAAGCTTACCCTCGACGTTGTTCCTGCGTTCGATATGCGGCAGGACGTGTACGAGCACCTGCCTTTGTCGCAATTGGTAGACCATTTCGAGCAGATTGTTTCAGGTGCCGATAGCGTCAGTCTGTTTACCAGGTGGCAGGACGACCTGGTGGACCAAGTCTGGTTGAAGCGCCGCGTTACCGACGAAGACGAGTTCGCGCCCGCATCCGAACTGTTCGGGGCGACACTTGCGCCGACCCACCTGCACCCCATCCCCAGCCTCTCGGCAGAGTCCTGCACCGAGCAAATGGGTGTTCGCGGCCCCTGGTTTGAACGTCTGCCCCACTTCCGCATGGATTTCACGCCCAGCAGCGGTGAGGAGTTGCAAAGCGAGTACCTTGTACCCCGCCAACATGTAATCGCGGCCATTAACACATTATTTGGCTTGAGCGCCCGGCTGGCTCCACTGCTGCAAGTTACCGAGGTACGCACGATAGCGGCGGACGACCTTTGGATGAGTCCATGCTACCAACAGGCTTGTGTAGGTATCCACTTCACCTGGAAGAAGGACTGGGACGCGGTCAGGCAATTGCTCCCCGTAATTGAAGAGCAACTCGCCCCGCTTGAGGCCCGCCCGCACTGGGGCAAGCTCTTTACAATGCCGCCGCAGCGAGTCCGGTTGCTCTACCCGAAGCTACCGGACTTTCAACGGCTGCTGCGTTCCTACGATCCGCAAGGCAAGTTCCGCAATGCCTTTCTCGATAGGTACATCTTCGGAGAGGACCGCTAATGCTGTTGTGCCCGCCAATTTTGTATACTTAGCGCAACAGGCGGCCCTGAGGGGCAGGTGCGGAAGCTGCGTGAACGGCTACTGCGCCTGCCTCTCGGTTTATTATGGGCTGCACTCTATGTACCCAATATCCGCTCCCCCGACCGTGGTCTCCACGACCATGCCTCCTGATGGAGGAGACACGACCGGCGTGGTTGGTGGAGGTTGGATTCGCATAATGGGCAGGCTGGGCGTGTGTATTACCTGGCCCTTGCTATCTAGTAGGCGCACTCCGGTGGGAGGATCGGACCGGGAGACTACGACGCCAAACATCCCGTCTGCCGTTGTGTCCGTGATTGTCGCCCCGCTGGTGAGTTCAACTTCCACGCCCGCGACCTCCGGTTGTTTGACCCGGCCCGTCACTGCGGTGTAGCTACCTACACCATCATTTCCAATCGTCACGGTGCCGCACACAAGGGCTGGCAAGCTCACACCCGGACGCTCATCGTGTTCGCCACCCTGGGTCTCCCAACCGTGGGGTTCTCTAGTGACATGTTGCACTACGAAGCTCTGTGTGGGAGAGCCGTTGCGCTTCCAGTCGCGAGTCTCCAATGTAAACACCAGGGCTCTGTTCCCTGCTACACGGCTGCCGAGGATAGTGTAGCTCTGCACAGCAGGGAAGGATTTAGCCCTCTGGTAAAACTCGAGCACAGCTTGCTCAGGAGTTGCAGGGCCGGACCGGCCGGAGAAGGGCAGGGTGCAACCTGTGAGGGCGAGCACCGACAGGACTACGATCAAAGTTGCGTTGCGACAGCGAGATGGATGCATGATTCCCCTCCTATGTCGCGCATAAAGCCTGGACGAGCGTGGCCGTATAAAAGAAGAGGGGCATAGATCACTATGCCCCTGGATGTTATTTGTTGGCTCTACAGCACGCTTTGCACGTTGTCCGCCGCCGTCCGCGCCGCCCTGACGTTCTCCTCCGGGCAGTCCACCGGGATGGAGCAGGCGGGGCCTAGTATCCACCGCCGCCCGCCGGTTTGCTCTCGGGCCAACCGGGCTTCGACGGTGATTTCGGGGGGCGTGCCGTCGCGCAGGGTGGAGTTCTGGTAGCCGCCTATCACCGTCTTGTCGCTGTTTAGCTGCATGTCCCTCAGCGAGGGGTTGCCGGGCGAGCCTACCGCCCAGTTGATGGCGTGCACCGGGTAGTCGGCCAGGTGGTACAGCAGGTTGTTGTTCTTGCAGACGTGGAGCGCGTTGAAGGGGGCGTCCTGCACCGCCGCCAGCACCCGCAGGTCGTAAGGGCGGCACCACTCGTCCCACTGCTCTTCCGTCATGCGGTCGCGGCTGCCCCACTCGGTGGTCGCGAAGAAGATGCCGCCCGCTCCCGCCTTGACGCACTCGCGGGCGAAATTGGTGAAGGTCTCGGTGATTACCTCCAGCGCGTCCTTGAGGGCCTGCGAGTCGCGCTGCATCAACTCGAACAGCGCGTGGTCGCTCTCCACCAGGTCGGCGGCTATGGAGAAGGGGTTGAAGATCGTTTGCAGGGCGTAAGCCTCTCCCCCCAGCGCCTCACAGATGCGCTCCAAGGCCTCTATTTGCTCGTCCAGCACGCCCTCCGAGGTGGAGAGGGGCTTCAACCGGGCGAGGTCCGCCGCGCTCGTGACCGGGTACTCCACGACCTGCGGGTGGTCGAACGGCCCGCTCTTGCCGTAGCTGATCTTCACGCCCCAGCCCTCTACGTGGTACGAAGCGCGGGGGTTTACCTTCATCCAGTCCCAGTCGTACTTCTTGTGGTAGGCCAGCATAGCCCCGGCCAGGTCCTCTGCCGTGCGCTCGCACTCGTAGAAGTGCCTCCACAGGGCCACCGGCGGGCGGTCCACCGGCTGGTTGCGCAGCGCGGCGTCCACTCGCTGCTTCTTCGTCATCTTGCCCAACACTGTCGGGTCTACTTGCGATGCCATAGAGTTTCCTTTCCTATGTCTTTCTAGCGGGCTGTTTCAAAGAGCACCATTGCTGATGCGGACCTCTCCTCATGCTAACTGGCATAAGACGTACCACCGTTTCCGGGGAGCAAAATCTGGCCCGCGCACGCCTGTCTAGTACTAACACTCTATGGGTGGATGGTACTTAATGCTAAGAAAATGTGCGGCTGTTCCGCCGGAGGTGCCTTATAATTGCCTTGCGCGCACGCTACAGTGCGTCGCGATTGGTGCTTACCTCTCTGTAGATAGTGGAGACAAAGAGTTGCAGATAACGCGAAGCCGCTGGGGTGGCGGCACAGTCCCCGCGCCGGAACGTGCCGGGCCTGCCACGACTGACAAGCTCGTGGCAAAGGACGCGCTCAAGTTCTCGTTCTTTCTCTGGCTGGCTGTCCGGTTGGCGCTGTCGGCCTGGGGTGCGCTTTCGATAATAGCCACCGGCGAGGCTCGCACGGTGGGCGCGGACGCGCAGCACTACCTCCTCGGTGTCTGGAATGTCTTCGACAGCAATCACTATATAAATATCGCCACCAACGGCTACGAGAGCAATCCCTACTACCTCACAGCCTTCTTCCCCGGCTTTCCGCTGCTGATAAAGTTCGTCTCGTTCCTGCTGTTCGACAACCCGCTGCTGGCCGCGTTGCTGGTTGCCAATGTCTCTACGATATTCTTCTTCTGGTACCTGTACAGGCTGGTCGAAGCCGACTATGGGGAGCAGGTAGCCAGGCGGGCCGTGGTGTTCAGCGCCGTCTTCCCGACCTCCTATTACCTCTTTATGGGTTACACCGAAGCGCCTCTGCTGGCCTTCTCCGTCGCGGCGCTCTACTACGGGCGGCAGGGCAAGTGGTGGGCGGCGGGTATGCTGGCCGGTGCCGCCGCCCTGGTCAAGCAACCCGGTATTTTCCTGTTCGCGCCGCTGGCCTACATGTACGCCCGGCATTACTTAGCGCACACAAGCAAGGAGGCGCGCAGCTTTACCGGCCTCGTCAAACGGCTGGATTGGGCGTGGTTGCTGCTGAGTCCCGCCACGGCAATGACTTACACCGCCTACAGGTACCTCCTGTTAGGGTCTCAGCTTAAAGGCCCCACCGACCTCGGGGCGAGCGAAATGCTGCAATTCCCCGGCGCTCCCCTGGTGCAAGCCCTGCGAGTGGCCCACACCGGCAACCCGCTGCTGGCGTTCAACCTGATGGAGATCGCATTTACCCTCTTGATGATCGGGTTGGCGGTAGGCTCGCTGGTCAAGCTACGGTCCGCGACCTACGCTATCTACTCCCTCCTCATTGCGGTGGTGAGCCTGAGCGTCACCTGGCCCCACATTTGGCGTCCCGAGGCCGATATGCCCCGGCGCATGTTGATAATCTTCCCTCTGTTCATCTATCTCGCGCTGGTCATTAGCAACCGGCACGCGTTCATGTTCACGGCGGCCGCATCTTTTCTGGTCGGCCTGGTGCTCTCGTTCTTCTTTGTTAACGGCTTTTTCGTCAGTTAACCGAGGGGAAGGACCACCGGCGGCAAAGGGCCTTGAAACCTGTGGAAAAGCACCTTGTACTTGTCATAAACCGAATGCTATAATGATGATGAGGCATCGCTGATGCGCAAACGGTAGCACCCGCATACGAGTTACGACGCCTAGAATAGGGTTGACAATATGCCGATACGCCACTCGCCTCCCGGCGGCCGGGACGCGAAGGCTAGGACCACCAGGAACAAAGAGAGGCCGGTAGAGGTAGGGGACGGCAAGCAGGTACAGGGTGAAATAACTGCTCTTCCCTCGGAAAACGACATCGTTCCTCCTCACCAGGCACCTCATACCCAGGCCTCCCCGGAAACCCTCAACGCTCCGGCCGTACCTCTATCACCCCTCGGCACCCAGCATAACACTGATCCCTCTGCTCCGGACCCTCTGACAAACGACGCATCCACCCCTGTTGCTGTGCCCTGGCATGGCAATCGCTTTAACGTACCAGTAGTTGCCGGCATCGAGGGCGAGGCCGGGGCTAGCGAGGAGGCTACCACGGAAGCTGTTACAGAAGCTACCACCAAGCAGGGCATCATCACGGTCGGGGGAATAGACTTCCACCACGCCAGTGAGGCGGAATTCGCTCGCCTGCTCGATTACTACGGCATCGACTGGCAATACGAGCCTAACCAGTTTCCATTGCAGTGGCGCGATGGCCGCCCGGTCGAGATGTTCCGGCCCGACTTCTACCTCACCGAGTACGACCTGTACATCGAATTGACCACGATGCGCCAGGCCCTGGTGCGCCGCAAGAACCGCAAGCTGCGCCTGCTCCGCGCCCTCTACCCCGAAATCAACATCAAGCTGCTCTACCGCCGCGACTACCAGCGGCTGTTGGAGCGGTTCGGCATCAGGCCGGAAGAGATAGAGGCCGAGGCCCCCGTCGCTCTGCAAGACATCCAGGAAGAAGTCGAGGCTGAAGACTCGCAAGTCGCACGCGCGGAGCCGCGGATGAGGCGGGACGATATTGCCTAATACCGAGGCTGCGCTGCCGCGACACCGGGATGTCGATGAAGTCGAACTCTGGCCGCCGGAGAACATCGAGGAATTCATCTCCGAGGAGGAGATAGCTTCCCGCGTGGGCGAGCTTGCCTGGAGCATAGCCGAGGACTACCGGATGATGGGTGCTGGACATGACGACCCGGTGCATTTCGTCGGTGTGCTCAAGGGGGTTGTGCCTTTTATGGCCGACCTCATGCGCGCCATGCCCCCGGACGTGCCGGTGAGCGTAGACTTCCTCGCCATTTCCTCCTACGGCCCCCAGACCCGCAATGCCGGTGGGGTGCGCGTGCTGAAGGACCTCGACACGCCCATCACCGGGAAGCACGTGCTGCTGGTGGAAGACGTGGTGGATACGGGCCTCACGCTGGCTTACCTGCTCAAGCTGCTGCGCGCCCGCCAGCCCAAGTCGCTGCGCGTGTGCACCCTCTTGGACCGCGAAAGCGTGCGCCTGATCGATATGCGCCTGAATTACGTCGGCTTCCCCATCCCTGACCAGTTCGTGGTGGGCTACGGTCTCGACTACCGTCAGCTATACCGCAACCTCTCCTACATCGGCGTGCTCAAGCGTCCCGACTGACCCCGCGTCTCCCCGAAGCTGCTGTAGCTGCTATATAATCTGCACAGAGGCATGTATATTGCTGCCATTCCTGGGCGAATACGAGTGCCATTGCGCTACATAGCCGGGTGCGGCTTTGGGTGCGCACTCTCCCTATGGGACTCGCCTGTTCCCTTGCACTTGTCCCTGCGCCCTTGAACTCACACACGAAAGTAGACGGCATGTCATTACAGCCACAGCACAGTCACACGCCCCCTGTTGACGACAGCGGAAACGAGCCACACATGCCGACAGGGCCCGACCACGACGGGGCTTCCCAGGCCCGCGTGGGGCGGCGGCACGAAGCCGAGGAGCGGGCCAACCTCAGCGAAGAGCGCTTCCGGCTGCTGGTGGAAGGCGTGCGCGACTACGCCATCTTCATGCTCGACCCGCAGGGCATAATCACCAGTTGGAACCCCGGCGTGCAGCGTATCAAAGGCTACGCGCCTGATGAGGTGCTGGGCAAACACTTCTCTGTCTTCTACACACCCGAAGACCGCGAAAGGGGAGAGCCGCAGCGCGGCATGCGCACGGCGGTGGAGGAAGGTCGCTTCGAATACGAGGGCTGGCGGGTGCGCAAGGACGGCACGCGCTTCTGGGCTAACGTAGTGCTCACTCCCCTCGTTGAGGATGGGCAGTTGCGCGGTTTCGCCAAGGTCACGAGAGACCTCACCGAGCGCAAGCGCGCCGAAGAGGAGTTGCGGCAGAGCGAAGAACTCTTCCGCCAGACGTTCGACCACGCGCCCATCGGCATGTCGATGGTGAGCCTCGACTACAGGTTCCAGCGCGTCAATACAACCTTCTGCGACATGCTTGGCTACACCCAGGAAGAACTGGCCTCTCTCACCTTCGTGGATATAACCTACCCGGAAGACGTGGATGCCGACTTGGCCCTTGCCGAGAAGCTCTTCAACGGCGAGATACCCACCTACAAGCTCGAAAAGCGCTATATCACCAAAGCCGGCGAGATCATCTGGATCGAACTGACTGTCACGATAGTACGTGACGCCAGCGGGCAGCCCTTGTATGTACTGGGCATGGTGGAGGATATAAGCGAACGTAAAGAGGCCGAAGAGACAATCAAGCGTCTCAATGAGGACCTTGAACGGCGCGTGGCGGAGCGCACCGCCCAGTTGCAGGCCGCCAACGCCGAGCTTGAGGTAGAGATCGCACAGCGGGAGGCGGTAACGCAGGAGAACGTGCGCCTGCTGGGCCAGGTGGAGCAGCAGCGGCGACGTTTGGACAACATCATCGCCAACGTGCCCGGTGTGGTGTGGGAGGCATGGGGCCTACCTGACGCCGAGGGGCAGCGCATAGACTTCGTCAGCCACTATGTCGAGACATTGCTTGGCTACACTCAAGAGGACTGGTTGGAGATCCCCAACTTCTGGCTGACCATTGTGCACCCGGACGACAGGGAGCATGCGGCGCAAGTAGCCCGGCAGACCTTCGAGAGCGGCAGGCCGGGCACCAACCAGTTCCGCTGGGTCGCCAAGGATGGGCGCGTGGTGTGGGTGGAGTCCCATTCGGCTACCATGCTGGACGAGCAGGGCAACCCGGTCGGCATGCGCGGGGTGACGATGGACATCACCGAGCGCAAGCGGTTGGAGGAGCAGGTGCTCGACCAGGCCGAGTTCCTGCGGCGCGAATACGAGCGATTGGCTAACCTGGTGGCGAACGTCAAGGTGGGGCTTGCCCTCTCGGACAAGGAGAACCGCTACCTCCTGGTGAACGACGCCTGGCTGCAACTGACCGGCTATACCCGCGAGCAGGTGCTCGGGCGGCGCGTGGAGGAGTTCGACAGTAGCCCGAACCGCGACCTGTACCAGGAAATAGCCGACCGCATACTGGCGCGTGGAGAGCCGGTGAGCATGCAGGAGTCGTTGCTCCAAAACCAGGCTCACCCCGAAGGGCGCTACATCGACGCCTCGATTGTGCCGATGCGCGACGATGATGGCAACATCACGGGCCTGCTCACGGCGGTCATAGACGTCACAGAGAAGGTACGCACCCGCCGGGAGATCGAGGCCCAGCGCAGTCTCTTCCGCACGGTGCTGGAGACGGCTCCCGTAGCCATCACCCTGTACGACCTCGATATGCGCATCATGGAGGTCAACTCGGAACAATTAAGGCTGTCAGGGGCTACCGCCGAGCAGTTGGTAGGCAATATAGTGTACGACCTCTACCCGGTGGCTCTCGAACGCAAGGAGATGCACGACCGCGTGCTGGCCGGGGAACCGATAGACCTGCACAGCGTCTACTACAGGCACCCCGACGGCTACGACCGTTACTACGATATTCGCTACCGGCCTATGTTCGACAGCAACAGCCGGATAATGGGCCTCTTGAGCAGCTCCATAGATGTGACCGAGCAGGTGATGTCGCGCCAGGCCATCGAGGACCAGCGCAAGTTCCTGCAACTAATCATCGAGAGCACGCCCGTTGCCATCGCTTTTTACGACCGTGATATGCGCGTGGTAGACGTGAATAGCACCTGGCTCGCCTTGACGGGGCTGCGCCTCGAGGACGTAAAGGGTAACGTCATTTACGACGTGAACCCCCAGGCACACGAACGCAGGCACCTGTACGAGCGCGCGCTCGCGGGGGAGATGTACCAGGGTGAGGGCATACTAAACATCGGTCCCCAGGGAGAACAGAGGTACGTAGACGCGGCCATCCGCCCCGTACACGACTCCGAAGGCAAGATCATGGGCCTCCTGGTTACGTCGGTGGATGTGACCGACAAGATACGCTCTAGGAACGAGATAGAGGCGCAACGCTCGCTGCTCGCCACCATCATCGAAGGCATGCCGGTGGGTGTGGTCTACTACGACACCGACATGCGCATCGTCAACTACAACGCCGAGTGGGAGCGTATCGCCGGGGTGCGCTACTCCGGTGACTTGCGAGGTCACACGCTGTACGAGATAGACCCCGCCACCGAGAACCGCAGGGAAATGCACATGCGGGCGCTGCAAGGGGAGATGATAAGCCTGGTGGATGTGCCCCACGTCCAGCCTCGCACCGGCAAGACGGTATACGGCGACATACACCTGCGCCCGGTGAGAGACGCGGACGGCAACATAGCGGGCCTGTTGAGCGCGATTGTCGACTCGACCCTGCGGCACGAGTTGGACCAGGCAAAGGACTCCTTCATAGCCCTGGCCTCGCACGAGTTGAAGACCCCCATCACTACCATCAAGGGCTACGCACAGTCCACCCTGCGCAACCTGGACGCGTACGATGGCCCGAGATTGGCCCGCACCCTAACTATCATCAACGAGCAGGCGAACCGCATCACCCGGCTGGTGAACGAGATGCTCGACGTGTCGCGCATGGAGAGCCAGACGCTCACGTTCAACCTGGAGTACTTCGACCTGCGCACGGTGGTAGAGGAAGTGACGAGCAACCAGGCCCTGGTATCGCCGGAGTTCCAACTGGACCTGCAACTGCCCGAAGAACCCCTCATGGTGGGGGCCGACCGCCAGCGCCTCGAACAGGTGCTGACGAACCTGATACAGAACGCGATCAAGTACTCAGGCGACCGCAAGCACATCGAAGTGGCGGCCTGGCTAGAGGGCGGAGAGGTAATCGGCTCGGTGCGCGACTATGGTGTGGGCATACCGGCCACCCAGCAGTCAAGGGTGTTCCAGCGGTTCTTCCGCGCCAGCAACGTATCCACGTCCAACTACAGCGGCCTGGGCCTGGGCCTGTTCATCTCGCACGGCATCATCACGCGTCACGGCGGCCGCATGTGGCTTGAATCGGCGGAAGGGGAGGGCAGCACCTTCTACTTCGCGCTGCCGCTGGTCGGAGAGCAATAGCAACCCGGCCCCACTACGCCAAAGTAAGCTGTAACCCATTTGAGAACCAAGCCTCCCCCTGTCATCCTGAGCGTAGCGAAGGATCTCAGATGCTACCCGTAGCGCTATGAAGATGGACACTCTGCCTATCTCACGGCGTACAACGTGCCTTCCTCACTTCCAAAATAAACTGCACCGTCTGCAACCGCAGGAGCCTTCGAAATCCTACCTTCTACACCAAAGTTCCACAACTCCTGTCCATTCTGGGCGTCTACTGCGTGAAGGTTGCCAGTAAGCCGACTATCGGAGAACACCGCATAGTGGCATTAATTATCTCTAGAGATCGCGTTCTTTGCATTCAGTCCTCCCCTAGTAACGCCTGACAAATGCTATATAAATAAACTCAGAAAGGGATAAATATACGAGTTGCCCATAGGGTATAGAAGAACAAGAAGACCACAAGTACTATCCAACCAAATAGCATCATTCGTTGGCGAACGCTAGCTAAAGGCTTACGATGGAAATTTTTCATCCATGTTCTGTAAAGCAGAATCCAGCCGAACCCTAGCGTCCCGTAAAGCACTAAGGCACAGCCGAAGATGTAGTATTGAAGGCCTTGCCACTCACTCATATATTCCCTGCGGATAATCTCTCACTTCTCTTATTAACTGTACCACAGTTTACGGCACCAATTAGGTTTTGTTAGTAATTGACGGAGAAAAGCGCTTAGAGCAGATTTCAAAGTTCACTTGAGGAAGTTCCAGCAGATAAGGGCACAGCCCAGGTGCAGGAAAGCCTTGTCAATATCAAGCCTTCTCGCATAACGAATAGTTAGTCTTAGGTGTAGCCCAGGTAGTTGGATCAGTGGTAGACTCCGCCTTACTTTGATAGGGTAAAAGTCGACTGATTACTACCAGTAATACGAGAATAGAGGTAGCAATGCCAGCGATGACGATAGATCTTGGTCTTTGCACGAGGCCCTCCTCAAAAAAGCACCTCAGCCATTTTGCTCAAAGGCCAGCATACCGTATAGTGTCTATTGGCATAAAGCACGTGAGTGCACCGTGAAGTGCTGATCCTAAGACTTACATCGGTGCAACTGATGGAGGCAAATACAAGCTATGAGAGTAATCATTATCAGCGATATGGAAGGCGTATCGGGCATCGTCAAGTGGCAGCAGGTGACGGGTGGCGAGGCGCTCTACGAAGAGTGCCGCAAGCTCTACACCGAGGAGATAAACGCAGCGGTGCGCGGGGCCAGGGCGGGTGGGGCCACCGAGGTGGTAGTGATGGACTGCCACGGCGCGGGCGGACCCTGGTCGTTCAACTCCCTTGTGCCGGACATGCTCGACCCCGGCTGCGAGTATGTAGTGCAGGAAAGGTGGACCGGCTACACAGGTGCCTTGGAGGAGGGGTGCGATGCCGCGCTGTTCATCGGCATGCACGCTATGGCCGGCACGAAACTGGGCGTGCTCAGCCACACAGTCTCCAGCGAGGCCTGGCACAACCTCTGGTTCAACGGCTCGCTGGTGGGCGAGACGGGCATCAACGCCGCGCTGTGTGGCACCTGGAACTGCCCCGTCTTGCTGGTGACCGGCGACCAGGCGACGTGTGACGAAGCGCGCGGGCTGCTGGGCGACGAACTCAAGACGGTGGCGGTCAAGCAGGGGCTGGGCCGGTATACCGCCCGCCAGATACCCCCCGTGCGCGCCCGCGAGCTAATAGAAGATGCCGCCAAACAAGCTGTGAAGGAGCGCCGCCCGGTGCCTCCTTACATCCCCGGCAAGCCCTGTGAAATCAAAGTAGAAGTGGTCTCCCCCGACCGCGCAGAGCCTTACCGGCATAAGCATGGCGTGCAGGTAGTCGAACCCAGGCTCATTATCTCGAAGGCCGAAGACTGGTGGTCTGCCTGGAAGCAGTTCTGGTTCTAGTAGTGCATTCCTATGAGGCAAGCCGATGAGCCTTCCGAACTCACCAGGCGAGATCAGTGTCACCTACCTGGAGTCTCTCTTGAGGGCCTACTCCGGTGAGCCTTACCAGGAGATAGCCGACTTTAACGTACAGCGCCTGGACAAGGGCACGTCAGGCTCTGAGCTTTACGCGGTCGCCGTCAACCCGGCACCTGGTAGCAAGCCTCTGAGGTTTATCCTTAAGCTGGGTGGTGGTGAGAAGGAAATCTCATTCTATCGCGAGCTTGCATCCCGCCTCCCCGTCGATACGCCCCGCGTGCTCGATGCTCGCATACTCGATGGTGGCCGTACCTGGCTACTTATGGAAGAGATTACAGGTGTGAAGGATGGCCTTACCTGGGATGAAGCGGACTACAAGGCTGTGCTCTCCGGCATGGCTCGGCTCCACGCCCGGTTCTGGGCGCGTACCGACTTGCTGGATGATTGCCCCTGGCTCTGGAGACCCGATGAACGGTCACTCCAGGAACTCGTCGTGGCACGGAGGAGCGACTTGGACGCGATCTCGGCCTCAGGGCTGCCCCGGACGCTGCCAGAAGTGTTCGGGTCGGACCGGCTGGCGCTTGCCAGGCACGTTCTGGAGCAGCCGGAGAAGATATTCGGCCCTTTGTTGGCTGCCGGGACTACCCTGGTTCACGGGGATTACTGGTTCCATAACGTCCAGATTACCAGCACGGGGCGCATAGTGCTTGTGGACTGGCAAAACCCCCAGGTCTGGTCGGGCCTATGGGAGTTGGCTTATTTCCTGGACCTGCTGCTGCCGGTGGGGCCGGGCGTCTATCGAGAGGAGCTTCCCTTTGATGAAGACTTCATGGTTGGCTCGTACGCGGACGCCCTGGCCGGTGCCGGAGTGGTCCTGCCGAAAAGCGACTTTGACGAGGCCCTCCTGTGCGCCCGCATCTGGCACCCTTTGCAACACTGGATCAGGCAATATAGTTACGCCGTCACTCAAGGCCGGCTGCCAGCGGAGAGTATTCGAGACAAATACCCCGGCGCGGTGCGGTTTCTCACAGCCACGTTTGCTCGCTGGGACCGGGACGTGCTCTTGCTAGGTATGTAGTCGGGATTAGACGAGGCCCAGCCACTCCGGTACAAAGTCGCGCTAAGGAGCTATCACCCTACTGTGAAAGATAACGCATCCATGAACTCACGCATCCAGGAATACCTGCGCTTCGCCGCCGGGCACGGGCGCATTGTGGAGCGCATAGGCCCGTTCCTGGCTACTTTCACCCATCACAACGACAATCCCTTCCTCAACTACGCCATACCCGACGACAATGCCGCCCCGTCGCCGGATGATATGGATGCCTTCATCGCAGCTTACGAACGGCGCAAGCGTAGGCCCCGCCTGGAGTACGTATCCACGCTCGCGCCTGCCGTGGAGGGCGTTCTAGTATCGGCGGGCTTCATCGCGGAGGGCCGCCTGCCGCTGATGGTCTGTTCTCCAGGCTCGGAACGGCAGATGCCCGCGCCCGATGGCATAGAGTTCGTGGTCCCCGCTACCGACGACGAACTGCTAGATACGATCACGGCCCAGGACGAGGCGTACGGCGACCCCAACCCGGTTAGAGACCCGGAGGCCGCGACAAGGCTCCGCGCGAGCCTGGCGGACGGGACGATTGTGGTCCTGGCACGCGTGGCATCGACGCGGGAGCCTGCGGGCGGAGGGGTGTGCACCGTGCCGAAGGACGGGGTAACGGAGATCGCGGGGGTTGGCGTGCGCGAGAAATTCCGACGTCGTGGCATCGCGGGCGCGCTTACCTCCCGGCTGTTAGCGGAAGCCTTCAACGCCGGTATCACGTTGGCATTCCTCATGGCCGCCCACGAAGCGGAAGAGCGTATCTACACGCGGGCGGGTTTCACCACGATAGGCGATATTTTGCACATCTCGCGCCCATTTAGCTCCCCCAGGTAATTTGTGCTGTTGTAAATCAACCGTCATGTGCTTGACCCGTCAGCGCCTCAGCAGACTGGGCATCATTTATGTTAAAATAGGAGGGCACATCAAGCCCATTTATGTGCAGGTCCCAATTGCATACCAAAAATCGCGTACAGGAGCATATTAGTTGAGCAACAAATCAGGCAGACAGTCGGCACCCAACAGGCCGGGTGGCCCCAAAGCCAGGCAGCCCCAGCGCCCCCAGCAACAGCCGCAAAGACCGAAACAGCAGCCCCAGCAGTCCCAGCAGCAGGTACAGAACCGTCCGCCCACGCTGACCACCGATACGCAGGTGTTGACCGCCGAGCGTAGCGGGCAGGGGACAGCAGCAGCCCGGCAGCAAGAAAAGCAGCAAGCTAGGCTGGAGCGACAGGCGGTGGCGCGCGCGGAAGCTGCCCGCCGCAAGCGCATGCGCAATATCCAGCGTATGTCTATATTCGGAGCTATAGCATTGGCCCTCGTCGGATTGATGTCCTACCTCGTATGGAGGGAGGCAAGCAAGCCGGGAACAGCGGTCAACATGATGCCGAGCTATCATGTTGAGGGTACCTTCGGAGAGGCCTACAACAGCGACCCGCCCACTTCCGGACCGCACAACAAGTCAGTACCCGGCTTCACGGTGTACAGCCAACCTATCACTAAGGAATTGCAGATACACGGGCTTGAGGACGGCGGCGTAGCCATCAACTACGTACCCGATACCGATAAAACGACTATAGAGAGGTTGGAGGCCCTGGTCAGGAGTTATAACTCACAGGGTGGCAAGAAAGGCCACGTCCTGCTGGCCCCTTACCCTGAGAAGTTCAGGGACAGTGAGGCCAAAATCGCCATCACCGCCTGGAGGCGCATAGACTTCCTCGACACATACGACGAGCAACGCCTGCGCCGCTTCATCGACGAGTACGTAGGCATCGACCGCCACGGCGAGTCCGGGTCATAAGAGACGGAAACGCCAAGACGCGAAGACGCCAAGGACCACGCCAAGCTTAGTATTGTTGTTGTTCTAAGCAAAAAAACTCGGTTACGTGATATCGTAACCGAGTTTTTTTGTACTCACCAAACCCTTACATCCTTGGTGTGGTCCTTGGCGTCTTCGCGTCTTGGCGTTTCCGTCTTCTCTAGCTACGCCGTCTCTTCGAGGTCGGTGTCGAGCAGTTCGGCGGCGGGTGCTGGGGCCGCGGACGGTTTGGTCGGCTTGGTGGGGCGCTCGTAAGGGCGGTCGTTGTGCATGACCAACCTGGGTGCCGCGCCGCCGTCGATGGACTCCTTGGTGATGACGCACTCGCGTACCATCTCCTGGGAGGGGATTTCGTACATCACGTCGAGCAGCGTTTCCTCGATAATCGTGCGCAGGCCGCGAGCGCCGGTCTTCTGCTTGAGGGCCTTCTCGGCCACCGCTTCCAGCGCGTCATCCTCGAACCTCAAGTCAACCTTGTCCTGGACGAGCAGCTTCTGGTACTGCTTGACGATGGCGTTCTTCGGCTCGACCAGGATGCGCACCAGGGCGTGCTTGTCCAGCGCGTCGAGCGATACGATGATAGGCAAGCGGCCCACGAACTCAGGGATGAGGCCGTACTTGAGCAGGTCTTCCGGTATCACCCTGGACAGCAGGGCCGACGCGGCGGCTGCCTTGTCCTCGGTGTGGTTGGAGCGGGTGAAGCCAATCCCGAAGCCGGTGCCCACGCGCTTGGCGATGATCTCGTCCAGCCCCTCGAACGCGCCACCCACGATGAAGAGGATGTTGCTCGTATCGACCTGGATGAAGTCCTGGTGGGGGTGCTTGCGGCCCGACTGCGGGGGCACGTTGGCGACTGTGCCCTCAACGATCTTGAGGAGCGCCTGCTGCACGCCCTCGCCCGACACGTCGCGGGTGATGGAGGGGTTGTCGCTCTTGCGGGCTATCTTGTCGATCTCGTCTATGTAGACGATGCCCCTCTCGGCGCGGGCTATATCGAGGTCCGCCGCCTGTAGGAGCCGGAGCAGGATATTCTCCACGTCCTCGCCCACGTAACCGGCCTCGGTCAGCGCGGTGGCGTCGGCTATGGAGAATGGCACGTCGAGTATCTTGGCGAGCGTCTGGGCCAGCAGGGTCTTACCGGAGCCTGTGGGACCGAGCAGGAGGATGTTGCTCTTCTGCAACTCCACGTCCTCGGCCTTCATGCCGGTGGCGATGCGCTTGTAGTGGTTGTAGACGGCCACCGACAGCACTTTCTTCGCCCGGTCCTGGCCGATCACGTACTGGTCGAGCAGCTCAGCTATACGCTTGGGCTTGGGGATCTGCCGCCCAACGTCAAAGCTGGACTTATGGACGCTTACTTCCTCTTCGTCCAATATCTCCCGGCACAGCTCGATGCACTCATCGCAGATATAAACGGCTCCCGGCCCTGCTATAAGCCGGCGCACGTCTTCCTGGCTCTTGCCGCAGAAGGAGCATCGATACTGGGGCTTCCCGCTCCGGGTATTGGCCATACTGTTGGCCTCCTCGAATTGTGATTCTGAAACGTGAAACGTGAAACGTGATGTGGCTTACTAAACAGAGTCCCTTATTCTGAACAGTATCCCTCTAGACACATCACGTTTCACGTTTCACGTTTCAGACCTATCTGCCTACGCCTGCGATGAGGCTGTCGGCGGCGTTGTTGCTGGGCGTTTCATTGCCCGGAATGGCGCTGGCCGTGTCTATTACCTCATCGATGATACCATACTCAGCCGCCTGGTAGGCGTCCATGTAGAAGTCGCGGTCGAAGTCCCTGGAGATCTTCTCGGCGGACTGGTTGGTGTGGTTCGCCATGATGGTGCGCACCTTCGACTGCTGGCGGAGAAGCTCCTTCACGGCGATCTCGACGTCGGGGGCGGAGGCATAGCCGGTGCCACCCAGCGCGGGGTGCATGTGAATAGTGGAGTTCGGCAGCGAGTAACGCTTGCCCGCCGAGCCTGCGCACAGCAGTATCGTGCCCATCGAGGCGGCGAGACCTATGCAGATGGTTACGATATCGTTGGTGACGAACTGCATGGTGTCGTATATAGCCAGGCCCGCGGTGACGGAGCCGCCGGGGCAGTGGATATACATCTGGATGTCGCGCTCCGGATCCTCGTGCTGGAGGAAGAGGAGCTGCGCCACGATGGCGTTAGCCACCTGGTCGTCAATCGGCGTGCCCAGGAAGATGATCCTGTCACGCAGCAGTCGAGAATAGATGTCATAGACGCGCTCGCCCCGGTTGCTGCTTTCCACAACGTAAGGGATGACAGCCTGGGGCTTAGGTGTCCAGAGTTCCTGTTTGTTATTCATCTCCATCTCCTGTGAGGCATATTATACATTATGTAATACTCCCCGCAATCGGTTTTCCCCAATGAGTTTTGCATCTAATTCGGGTGAGCCGTAGAGGCCAGGCCAGTAGAGGGGGGGTTGGACTCCACCTCTTGCCATGTGGGGCCGTATCGTGGGGGTGCTTCCGTACTAGGTATTATACCACACGTATCAGTGCCAAGCGCGCGCGGCTTACCTGGATGTTCGGCTAGGTGACTTCCGGCAGGCATGGGAGTTGATGAACGTTCACGAATAAATGAGTGAGCAATATCAGCCGAACCTCCGCGCTTGTACCCTGACGCCTGTATACGATAGCCAAAGCCCGACCTTTGTCATTCTAAGCGCAGCGAAGAATGACAAAGGTCGGGCTTGGTCCTCTAGTTATGAGGACAGGGGCAGGTCGAGGGAGAATCTGCGATGGAAGTACAAAATCGAGTATATGATGCTATACTACATGTCAAACATCCCACTAGAACGTTTCGCGGCAACAAGTGGTCCCAATAATGGAGGAAAGTCGAGATGTACGAGATACTGGTAAAGCGAGCGGGCGTGTTTGCAGCCATGGCCGCCCTGCTATTGATGCTTGCGGCGTGCGGGGGTGACCCTGCTCAACCGGCCGCTACTACGGGCGCGGGCAGCACTCCCGCCGCCGAGGCGACAACCGGCGTTGACGGCGGGGGCGGGGCGGTCCCGGCAGGCTCTACCCCGGTCTCCGATTGGAGGCCCGGCAAGTACGCCAACAGCGTAAAGCCCCCCGAGGAGCTGGCGGCCGCGGGCACCCTCACTTTTGGCTGCGACGTGGCATATCCGCCACAAGAGTACGTGGACGCCACCGGTAAGGCGGTCGGCATGGACATCGACATCGCGGAGGAGATCGCCACCCGCATGGGACTGAAGCTGAACGTAATCAACTTCAAGTTCGACAACATCATTCCCGCGCTGAACGCCGGGCAGTTCGATGCGGTAATTTCGGCTATGACGATCACTGACGAGCGCTCTCAGGTAGTCAACTTCGTGGAGTACTTCGAGGCGGGCCAGTCGGTGCTGGTCAAGAAGGGCAACCCGGCCGGGATAAAGACCCTGGACGACCTCTCCGGCAAGAAGGTGGCGGCCCAGAGCGGCACGGTGGCCGAGGAGACCCTCACCGCCCTCAACGAGAGGTTCGAGTCGGAGGGCAAGGCGAAGGCCGAGGTGCTTGTTTACCCGGTGGACACCGATGCCGTGGACCAGCTACGTATCGGCCGTGTAGAAGCCACCCTCCACGACTCGCCCGTGGCTGCCTACTATTCCAAGCTCAACCCCGACTTCGAGATAGGGGTGGAGAACTTCGACTCGGCCCCCCAGGGCATCGCCGTCGCCAAGGACAACCAGGCGATGTTCGACGCCATCACCAGCGCCATGGACGCAATGAAGAGCGACGGCACCCTGGACGCTATCAAGGCGAAGTGGGGAGTCGATTAGGATTTGGAAATTGGAATTTCGAATTGCGAATTTAGAAGGTATCCAACAAATTCGCAATTCGAAATTCCAATTTCCAAATTCCAAACTGGAGCAACACATTGGAATGGGGCTTTATCCCGGAGCACTTCTTCAACCCTACGTTGATAGAAGGCGCGAAGATGACCATTCTGCTGTCGGTGCTGGCGCAGGCGCTGGGCATTACGCTGGGGCTGGTCTCCGCGCTGATGAAGTTGAGCAAGAACCGGGTGCTGAACGTCATATCGGCCTTCTACGTGTGGCTGTTCAGGGGCACTCCGTTGCTGGTGCAACTCATCGTGTTCGCTACGGGCCTCTACCAGGTTGGCATCGAGCTTGATCTGTTTACGGCGGCGCTCCTTGCCTTCAGCCTCAACGAAGGCGCGTACATGTCCGAGATCGTGCGGGCGGGCATCCAGAGCATCGACACCGGCCAGAGTGAAGCGGCCAAGGCCCTCGGCATGACCTATGGTCAGTCGATGCGGCGTATTATCCTGCCGCAGGCCGCCCGCGTCATCCTGCCCCCTACCGGCAACGAATTCAACAACATGCTCAAGAGCACGTCTCTCGCGTCAGTTATTGCCATCAAGGAACTGTTGCAGAGCGCGGACGACCTCAACCACCTCTACTTCCGCACTCTTGAGACTTTCACCATTGTGTCGTGCTACTACCTGGCAATGACCACGGTGGTCACCTGGCTGCAAACCTGGATGGAAAGCAGGCTGGGCGAGCGCAAATCGCGCTCTGGCGGGGGCGGCTTCTGGAACAGAGTCCGCATGAACGTGTTCAGCAGGCGCGGGGCGATATCGGACCATAGGTAGACGATGGACGATGGACGATGGGAGTGATGAGGACTGAGCACTGAGGACTGAGGACTGAGGACTGAGGACTGAGTAGAGCGTGGGTACAGGCCAGCACTCTTCTCAACAATCTTAAACTTTGCGCGTCCTTTGCGCTCTTTGCGTCTTTGCGTTTACGTTTCCTATCGTCCATCGTCCATCGTCCATTAATGGAGCTTAGTGAATGGCATCAAACAGCGCGGGGGAAGCACAGACAGGGGCACCACAGTCCGGTTATATAGTGCAGGCCGAGGACGTGCACAAGCGGTTCGGGAGCGTGGAGGTGCTGCGCGGCATCGACTTGCTGGTGAAGCCCGGCGAAACGGTGGTGCTTATTGGGCCGTCTGGGTCGGGCAAGACGACCTTCCTGCGGTGCATCAACCACCTGGAGAAGATCAACAGCGGCTGCATCTACGTGGGCGGGCAGCTAATCGGCTATCGCAAGCGGGGCGACCGCCTGGTGGAGGACAGCGAGCGCAATATCGCCGCCCAGCGCGCCCGTATCGGCATGGTCTTCCAGCGGTTCAACCTATTCGCCCACATGACCGCGTTGGAGAACATCATCGAGGCCCCTATACGCGTCAAGAAGGTGCCCAGGGCGGAGGCCATTGAGAAGGCCAGGGCATTGCTTCACAAGGTGGGATTGAGCGAGAAAGCCAACAGCTACCCCAGCCAGCTATCGGGCGGGCAGCAGCAGAGGGTGGCAATTGCCCGCGCGCTGGCTATGGACCCGATGCTCATGTTGTTCGACGAACCTACGTCCGCGCTTGACCCGGAACTTGTGGGCGAGGTGCTCAAGGTGATGGAGCAACTAGCGACCGAGGGCATGAGCATGGTGGTGGTCACGCACGAGATGAGCTTCGCCCGCGAAATGGCCGACCGTGTGGTGTTCATGGACATGGGCCGGGTGGTAGAGGAAGGCCCGCCCCGCGAAATCTTCGACAGGCCGGGACACGAGCGCACGCAGTCGTTCTTGAGGAGAATTCGATAAGGATCAGGCTCGCACACTCGATGAAAGAGAAATCCCACTTAAGGAAGTGCCCACAGGATTTTCCTTTTTGCGGCTAGCTTTGCTTGTCTCCTGTCCTTCATCCTCTGTCGTCTCCCGGCAACCCCTCCACAAATGCGCCCTGACTGCCGCGTTAGTTGGCGAGGTATATTCTGTGACGGTTCTTGTGACAATCACTTTTCCGAAACATTAGGTATTAAATACACTGTACACATAAATTTCATGTGTACAGTGTATAATTATGTTATATTAGTCTTAATGATTAGTACGCTAGCGGCCTGTGGCGAAGGAGAATTGTGATGCTGTGCACGCCTAGCCTACGTGGCCCCGTGTCTGAATGGTCCTCTAGTATCGTGGTCGAGAACTGTCTGCCTGGGGCTGAGGTGATTATCCGCGCGCAAGGTGGTGCAGACCGTGTCGTTGCTCACGGCATCGCCGTCGGTGGCCGTGATCGTGTTGCTCTGCTACCCGGTGAGCGTCTACGCTCTGGTGATGAGCTTGTCGCGCAGCAGAGGCTCAGTGGCGAAATCAGCCTCTGGACTAGTAGATTGCTGGCCTTACCCGTAGCTGCGGCTCCAACCGACACAACGGCGATGCCCCCGCCCGGCTTTGTCTCACACCTATATGAGTGTGGCGCGGGTGTCTGGGTCGGTGGGGCCATTCCTGGAGCCGAGGTTACAGTATCCGGTCCGAGCGGAGCCTTAGCGAGTGGTCGCGCCGACGAGGGCAACGCCAGTCTCCTGCTAGGTGGATTCCTCCCGTCACCCGGCCAGGCAGTCTCTGTTACGCAGCAAGCACCACCAGGCTTCCCAGCCGTGCCGGGTCCGCTGCCTGCACCCGGCTTTGCCATCGTAGATACGGTGCCGGTGCCGCTGGGTAGTCCGTTGCCCATGCCGCAGCTCCTCAGCAAGCTGCCGATGGGCTGCGATGACGTTATCTACATCGGCGGAATAATTGATGGGGCCGTGGTCACCGTCAGTCGCGCCATCGACAAGTCCTCGGCCACCGCCATCTTCGATTACTCCGCCCTCGAATTCTCTCTTGCTCCTCCGATCGCAGGCGGTGGCGATACCCTCACGATCACCCAGAAATTACAGAATTGCGCTCGGGAGCAGAGATTTCTGCCATCGCCCGATCTAAGGCTCGATGCTGTGCCAGCCACGACGCCGTCACAGCCTGACGTGACTCCGCCTTGCGCCGGGGCTAATTGGCTGGTCATGAGCAAGATGACGGGCCGGGCGCTGGTCACCATTACGATCAACGGTATCCCTTATCGGGGCATGGTCCCCCCGGACGCAACCAGCACCACCTTTGAAGTCGATACTATTCCTGCTTCGGCCAGCATCAGCGCAGTCCAGGAGCGTTGTGGTCTTGTCAGCCCGCCGGCCAATGTCAGCGCGCAGGACCTGGGTGGCAGCCACGCGGCTGCCATTCATAGACCGCTCCTAGACTGCGCGCGGATTGTCAGGATCGAGAAGGCGCAGCGCGGAGCGTTTGTCCAGCTTTGGGCGAGCGACGGTGTGGAACGTCGGCCTGTTGGCCCACGATTATTTGCCTTGAGCGACAGCCTGGCGATCCGGGTGGTCCCTTACCTCAGTAAAGGCCACGAGATGTGGGTTGAACAGTTAGCCTGCTCTGATGGCTGGGCGGCTTCGACGCCCCCCGAAACCGTCATGGCGGTCGAAGAGCTGCCGGGGCCTGCTTTCGTGCCTCCACCCATTGAGGGCGATCAGTTCGCCACTGTCGATGCGCTGCCCGGTGCCCATGTTGACGTTTTCACGATGTACGACGATGCATCCATTGAGTTTCTTGGCTCGGCGGACGTGGATCCCGTGGCTCGTGCAGTGCCCCTGAAGCGCACGCTGAACACGCGCGACACCCTGTTCGCAATCCAAACTCTCTGCCGCTCATCAGATAGAGGCCCGTTTACCGCGGTACTTCCAGGGGAGAAGACTTTCCTCGCCCCGGCGTCCCTACAACCCCTGAGTCATGAGAACAACCCGAAGCCCCTTGTGTGCGATTTTGGTATGCTTACCTGCCGCCACAACGGAAGCTGGAGCTTCTCGGCCGCTCTCCATAACTTGGAGACCGAGGCGGATGTCAGTTTTATCTTGGGGGTTGAGCTTAGCTATGCAAACTCTGACGGCCTGCGCTTTGGCAAGACCTTCGACCGCGATCTAAGCGCCGCCGGGGACGGTCCGGTGTCGCGCATCGGATTGCGAACTCAGGGAGTGCCGTCCAGTGTAACTATTACGGCGAACGATAACTTCGGTGCCTTCCGCGATGGGGATTATTGGGCCAACGTGATGGCCGCCACCGGGCAGTGGAAACTTTCGCCGGCCTGGAAAGACTACCGACCGACGCCTGAAGCGCCTGACGAAGACCCTAGCAAGGACAAGCGTAAAGGATCGCCTAGCTGACGACGGGGCGTACCCAAGTGTGGCTGGTGCCTGACTTTGCTACCTTATTGGCAGGACTTTATATTGTGGCGCGTGACCTGGCTTCTGCCGTGAAGGATCAGAAGCCGGTACTGCCCTGACAGTTCATGCTGCCTGGCCCAGGTGTTATCCTGGTCAGTAGCGCTACTGTCGCATACAAGCACTACCGGCTCGATTGGCTCTGCGCTGTCATAGCAGTGAGAACCCCCTGCTATTTGTTGCCCTTGTCGAGCGCGGGCGCGTCTTCGGGGGTGCCCCCACCTGTGGCGTCGCCCGTCTCCAGGGGAGAGCGGGTGTCTACGTCGCCAGTGCCGAGCAGTTCGGCGGCCCCCCCGGCCTCTTCGAGGTCGGTAGCAGTGCCGCTTGCCTGGTCCTCTTCGGTGGTGTCTTCCTCGCCGCCCGCGGTATCGGCCTGTAGGTCAGCGCCGGAAGTTGTAGCACCTGTGCCCTCGCTGTCCGTACCTTCGGTCGGTGCCGGGGCGGGAGCGGCTTCGATGCGGCCTTCAGCGATGCCTACGACCTGCGCCATCAGCTTGCGCTGGAAGATGCGGTCCTGCATCTCATGGCGTGCTTCGTGTGCCTGGAACACAGTCTCGGCCTGGGCGCGTTCCTCGCCCTCGAACCTTTCGAGCATCTCCTGGATTTCGCTGTCGATCTCAGCGTCCTCTACCGCCAGGCCCTCGCGGCGGGCGAACTCCTGCAACACCAGGTTGTTCACCAGGCGCTCGCGGGCGCGCTCACGGTTGGCTTCGCGCCAGTCGGCCTCGGTCACGCCGTTGTAGGTGAAGTACTGGCGGAGCGTGAGGCGCTGCTGCTTCAGGCGGTCTTCGAGGGTCTTGAGCATCGAGTCAAGCTCCTCGGTCACCATCACATCGGGCACCTCTACCTTCGAGGCGGCGATCATCTGCTCGATGACGTTGTTCACCTGCTTCGACTCGGCGCTTTCATTGGAGCGCTGGCGCAGGTTGGTCTCGACCGCCTCACGCAAAGCATCCACGGTGTCGTAGTTGAGCTTCTTGGCGAACTCCTCGTCAAGCTCCGGCAGCTCCTGCGTCTTCATGGAGCGTATAGTCAGGTGATAAGTTATGTCCTTGCCCTGCAACTCCGGGTTAGGGTAGTCGTCGGGCAGGGTGTCGGCTATGTCCTTTTCCTCACCGACCGACATTCCCACCAGCGCCTGGTTCACGACTTCGGGCACGCCCGCGCGGGTCACCCCCACAATCGTCGGGAAGTTGTCGCGGCTGGCTTCCTCCAGCGGTCCCGCCGTGGTGAAGCCCTCCAGGTCAACGTACACCATGTCGCCTTCCTGGATGGGGCGCGGCTCGGCGGGTTCGTTCCACGGGGCGCTCTCGCGGCGAAGCTCGGTCAGGACTTCCTCGACCTGCTCCGGCGTGATCTCCACCGTCTCGCGCTCGACGCGGATGCTGCCGTAGTCGCCAAGCTCCACAATCGGCGGCTGAATGACGATGACCTTCACCTGCAACGGGTCGAGGTTCACGATCTCCACGTCGCCCACGTCGAGAGCTTCGATCTGTTCCGCTGTTATAGCGTCCTGCACTGTCTGGGGCAGGATGTTTCTCACGGCACGGTCGGTAAGCTCTTCGCGGCCAACGTACCGCTCCAGGATGTAACGGGGTGCCTTGCCCCGGCGGAAACCGGGTATGTTCACCTGGTTGACCATCTGGCGGTACGCCTTGTCCAGCGCGGTATTCACTGTGTCGGGGTCAAGCTCGATTGTCAGTGCAACCTGCCTGCCGGGCATATCTTCACGGGTAATATTCAATTCTTCCGACTCCTTTGGGGAGAGAGTTTGCCTATCATTATAACAGAATAGGCTGCTACTGCCTAATCGCTTGTTCACCGCAGAGGCGCAGAGAGCGCAGAGGTTACGCCGAGTTTGGCATTGTTTAGGAGCCATCTCACCAATAGGAGTGAGGAGATGAGCACATAAGTTGATCCTTGTCATTTCGAACGCAGTGAGAAATCTCATCCCTTAGCACCCAAATACCACCTTTCTCTCAGCATCATAGCACCGTAAGGAAGGGGTAACATCCCGCTTTAGGACGAGATTTCTCACGGAGTTTACCCTGAGCTTAGCCGAAGGGTTCGAAATGACAAGGGTGGGGCTATGTCGCCACTACTCGGGGTTGCTGTCTATGAGATAGCTTCTGGTAAGGGGTAAGTGGTGCATCGTCCTGTATGATGTTGCATGGCACAGAACACCGTACATTATTCTCCGTGTAATCTCTGCGCCCTCTGCGTCTCTGCGGCGAATAATATTCTTGGCGCGTTCTCCGTGTCTTTGCGTCTTGGCGTTTTCGTCTCCAAATCGTATTCGACACTGGAAATACATGGTACGAATCGTGTAGTATTACAGTATTGCGGCAGACGGCGTCCCAGCCAGAATAGGATTTGGTGGTAAATTGAAGCGCGTTCTGATAGCCCTCGCTTTGTGCCTGGGTGTGGCTCTTTCCCTGGTTGCCTACGATATGGTGGGCAAGCGGTTCTTCGCGCCCATCGAGGCCGAGGCACAGACGGACGGACAACTGGCTGCGGCGGTCACCAGCGTAGCTACCTCGCAGGCGGGCACCCCCGCCACCCGTGCGCAGGCCGCTACCCGCACCCGCCCGCCCTCTACTGCCACCCCGACGCCGGTGCCCCCGACCGCTACGAGCACACCCGTCCCTCCTACGGCGGTGCCGCCGACTACGCCGCCCACGCCCGCTGTTCAGCCTACGCTCACACCTGTAGTGGTGAACGGTCGCAGGTACAACGCCTATATCCCGTCGGCCACTAAAGAGAAGCAATACTTCCATTACACCTGCGAGTTTGACGCGGCATGGGTTATTTTCGAGACGTATGGCTTCGACGTGACGCTGGAAGACCAGATCGAGGCGGTGGGCTTGGACGAGAGCGTCGAGCCTTACTACGAAGAGGGCGCGAACGGGATAGCGGTGATTTACGGCGGCGACATCGGTGAGATGTATTCCGGGCACTACGACAAGAACTTCCTGGCGCGCTCCAGCGGGCAGGCCTTCCGCAAGGCGTTCGAGCACTACGGTCTGAAGGTCACCCCCGTGCATACCCGCAAGGACTTGCAGGACGCTCTGCTCAGGGGCGAGTTGGTCTGGATAAAGGCCACCGCCGACTTCAAGGCGGGCCGCGAATCGATCTGGATCAAGCCCGACGGCGAAGTCTTCAAGACGGAAGACGGCCAGGTATACAAGACGGTGCTCGGCAACGACCACGCGGTAGTGGTGATGGGCTTCAACGAGGAAGTCGTGGTGATCCGCGACGTGCTCGGCCCCACCAACACCAACTGGAACCGCAAGTACGAGTACGAACTCCCCTGGAAGCAGTTCCTCACCATCTGGGGCTCCCAGTCCTACGACGGCCTGGCAGTCGCCCCGCCAAAGTAATAGACGGAAACGCCAAGACGCCAAGACGCCAAGAACGCGCCAAGTAGATTAAGGGTTTGGAGAATGGAAAAGGACCAGAGTACAACATTGCGTACTCTGGTCCTTTTGTACTAAGAACAATCCTTAACTTGGCGTGGCCTCTGCGTCTTGGCGTCTTGGCGTTTCCGTCCTTAATACGCTCGCCGCCTGGAGGTCCACCAGAGGAGGGCGAAGATGAGGGCCAGGATGCCGAAGAGGACCGTTTCGGGGGGGAAGCCGCCGACTTGCAGGCCGAGGTATAGCTGGAACAGGGCCACGCCGACGCAAAAGATGGAGGCCAGGCCAGCCGTCAGGCCGGGGGTGCGTCTGCTCCGCACCTATGCCTCGTCGTCTTCTTTGAGATAGTCGGAGAGGGAGATACCGGCTTCCACCAGGGCGAGTCGAAGCAGGCCAAGGGAGAGAGTCGCGCACTTAATGCGGGCGTAGCTAATCTCTATGCCGAGGTTGTCCAGTATGTCTTCGCGGGTGGTGCTCGCCAGGTCTTCCAGGCGAGCGCCCACCATCTGCTCGGTGAGCATCGAGGCCGACGCCTGGCTTATGGCGCAGCCCCGCCCGTTGAAGCGCACGTCCTGCACCACCCCATCACGCAGCTTGAGGTCCATCGACAGCCTGTCGCCGCACAGGGGGTTGTTGGCCTCGACGTGCACGTCCGGGTCGTCCAGCGTGCCGAAGTTGCGCGGGTTCTTGTAGTGCTCGATTATCTCTTCGCGGTAGATTGAGTCCATATTGCCCACCACTTAAATACTATGCCGATAAAGAATTATACCGCCTTATCATGCGCCGGAAAGCAGTTTCTGAGTTCGCTCAAGTAGCTGTTCGGGTGTCGACTCGAAGTCGTATGCAAACTCGGGGGAGGAAACCGTGTCGTGCAGAGCGGCACCCATGTCAAAGATGATGCCCGTGAAATCATCAGGTAGTACGGGTAGCTCTATATCGCCCCACTCCGTCATAACGACAGACATGTCCACGATATAGCAATTGTTCGTAGTTCGGCCTTCGGGTGTGGTGAGATATTGCAGTAGCTCGACCATCCTCTGCTTCAGGACCGGCAGGTCTATCGGTTCAGCCATGAGAGCGTCGAAGAAACGAGCCAGGAAGGGCTTTAGTTCTGGTGAACCTGGGCCATATCTTCGCTCTAACTCGCTGTATAGTCGCTCGAAGTTTGTCATGGTCTAGATGCTAATAGCCAATTGCCATTAATGCTTATACTTCGACTGTACCTGCCTCAAATGATACGCCACCACGTTCCTCAAGTGTAAGATGCTGCTCGCTAATAAGGACCGGCGGCTTGCGCACGTACATCCTATACCCCCTTGCCCTGAGACTTGCATCGCCGCCTATAGCTCCGGCCAGGGTCCACAACCAGCTACTGGTGCCGGTAGAGTGGACTACCTCCTCAGACCGGCTGATACCATCTAGCTCAAAAAGGCCCAACGCGTTCCAATATAACTCAACATCAGAGGAGTTCTCGAAGATGAGAGTTGCTGGGGCTACCCAAAACTTGTAAGAATTATCAGGCGGTACGGGCACAACCCACTGAAAGATGTAGTCTATATCAAAGCATACTTCGCCCGTTTCGGTAATCAAGCGGAAGGCATGTACATGCACGTCATGCCAGCTCATCTCATCAAAGTCAGCACCGGTCCAGACCAACTTCTCTATCTCGTACGTTGCTTCACTCATAGCATTTCAGGAATTGCTCTTACACCTCGAATATCTTCCGCACCTTCACAATGCCTTGCCTGAGCGCATCAACATCTTCATGAGTGGTGTAGTGATAATTATCTAGCTCGACGTACTCGTACTCCACGCTCGGTAATTACTACAAACTGATCTAGCTGCTCCACGTGTTGTGCAAGTACATGATCTAGCCACAAGATCTTGGCGGCTAAACTCTCCGAGCCAAGACGGAACAGAACAACACCCGCGTGAGAAAGCCGTCGCCGGAAGATTAGCTCTCCAAAATCTGTATCGTTTGTGATTAGTATACGCTCTTCTTGTTGCGCTATGGCAAGCACCTCTGTATCCTGGAGTGCCTGCGGATAGTCGTGGGCAATAGCCTTAACATCGTGGCCGAGATCAGCAAGGTACTTAACCAGTTGGAAATCAGCACTTTCGTCCAGGAGGAACTTCATCTGAGGTCTGGCTACACCCCTGTAGCTGCTGGGTAAAGACTTTCACCACTGACCAATGCGCCAGCATACTCAAGACAAGCCTTAACATCCTCCTCCGTAAGTCTAGGATACGAGGCAAATAAAGTCTGTACATCTAGGTCTTGAGCAAGACGTTTGAGGACCAACTCGACAGGTATGCGCGTACCTCGTACTACGGGCTTACCAGCCAGGATCTGAGGGTCTACGACTATGCGGTTGTCATTCATATGTCACCTCCCAGGTCAAACGCTCAACGAGATTGCCTTTACACCCCAAATATCCCCTGCACCTTCACGATACCCTCCACCAGCGCGTCTACGTCCTCCCGTGTGGTGTAGAGATAAAAGGAGGCCCGCGCCAGGGCAGGCACGTCGAGGTGGTGCATCAGCGGTTGGCAGCAGTGGTGCCCGGCCCGGATGCAGATACCCTCGCCGTCCAGGATGGTGGCGATGTCATGCGGGTGGACGCCCTCTATCTCGAACGACACCACGCCGCCCTTGTTCTCGGCGGGTGGGCCGTATACCCTTACCCCGCGCATGGGCAGTATACGCTCCAAGGCGTAGACGGTCAGTTCTTGCTCGTACCGGTGGAGGTTAGACATGCCTATGCCCGAAAGGTAGTCCACCGCCGCGCCCAGGCCGATAGCCTCCGCGATGGCAGGTGTGCCCGCCTCGAACTTCCAGGGTAGCTCGTTGGGCGTGAAGCCTTCCAGCGTGACAGTGCCAATCATGTCGCCGCCGCCCAGGAACGGGGGCATCGCCTCCAACAGCTTGCGCTTGCCGTAGAGTACGCCTATCCCCGTTGGTCCGCACATCTTGTGACCGGAGAAGACCAGGAAGTCCACGTCGAGGGCCTGCACGTCAACGGGTATGTGGGGCACGCTCTGGGCCGCGTCCAGCATCACCAGCGCCCCGGCCGCGTGCGCCACGGGGATAATCTCCTCCACTGGGTTGATGGTGCCCAGCACGTTGCTCATGTGCGTGATGCTAACGAGCTTTACATCCTCAAGCTGCTCATCGAGGCCCTCCAGCACCAACATTCCATCACGATTGACGTCCATGTAGCGCAGGGTTATGCCACGCTCGGCGGCCAGCATGTGCCAGGGCACCAGGTTGGAATGGTGCTCCATCTTGGTCAGCAGCACCACGTCGCCCGCCTTCAAGTTGGCGCGCCCCCAGCTATGTGCCACCAGGTTGATAGCCTCGGTGGCGTTGCGGGTGTAGATGATCTCGCGGCTGCTCCTGGCGTTGATGAAGCGGCCTATGCGGGCGCGAGCCTTCTCGTAGCGGTCGGTGGCGACTTCGCTTAGCTCGTACACGCCCCTGTGGATGTTGGCGTTGGTGGAGCGGTAGTAGTCGTCCATAGCGTCGAGCACGGCCTGAGGCTTCTGAGACGTAGCGGTGCTGTCGAGGAAGGCCAGTCGCTTATCGTGAAGGGTGCGGCGAAGGATGGGGAAGTCGGCCCGCACCTTCTCCCAATCAACGGCGGCGACCTGTTCTTCAGGCGCGGGTGCGGCACTCGGTGGAGGCGGCGCGGCTATGTTGCGCGGGTCGGCAGCGGCAATCTCAGCCGTCGAGACTTTGCCGTCCTGCTCGGTAGTGTCGTGTGCGACGTTCGTTACCATATCTTTACCCTGCTTCCAGCATCATTGCTCTTTCTTCGCGACTACCCAGAGCCAGTCCTCTTCGCCCACGTGCTCTTCCACCGACTCTATTATAAACTCGGCCCCGCGCAGCATCCGCAGGTTGTCTACACCGCCGAAATGGCTCCACCACATCGTGCCGCCCCAACCCTCCCAATCTTTATCCTCTCCCTCCCATTCTATCAGCGGCCAGGTCGCCAGGAACCTGCCGCCCGGCGCGAGCCAGCTATATATGTTACCTACGAGTGTGGGCTGCTCCTCGCGGGGCACGTGGATGATCGAGTAGAAGGCCACAATCAGGTCGAAAGTGGCTTCAGGGAAGCTGAGAGCCGTCATGTCGGACTTGATGAGGGTGGCGTTCGGCGCGTACGTCCGGGCGAGTTCGAGTTGCCGCGCCGAGATGTCCACGCCCGTCACGTCGAAGCGGCGGGCAAGGAACTGCGTCGAGGGCACACCCGCCCCGCAACCGAGGTCCAGCACCCTTGCGCCGTCGGGCATGTCGGTCGTAAGTAGTATGAGGGTGGAGAGGACCTGCGCCGCGTCCCTGGCTTTGGTGCTGAGATAGCCCCAGGCCATCTGGTCGTAACCCTGTTCGACTTGTCGCTTGCGTTCGGCGCGTCCGTTCGGGTGGTCCATATGTCTGCCAATCCCCTTGCGCAAGAACCTTATTGTTGCTATCCGACTATAGTTGGGCTGTCACACTCTCTCGAACTTTAGGGGGAGGCACTGGGCGGCCTAACTCTTGAGCGACATCAATCCAGCTTTCTATGGCATCTTGCCCCTGCCTCACGGCTTCCTCATAAGTATTACCGTGTGTTACACATCCTGGTAACTCGGGAACGGTAACTATGTACGCATCATCCTCATTAGACCATTCGATAATCATGGAGTAGCGCGTGTACGGTTCGACCATCTTACCTTCGTTCATTATTGCCTCCTTTGCGCTTCCGCAAGTTTGTCTAAAATGCCTCTTACGAGTCTTTCCTGATAAGGCTTTGCGTCGTCACCATCATTGCCGGACAGGATTATCTCGTTTGGAATTATGTCGTGGTACCAGATGGTGTGGCTGCCCTTTCCAGAGCGGTAGCCAAAACCAGACTTCCGCAAATTAGCCTTCAACTCGCGTATCTTCCTGGGCATCTACTCATCCCTGCTTGATGCTTGTCACTCGTCCTTGGCTATCTGCGCCGTGTGTTCTTAAGACAAACGAGGACCGAGCAATCCACTACTCAGTCCTCGTTCCGCATTTCTCATTACTCCTCTAAGACGCTTCGCCCGGTCTCTGCGCAGCCCTGCCGATTCGCGGCAGGCCCACCTTCTGCTCGACTATGTCGCGCAGTCGCCGCCGCACCGACTCGAGCGGCATTTCGTCAATCACAGGCTCGAAGAAGCCGCCGACGATTAGCTTTTCGGCGGTGACCTGGTCGATGCCACGCGACATGAGGTAGAAGACCTCCTGCTCCTGCACCGTGCCCACGGTAGCGCCGTGCGAGCACTTCACGTTGTCGGCCAGGATTTCCAGGCCGGGGATGGAGCTTGCCTTGGCCCCTTCGCTCAGGAAGAGGGTGTTCATGGTCAGGTAGGAGTCGGTGCGTTGCGCCCCGTGCTCCACTTTGATGATGCCCTCGAAGCCGAGGCGGGCCACGTCGCGCACGGCACCCTTGAACAGGATGTCGCCGTAGGTGTCCACCGCCGCGTGCCGGGTGTTGGAGGTGTTGTCGTAGTGCTGGTCGGTGTCGGCAAAGGCGATGCCCCTGGTGAGGGTGCGCGCCCCGGTGCCCAGCAGTTGCGTCTCGGCGTGCGCCTTGAGCAGTTTGGCTCCCACTTCCCCAATGACCCAGTGCATCAGGCCGCCCCGGTCCACGGTGGCATAGCGGGTGGCGAAAGAATAGACGTTGCGCGCCCACTCCTGCATCGAAGTAAACTCGACCTTCGCCTCCTCACCCACCACTACCTCGACCACGCCGGAGTGCAGGGCCTGCATCTCATGGCCTTCGGAGTGGAACTCCTCGATGTAGCGCACATTGGACCCCCGCTCGGCCACCACCAGCGTGTGCCCCAGCGACACCGCGCCGGGAGTGTCCAGGCGGTAGACCACGTGCACCGGCAACTCCACGGTCACACCCTGTGGCACGTAGAGGAACACCCCACCGCTCCACAACGCCGTGTGCAACGCCGCGAACTTGTCCGTATTGGGCGCTACCAGCTTGTGGAGGTATTTCTGCACCAGCTCGGGGTAGTCGCGCACGGCGTCTTCCAGCGAGCAGAAGACAACGCCCTGCGCCTTGACCTCTTCGGGCACGTATAGGTAGGCCACTTCGGAGTTAACCTGCACCAGCAGGCTGCCTTCCTCGGCAGTCTCTCCGCCCAGGTTAGCCAGGCTGCGGGCTTCCTCGCCGGTGCGGTTGGCGGGCACGTAGGACCGGAACGCGTCCAGCCGGATGTCGCTCACGTCGGTGGCCCACCACTGGGCGATGCCTTTGGTCCAGCGCGGCGTAGGCAACGTCTCGAACGCCTGCCAACCCTCTAACCGCGACTCGCGCAGCCACTGAGGCTCGTTGCGGGCTTCACTCAGGGCGACCACAGCCTCTCGGGTCAGGCCCGACTGCTCCGACAACATGCCTGCGGGCTGTAGAACGCTAGGCGTTGTCATCTTCGCCCTCCACGTCACGGGTGCCGCCCATGGTGCGGTCCTCCACGTCGCCTTCGTCCGGGCGCAGCCAATCGTAGCCCTGGGCCTCAAGCTGCTGGGCCAGTTCGGGGCCGCCCGATTGCACGATGCATCCGTTCACCATGACGTGCACGAACTCGGGCTTGATGTAGTTGAGGATACGCTGGTAGTGCGTCACAATCAGGGTGCCGAGGCCGGGACCACGCAGCGAATTGATGCCTTCAGCCACCACGCGCACCGCGTCGATGTCCAGGCCGGAGTCAGGCTCGTCCAGCATGGCGATTTTCGGCTTGAGCATCGCCATTTGCAACACTTCGAGCCGCTTCTTCTCGCCGCCGGAGAAGCCGTCGTTCACGTAGCGGGTGGCGAAGCTCTCGTCCATCTTGAGCAGGGCCAGCTTCTCGCGCAGGTTCTTGCGGAACTCCTTGACCGCCGGGCTGGACTTTCGTATCCCGCCACGGCCCACGTAATTAGGCCCCGCAAGCCCTCCTATCTCAGGAGCAGGCTCGGCGTCGCGGCGAATCTCACCCGTCTCGGTGAGCAAGTCCTGCTCGCTACGGGCGCGGGGCTTCGAGAGGGACACCAGCGCGGTGCGGATGAAGTTGGCGACGCTCACGCCGGGTATGGAGGACGGATACTGGAAGCCCAGGAACAGGCCCACCTTGGCGCGCTCGTCCGGGTCCAGGTCCAGCAAATCGACGCCTTCGAGCGTAGCCCTGCCCGAAGTAATCTCGTAGTTGGGGTTGCCCATGAGGGCGTTCACCAGGGTCGATTTGCCGGAGCCGTTAGGCCCCATGAGCGCGTGCACCTCGCCCCGGCGCACCGTGAGGCTCACGCCCTTGAGGATCTCGCGACCCTCCACGTTCACATGCAAGTCTTCAATAACCAGGCCCTCGCCGGTGCCGGGCTGTTCTATCACTGCCACATTGGTCTCGTCTACATTCGCCATATTGCTGTACTGCCTCCCGTGGATAGTTGTTAGTTGTTAGTGTCAGACCTCTGATATGCTCACAAAATCGTTATGACTTCCTAAATTCGCAATTCGAAATTCCAATTTCCAAATGCCTACTCCGCTCTTCCTATCGAGGTGACCTGATCGAGCTTCTTCTCGGACTGCTCGAACTGGACCGGGGTTACGTGGAAGTCGCAGGCGCACCCACCTTCTACGATGCGAGTGCCGAGCCTGACCTCGACGCCGGGGCCGAGCAGGTCTTGCAGCATCTCGCTCTCCATGTCGCAGATTTCGCGGTGGTTCCTAGCAACCTCGAAATAGGGGCAGCTATGGCTCTTGAGCACGAAGCTGCCGTCGCTTACTTCGCCTTCCGTCACCGGCTGCATCGAAACTTCCATGCCGCTCTCGCCCAGCGCGGCCACCAGGCCAAGCAGCTTCTGGTTGAGTTCCTTCGAGTCCTGGGTGTTGCCGGCCAACTTCTCGCCCAATCGGCGGCTGACGCGATTGAGCAGCGTGCGCAGGCCCTCCGGCCCGTGCTCCGCCAGTGTCTCTTCGAGGAGCAGACCGGCAAGCGTGGCGTAATCCTTGGGGAATAGCTCGTGCGCCTTGGCGGTGAGGGAATAGACGTAGTAGGGGCGGCCAACCTCGCCGCGCACCCGGGTAGCCTGGATGAAGCCCTCGTTGAGGAGGTGGGCCACCTGCTCTCGCACGGCGGTTGTGGTCACCCCGGTAGACGCTTCGAGGTCCTTGATGGAGGCCGAACCCATCCTCTGGATGATGCGCAGCACCTCGCCTCGTGGGGAGGAATTACCTGCCTGTTTGGGGTCCAGCATCATCGCATTACCTCCGTTCTACCTGTATCCGCCGAAAAAAGGTCGCAGTCCGACTACTTTGAATTATATCACGAAGAGGGGTCCAGGTCAATTTAGACAGCGAAAGCTGTACAAAGTCTGCGGGATTTGGAAATTGGAATTGCGAATTGCGAATTTGGAGAGTTGTAGCTCCCCTGGCGGAGTACTTGTTCTCATAAGACCAACAACTAACCACTAATCACTTACCACTCCAAAAGGCATACATCTTGCTTGCTTCAAGCCAGCAGCACTATCAGGAGGTCACCATGCGGATCGAGAAAGATATAACCGTCAACGCGCCTGTTGAGCAGGTCTACGCTCTGTGGACCGATTTTGAGAACTTCCCCAGCTTTATGAAGCATGTCGAGTCGGTGACAAGGACCGGCGAGGACACGCTACACTGGAAGGCCCAGCTAGGCCCTATAGAGAAAGAGTGGGACGCCAAGATACAGGGCCTGGTGCCTAACCGCACCGTTACCTGGCGCTCCACCAGCGGGGCGGACAACGCGGGGGCCGTTACCCTGTCCGAGCGCGGGCATGTTACGGAGGTGCACGTCGTAATCCAGTACGATCCCACGTGGTTCGAGGCGATTGGTGACGTGCTCACCCAGACCACTTCTCGCAGCGTGGAGGAGGACCTGGAACGCTTCAAGCGCCTGGCCGAGGGCACCGACCCTGAGAAGGCTGATAGCGCGGGCAGCCCCAGCGCGGGTGAGCATGGCGCTCACGGCGGCACCGACCCCTTCTACAGCAAGGAGCGGGACGAGACCTCCAACAGACCATAGGTGAGACGGAACCGCATAACGCCAAGGACGTAAAGTGCGCGCCAAGGTTAAATAAGATTTAGAGAGTACAAAGAGGACCAGGGTACAAAGGCATGTGCCCTGGTCCCATTATATGAACACTCTACTTATTTCATAGTCCTGTACGATTTCGCTTCCTTCACCCCCATGCAGATCGTCAATTGGTGTCGGCTGCTTGATACAAGCTCATAAACACTTGTGTGCTGTTACTTAGGAACTGTGAGGTGTGAATGGCAGAGACATCATCACCAGCCTGGGAAGTGCTGACCCTGGTGGCGGACGGCAGAACTACCCTGTTCGAAGTAGCAGCCGCAGAGGGCGCGCCCATTTCAAGGAATACGAGCTACAGGAGCGACGACCCTGAACTGAGACTAGTAGCAAGTGTAGACGGCCAGGCGGTGCGCGAGTATCTCCTACCAACCAGGCAGCTAGAGCTTGCCGGAGAGCCGCCCTATTACTTCCACATGACGTTGCACGTGCTCGGCACGCTGGGCGTCATGCTCAACTGTAACATAACCCACAGTGATGAGCCGCTATCCACTGCTGACTCCTCCGCCAGATACGGCGTACAGAGCGTGAGGTTCCAGCCCTGGTACCTGCCCGGCTCACAATACAGCAACGAGGCGATGGCCGGGCGAGGGCTGTTCACGAGAGGCCTGCACGTAAGCGGCATCATAACGCCGGGTAACGTCTGCTCCTGCTGCGTCTGCGACCGTTGCGCCAGGTCGTTCGTGCTGCGCCAGATTCACGCGGGCTTCAGCGACTGCCAGTACTTCTACTGCGAGCGCGGCCTGCACACCCTCCTGGTGTACGAGCCAATCGAGGGTATGCCCTTCCAGCTACAAGGTCCAGATCACGGCTTGGGGTTCCAGGAGCAGTTGCCGCCCTGCCAGGTCTGTGGCACCCGCTTCCTCTACTACAACCCCCTGCGCTGTCCCCACTGCAACGCACCCTATGTAGACTTCGCCACCTACCCTGAAATGCGCCCCAATGAATACTACGCCTACTTCCACCTCAACACCGAGCTACAGAAGATGGGCTGAGCTGGACGAAGGACGAAGGTGGGAGGAGACGGAACCGCCACGAGCGCGCCCAGAGCAATAAAGAATTCACCGCAGAGACGCAGAGGACGCGGAGATTACGCGGAGATTACGCGGAGATGAATGGAGGGTGTTCTGCGTAGGGGCAACAATGTGCACTAAGATGTTGCTCCTTGCGCTTTCTAACAATAACAATCTCAGCGTACCCTCTGCGCCCTCTGCGTCTCTGCGGTGAATAAACAATCCTACTCTTGGAGGGTTCTTGGCGCTCTTGGCGTGATGCGGTTCCGTCTCTTATCAAGAACCCCTTAGTAACCATCTACGTATTAACCAGGTAAGTACAAATACATTCAGAAATGGAGAGGACTACATGAAGGACACTATAAAGCGCCTGCTATCTGTCGGGCTTGTTGTCGTGCTGGCCCTACCGGCGTTCGGCAGTGCGCCCGGCTACGCGCAGGGCAACTCTCGCACGTTCGCGGAGACAGGTAAGACGGTGAAGGGGCGGTTCCTGGAGTATTGGAACCAGAACGGCGGGCTTGCCCAGCAGGGCCTTCCCATCTCGGAGGAGATGCAGGAGGTTTCGGAGACCGACGGTAAGACTTACACGGTGCAGTACTTCGAGCGAGCGGTATTCGAGTCGCACCCCGCAAATCCTAAGCCTAACGACGTGCTGCTATCGCTGCTTGGCAACTTCCTCTACCAGCAGAAGTACCCGGACGGCGCTCCCAACCAGAAAATCAACACCAACAACGCCCGCAAGTTCGAGGCTACCGGCAAGACGGTCGGTGGGAAGTTCCGGGCCTACTGGGAGAAGAACGGCGGCCTGGCCCAACAGGGTTACCCTATCTCCGAAGAGTTCCAGGAGAGGTCCCCACTGGACGGCAGGACTTACACGGTGCAGTACTTCGAGCGCGCGGTGTTCGAGTTGCACACAGAGAATGCCCCGCCTTTTGACGTGCTCTTATCGCAGCTAGGCACCTTCCGCTACCAGGCCAGGTACGGCGCGGCAGGCACTACCGGCCCCAAGGAAGTCAACGTCAACATAGTGAACTTCAAGTTCGATCCCGACCCCCTGACCATCGAGGTGGGCACCAAAGTTACGTGGACGCAGCTCGATAACACGATACACGATGCCACGAGCAAGACCAAGGTATGGGTATCGCCTATCATGAACAAGGGTGAGAAGTACAGCTACACCTTCACCAAAGCCGGCACCTACGACTACTGGTGCACCGTCCACCCGGAGATGCTGGGCAAAGTAATTGTGAAGTAGGTTCTGAAACGTGAAACGGGTTTCTGAAACGTGAAACGTGAAACGTGATGCGGTAAGAGTAATTTGGCACAAGAAAAAGAAACAGAGGCGGCTCATGTTAGTTAAGCTGCCTCTGTTTCTTATAAGGTACTAAGTTCCCCTAACCGCATCACGTTTCACGTTTCACGTTTCAGCTATTGTCCGCAGCCAGCTCAAACGTCGCCGTCACGCCGTTCACGTTCACGGTGTAGGTACCCTTCTTGAGGCCCTTCACATCCAGGGGGATGTTCTCCTCGAAAGGGGTGAGCACCTGGGCGCACATTTGCTCGGCGGGGCGTTTGGTGCTGATTTCGATGTTGAAGGTGTTGCCGTCGCGGGTGGTGGTTACCTCATCGACTGTGGTGCAAGCGTCGGACAGGTTGCCTTTGACGTTGACCGTCACCTGGACCGGGAACGACTCGAGTATGAGCACTTCGACGCTGTCGATCATCGCGCCTCCTCCTTCGTCCTGCCCCTCATCTCCGCCCAGTGTGCCTGTCGGCTTGGGATCGGGACGGTCTGATGGCTTGGTCGGCTCCGTAGTGGGTACGGGCAGGGTCGTAGAGGTGGGCGCGAATACGATGGGTGTGGTAGCCTGCCCGCCGCCCACGCTGCACCCCGCTATCGAAAGGGCCAGCACGGGGAGCAAGGCGAAGCGTGTAACTTTGTTCATAATAGACCGCATTTTCATCTCCATCTAGTAATTTTTGTACGTTGGTTTCTTATCTCTATGCAGGCCAGGGATGTTCTCGGCCTTCTAAAGCAGATAACGCCTCCTGTGCATTTATTGTTCCATATCGAACGGCGGGCATCAAAAAGCGGACCATGCGATATGGTCCGCTTGTCTGCTAATCGCTGGTCAGCCGCAGGGTGGCTGGGAGGATCGACCAGTGAGGATGTCGCTGTTATGCCTTGCGGCGGGCAAGCTTCAGGCCGACGCCCATGAGGGACGCGCCCAGGATAGCCAGGAGGGCAACAAAGGTGAGGTCGGAGCTACCCGTGGCGGGCATGCCTACCGTTGTGCCACCACCAGCCGTGCCACCCTGTGTGAACATGTTCGGGATGTCGCCGCAGGAGACGTACACAGCGGCCTCGGGGCCTGACTTGTGGACGTTGATGGCGTATTCGCCGTTGACGAGTTCCGTCAGGCTGACAGCGACCGATGTCTCTGACATACCATTCACCACGCTGGTGAGGGGGTAGGCGGGCTTAGGATCGAGATTGGCGCACGTACCACGATGGATATGCGCGGGCTGCGGGCTGGAGGAGCCGCCGGAGATGTTGACCATTACCATGAGCATGTCACCCTGCATGGTGAGGGTGGCAGTACCGTTCTGGCCCGAGCCGTTCTCTTCCATCATATTGACCGTTACGGTCTCAGGCTGAGCATAAGTGGCCCTGGTGCCGCCGAGTGCCATTATAGCAAATACCGCTGCAACTACTATCACGAATTTCTTCATTGAATCGTATCCTCCTGTATTGTGTTGGTTACGTGCCCAGGCTCCGCCATTTACCTGGATGTGCTGTCAATCATATACGTAATATGGATACAGCGCAATACTTGGATGCAAGAATGCATAAAATGAGGTAATGAATCGGGGATGTGACCTGTTCACATCTTTCTGATGTCTCTTGATGTAGAAGCTATCTCATACTTGTAGAATCTGATAAAAGCCCCCGAAGCTCCACCTTGTCATTTCGAGCGCAGTGAGAAATCTCGTCCGCCACCCAGATGTTGCTTCTTTCTCGTGGTACAGCATGACTGAAGGAAAGGTGTTGTTTCGGAGGTGAGGGACGAGATTTCTCACTGCGCTCGAAATGACAAGGGCCGCCTCTAATGACAAGGGCCGATTCTGCTGATGGTTTTCAGCTATACTGCTTAGCCGATAGCCTCTAGAAGAAGATGCACAAGGCGAGTAATAGAGGGAGAGAGCCTTCGGAATGGAATCTGAAGGCTCTCTTGGTGCTCTCCCGCCTGCCGTTACTGGCTCTGGCGGTTAGCCTCCAACACCTTGTCCAGCCAGGCCTGTCCTTCCGCCGTGTATGGCGATTGGAAGGGCCTTTGCTCGCTAGGCAGGGCGTCGTAGTTCTTCCACCAGCTATTCAGCCCCCGCGATATCTCCGGGTCGCCCCCGGTGAAGCCGCCGATGAGTTCGTTGAACCGTCTCGCAAGGTCCTGGGCCTCAGGGCTTGCGGGGTCGGTACCCGCGGCGGAGAGCCGTTCGACGTCGGCGCTTACGGCAGCCCATTGTGCGCTGGCGCGCTCCTGGTCCGCTTCGGTCCACTCGCCCATAGCTGCCTGCCGCTCTGCCAGCCGTTGCTTGGCTTCCTCGCTGTACGACTGGTCGGACAGGTTCTGCATCTGTGCCATTTGTTCGGGTGTGAAGTACTTCTTCACCCATTCTTTGTTCTGTTCCATTTGTATAGCCTGGATCACTCTAATAAGGGATTCCCAATCACATTCGCCGGTCTCCAGCAGCTTCTCCGTTTCGTCGATAGCCTGGATGATGCCGTCAAGCTGCGCGCGCTTGGCGTGCATCATCGCCTTTTGCTGGGCCAGCACATCCTGTAAGCTCCGGGGGTCGGGGCGCAACAGCGCCTTTATCTCGTCCAACGACAAGCCCAGGAACTTCAGGGCCAGTATCTGCTGCAAGTTCACCAGGTCTTCGTCCGTGTACAGACGGTATCCCGCCTCGCTATACGCCGTGGGCGAGAGCAGCCCTTCCTTGTCGTAATAGCGCAACGTACGTATCGAGACCGATGCCTTGCGAGCGAACTGCCCAGTGCGGTATAAACGTCGATCCAAGCATGACCTCCTTTCGATTCGGAGTATAAAGGGTTACGTAACGTCAGAGTCAATACCCTTCAGGCACCAATTTTGGAGCAATTTTCGTCTACTGCCTTGCCCGGCCGGGCATGCCTGTGTCCATGTAGGACAGCAGCACTTAAGCCCCAACCTGTCATCCTGAACGCAGTGAAGGATCTAAAGAAGGTAGGCAGGGATGCTGTTGAACGTAGTCGATCATTATGCTGAAGGTTCAGCGCGGTGATAAGGCCAGCATTTGAGATCCTTCACTGCGTTCAGGATGACAGGGGGAGTATGGTCCCGCAGATGTACATACCTACTTTGACGCAGCCCTGGACAGACCAAGAGCCAAGAATCCCCTTGACTCCATCCTTATGTTATGCTAACATGATGCAAAGCTTTATCCTTTGATATGGGCTGTTATGAACGTACATTTGCCGACCAACCGCATAGCTGAGACTGAAGTCGGACCGACTGGCCTGGGCTTTGGTCGAGTCGCGTTGGCGTCTAACGTGTACAGTGGCTGGTATTACTACTGGTACTACGAGGTACCAAGTCAGTAGCTGCCACGCGCAATAAGGCAAAGAGTAAAGCAACCGAATAGAAGTCTCGCAGGAGAAAGAGCGTGTGGCAGAACACCCGCTCTTTTTGTTTGCGGTCGAGATGGCTAGGAGCAAGGTAGAGGTATGAGCACTACGGAGGATGGTTGGCGGATGCGGGTGCGTGGGGTGCGTGGCGCGACGGTGGTGGCTGAGGATACTCGCGAGGAGATACACGCCGCCATACGCGAGCTTATCACGGCCCTGTTGGAGGCGAACGACATCGATATAGACGACCTGGCGAGCGCCTTCTTCACCACCACCCCCGACCTGCACTCGGCCTTCCCGGCTGAGGCCGCGAGACTCATGGGCTGGGAGTACGTGCCCCTGCTAGGCTCGGTGGAGATGGACAAGACGGGAGGGCCCGTGAGGTGCATCCGCGTGTTGCTCCACTGGAACACCCCCAAAGGCCTAACGGAAATACGCCACATATATCTAAGAGGCACGGAGTCGTTGAGGACAGTGGGGCCGTTTTGATTTGGAAATTGGAATTTCGAATTGCGAATTTGATGGAGTTCTTCTAAATTCGCAATTCGCACTTCGAAATTCGAAATGGAGGAAGCCATGATAGTAGTTATGCGCATGGGGGCGGATGCCCACGAAATTGGCGGCGTGATACAGAGGATACAGGAGCTTGGGTACAAGCCCCACGTATCGAGCGGGTCGGAGCGGGTGATACTGGGCATCATCGGCAACGACAGGCCGCTGGATGCTGAGAACTTCCTGTCGCTGTCAGGCGTCGAGAAGGTGGTGCCGATACTCGCGCCCTACAAGCTCGCCAGCCGCGACTTCAAGCCGACTGATACGATCATAAAGGTGAACGACGCGCTTATCGGAGGTGATAGCGTCACCTTCATAGCGGGGCCATGCTCGGTCGAAAGCCGGGAGCAGACGTTCGAGGTAGCGCGGCAGCTTCGCGATATGGGCGTGAAGATAATGCGGGCTGGGGCGTTCAAGCCGCGCACCTCTCCCTACAGCTTCCAGGGCATGGGCGAGGAAGGGCTGCAAATCCTGGCCGATGTGCGGGAGTCGCTCGGCATGTCGATCATCACCGAGGTGATGGCCCCCGACGAGGTGGCGCTGGTGAGCCGCTACGCCGATATCTTGCAGATAGGCACGCGCAACATGCAGAACTACCGCCTGCTGGAGGAAGTCGGCAGTTGCGGCAGGCCGGTGCTGCTGAAGCGAGGCATGAGCTCCACGATAGAGGAGCTATTGCTGGCAGCCGAATATATACTGGCTAACGGCAACAGCCAGGTGATGCTCTGCGAGCGCGGCATTCGCACCTTCGAACGGGCCACCCGCTCCACCTTCGACCTGAACGCCATCCCGGTGCTGAAGCAACTCTCTCACTTACCCGTGATAGCCGACCCAAGCCACGGCACCGGCAGGTGGGACCTGGTGGGACCTGTGTCGCTGGGCGCGGTGGCGGCGGGGGCTGATGGCCTCATAGTCGAGGTGCACAGTCACCCCGAACTGGCCCTCTCGGACGGCGGGCAGTCGCTACGCCCCGACAAGTGCCGCGCCCTGCTGGACGACATCCGGCGGGTGGCGAACGCCGTCGGCAAAGGCTTAGACCTCGCCCCGGTTACCGTCCCGGCGGGTGAGGCGGTCCATGCGGCTTAGCGAGGCCACGGTTGCCATACATGGGCTGGGGCTGATGGGCGGGTCGCTCGGACTCGCTCTGGAGGGCAAGTGCAAGCGGCGCATAGGCATAGTGCGCAGGACCGAGACGGCGGACCTGGCGCTACAAGTAGGGGCGGTAGATAACGCTACCTTGGAGTTCCAGGCCGGTGTCAGCGCCGCCGACATAGTGGTGCTCGCCACGCCCGTGCGGCAAATCGTGCGCGACGTTGAGGAAGCAGGCAGGCACATGCCGTCCGGCTCGCTGCTGATAGACCTGGGCAGCACCAAGGGAGCCGTGGTCGAGGCTATGGACCGCCTGCCGGGGCACGTTTCAGCAGTCGGTGGGCACCCTATGTGCGGCAAGGAAGTAGGTGGGTTGGGGCACGCCGACGCTGGGCTGTTCGCCGGCAAGGTGTTTGTGCTGGTATCTACCGCACGCACGGCTGAAGCAAGCATGACCCTTAGCCGGGAGCTTGTGGAGGTCGTGGGTGCTCACCCCGTGCTGATGGACCCGGCGCAACACGACCGCGCTGTGGCCTACGTTAGCCACTTACCATACCTGCTGGCAGCCGCCCTGGTGCGCACTGAAAAAGAGGCCGCCAGGTGCGAGCCGTTGCAGGACAGGCTAGTCGCCAGCGGCTTCCGAGATACCTCCCGCCTTGCCGCAAGCGAAGTGCCAATGATGCGTGACATTTTGCTCACCAACAGGCAGGCCGTGGAAGACGCGCTCGCGTCGTTCGAGCGGCAGCTTGGCACAGTGCGTGAGTTGTTGGACGACCAGGCGCGGCTTGAGGAATGGATGCTGGACGCGCAACGAGCGCGAAGGGCGATGTTCGTATGATTTCAGAGGCTGGAGCGGCGCGCGCGTTGGTAGTCGATGGGCCGGTCGCGCCCTTCCAGGCAAGGCTACGCGTGCCGGGGGACAAGTCCATCTCCCATCGCGCGGCCATGCTGGGCGGCATCGCTGAAGGCACCACCCGCATCCGCAACTTCCTGCCCGCTAACGACTGCCTTGCCACCCTGGAAGTGATGCGCGGGCTTGGCGTCGATGTGGAATATCGAGGCGACGAGGTGCTGGTGCATGGGCGTGGGATGGCGGGTCTCGTGGAACCTGCGCGGCCGCTGGAGTGCGGGGGGTCGGGCACCACCATGCGGCTGATGTCGGGTCTGCTAGCGGGGCAGCCGTTCTACAGCGTGCTCGCGGGTAACGCGCAATTGAGCCGCAGGCCGATGGACCGCGTAGCCCGTCCCTTGCGCGAGATGGGGGCGACTATCCTGGGCCGCGACGGTGGCCGCCTCGCCCCGTTGAGTATCCAGGGTGGTAACCTTCAGGCTATTAGCTACAGGCCGCCCGTGGCAAGCGCCCAGATCAAGTCTACCGTACTGTTGGCGGGGCTGTTCGCGCAGGGCGAGACTGTAGTGGAGGAACCCACACCCACACGCGACCACACCGAGCGCATGCTTAGGTCAATGGGTGCAGCCCTGGCCGGGGAAGGCGGTACGGTGCGAGTGAGCCGGTCGCACCTAAAGGCGATTGACGTAGATGTGCCGGGCGACATTTCTTCGGCGGCGTTCATACTGGCCGCAGCCGCTATCGTTCCAGGCTCCCGCGTGGTAGTCGAAGGCGTGGGCGTGAACCCCGGAAGGACGGGCTTCTTGCAGGCACTGGAGAGGATGGGTGCCGAGGTCCGCCTGCACAATGCGCGAGAAAGCAACGGCGAGCCTGTGGCTGACGTGGAAGTGTCGCACCGCGAACTTAGGGGCATCTTGGTTTCCGCCGAAGATGTGCCGGGCATGATAGATGAGCTACCCTTGCTGGCCGTCGTCGCTACCCAGGCCGAGGGCATAACCGAGGTGCGTGGGGCCGCAGAGTTGCGCGTCAAGGAGACCGACCGCATCGCCACGACGGCAGCCGAGCTAACCCGCATGGGCGCCCGCATAGAGCCTCTACCCGATGGCTTCCGCGTGCATGGCCCCACGCCTTTGTGTGGCGCGCAAGTCAGCAGCCGCGGCGACCACAGACTGGCTATGTCACTCTCCATTGCTGCCCTGGCGGCTAAGGGGGTGACCACCGTCGAGGAAACGGAGTGCGCGGACGATAGTTTCCCAGGCTTCGAGGCTGCCTTGAGAGCACTCATTGAGGGAGGCCCCAGCGGTGAGTAGTCTCGCGCCTGACGAGCAGCAGGATGCGGAGCAGACCGCGCATCTGGTGGGGCTGTTTGGCTATCCGGTCGAGCACAGCCTGTCGCCCGCTATGCAGAACGCCGCTTTCGCCGCAGCCGGGCTGCCTTATCGCTACGTGCTGCTGCCAGCTACACCCGGCGAGTTCGAGTCGCAGGTGGAGCAGTGCATAGCGCGGGGCTTCGTGGGCTGGAACGTCACGGTGCCCCATAAGGAGCGCATGGTATCGCTGCTGGACGAGGTGAGTGACGAGGTGCTGGTGATAGGCGCGTGCAATACGGTGCGCGTAGAAAATGGGCAGTTATTAGGTTTCAACACCGACCCTACTGGCTTCATGCGCGGCCTGTCTGACGCGGGAGGGATTGAGAAAGGTTCGCGGGTGGTGTTGCTGGGAGCGGGAGGGGCGGCGCGCTCGGTGGCGTGGGCGCTCTCAAGAGAGGGGCACTCGGTACTTATACTATCCCGCGACCTCGAACAGGCGGAGCAAGTGGCAAAGTCCCTGGTTACGCGGACGCGCCGCAACATTGAACCCGCTGCCTTCCATGTGGTTACCCTTTCTAACGCGCTGAAGGAAGCTACCATGCTCGTCAATTGCACGCCCGTAGGCCAGTGGCCTCACACCAACGAAAGCCCTCTCCCCTACAACGTGCGCCTCCCCGACCACCTGCTCGTTTACGACCTGGTCTACAGGCCCCGCCCCACGCGGCTATTGCGTGACGCCCAGACCGCAGGCTGCCGCACGCAGGACGGCCTCGCCATGCTGGTGAACCAGGGGGCTGCGGCCTTCCGCATCTGGACCGGGCAGGAGGCACCGCTGGAGGTAATGTGGGACGCGGTTAGGGCTGAAACGTGATGCTGAAACGTGAAACGTGAAACGTGATGCGGTTAGGGGAACAGGGTTCCGCGAGTGTCACCTTGCCGGCTTTTTGGGACATGGCCCCACCCTGTCATCCTGAGCGTAGCGAAGGATCAGGTGGGTAGGCGAGAGTCCTCAACATTCAGGATGCTGGTAGCATCAGGAACATGGGTCTTGCAAGAGGAAGAGTCAAACACGGGCTACTGATCCTTCGCTATGCTCAGGATGACAGGGGGAGTGGGGTCCTGTGAGACAGGCATCACAACATTCACGAACCAACAAGAGCAAGCCGCATCACGTTTCACGTTTCACGTTTCAGAACCCTGTTTCAGGAACACATCAACAAAGAAAGCAGGTAAGCGAACATGCCACACAGGTTTCTAACGGGCGGGGAGTCTCACGGGCCTTGCCTCACCGTCATAGTCGAAGGGTTCCCGGCGGGGCTGAGCGTGCCGGAGGCGGAAATCAACCGCGATTTGGCCCGTAGGCAGGGCGGCTACGGGCGGAGCGGACGGCAGCGCATCGAGCACGACGTCGTACAGTTCCTTGGCGGCGTGGAGGCGGGAGTGACCACCGGCGGCCCTATCGTCATGCAGATCGCCAACCGCGACTACGCCAACTTCATTAAGAAGGAGCACCCGCCCCTCACCGCCCCACGCCCCGGACACGCCGACCTCGTGGGGGCTGTGAAGTACCGCTACTCCGATATGCGCACCGCCCTTGAGAGGTCCAGTGCCCGCGAAACGGCTGCCCGTACTGCGGCGGGTGCGCTCGCCAAGCTGCTGTTGTGCCAATTCGGCGTGGAGGTGGGCAGCCTCGTCACCGAGATAGGCGACGCGGCGGCCTCCGATATAGACCTGTCGCAGCCCGATAGCCTGCTGGAAGCTACCGAAGCCTCACCCGTGCGCTGCCCCGATCATGAGGCCACAGAGGCGATGAAGGCGTGTATAGACAACGCCCGTCGCACCGGCAATACGTTGGGCGGGGTGTTCGTGGTCTGGGCGACGGGCCTGCCTGTGGGCCTGGGCAGCTACGTGCACTGGGACCGGAGGCTGGACGGCCTGCTGGCCCACGCGGTAATGAGCATCCAGGCTATCAAGGGCGTGGAGATAGGGGAGGCTTTTGAGAATGCCCGCCGCCCCGGCCGCGACGTGCACGACCAGATATACGCGGGCGAGAACGGCCTGGAACGACATACCAACCGCGCGGGCGGCCTGGAAGGCGGCGTCACCAATGGGCAGCCTATCATCGTACGCGCCGCCATGAAGCCCATTTCTACCACTATAAACCCCTTGCAGACTGTTGACGTGGCTACTGGAGAGGCCGCGGCCACCCAGTACCAGCGCTCCGACTTCTGCGCCGTGCCCGCGGCCGGAGTGGTGGGAGAGGCGATGGTGGCCTGGGTGCTGGCCGAGGCCCTGCACGAGAAGCTGGGCGGCGACAGCTTGCAAGAGATGCTGGAGCGGGTACCCTCGCTTGCGCCGAAGGTCGGGGTATTCGGTTGATGGAAGGGGCACCCAACCTGGTGCTGGCGGGCTTCATGGGCACAGGTAAGAGCACGGTGGGCAACCTGCTGGCCGCACGTCTGCAAAGGCCGCTTGTGGATACCGACGCGCTCATCATCCAGAGGGCGGGTATGCCTATCTCGGAGATATTCGCTCAGTACGGGGAGCCGTACTTCCGCGACATAGAACGCCAGGTATGCGTGGAAGTCGCTACCACGCGGGACGCCGTGGTGGCAACAGGCGGCGGCGCTCTATTGGACCACACTACTAGGGCGGCATTTCAGGCAGAAGGGATCGTTGTATTGTTGACCTGCGAGCGGAAGGCTTTAGTGGACCGGTTGGAAGAGTCGGCCCGACGGGGCACTCGGCCCTTGCTGGGTGACGATTTTGCTACGCAGATAGACCGTTTGATTGCCGCGAGGGGGCCGGTATATGGCTCTTTGCCGCGCCAGGTTGATACTACGAACCTGGACCCGGCAGAAGTCGCGGAGCAGGTGCTGGCCCTCTATTACGAGGCGGTGGGGCAAGGAGCGGCTGCATGCAAGCCCTAGAACATCCCGTGACGGAGATACAGGTGCGGTCCCCGCAGGGAGATTACCCGGTGCTGGTGGGGTGTGGGTTGCTGCCTGAATTGGGCAGGCTTGCTGCCGCGAGGGGCCTTGGCCGATGCGTGCTGGTGGCGACCGATAGCGTTGTCGGGCCGCTGTACGGCGAGCAGGTAGTATCTTCGTTGGAGTCTGCCGGGTTCAGGACAACGCTCGCAACAATGCCAGCCGGGGAGCAGCACAAGAAGTGGGAGTCGGTGAGCCTGTTCGTGGAGGCGGCTCTGGACGCGGACCTGGACCGGGGTAGCTGGGTGCTCGCGCTGGGTGGGGGCGTGGTGGGCGATACGGCGGGGTTCGCGGCTTCGATCTACATGCGGGGCGTGCCGTTCGTGCAAGTGCCAACCACGCTGTTAGCCATGTCCGATTCGAGCGTCGGCGGCAAGGTAGGGGTGGACCACCCACGCGGCAAGAACCTGCTGGGCGCGTTCAAGCACCCAGCGCTCGTAGTAGCCGATCTCGATACGCTGGCGACTCTGCCTCCCATCCAGGTGGCTTGTGGCATGGCCGAAATCATCAAGGCGGGCATCATAGGCGACCCTGCCCTGTTCGACTACCTTGAAGCCACGGACCCGGCAGGGCTTGATTACACGAGAGCGCTTGCCGCCGCAATCCTGGTGAAGCGAGAGATAGTGCAACGGGACCCTGAGGAACGGGGCGAGCGTGCCCTGCTCAACCTGGGACACACCTTCGGCCACGCCTTTGAGAAGCGCACCGGCTATTCCCGCCTGCACGGTGTGGCGGTGGCACAGGGCGTGTCGGTGGCTTTCCGGTTGGCGGTGAAACTTGGTATGTGCGACCCGGCGCTTGAGCTTCGAGTGGGGAGAGTGCTCGAAAAGTGGGGCTTGCCTCTCCGTTGGGGAGCGCCGGAACTTGCTGATGCCACCGAAATAGAGCGGGTGTATGAGGCGATGCTTGGCGACAAGAAGCGAGTCGACGGGCGTATGCGATTGGTGCTCCCTGAAGCCCTGGGCGGCGTTTCCATAGTAGAGGGTGTGGCGGAAGAAGCCATAAAAAACGTCATGTTGGAGATGCAATGAGCCAGGAAAGCGACGAGGAGTCCCGCGACCTGAAACTGCTGGTGCTGCACGGCCCCAACCTGAACCTGCTGGGGCGGCGGGAGCCGGGCGTGTACGGCACAACCACGCTCGCGGAGATTGACGCCCGGTTGCAGGAGCAGGCCGCCGAACTCGGGGCTACCCTGCGTATCTTGCAGTCCAACCACGAAGGCGCGCTCATAGACGAGATACACGCCGCGCTAGAGTGGGCCGGGGGCATACTCATCAACGCAGGGGCTTACACCCATACGAGCTACGCCCTGCGCGACGCCATAGCAGCCGTGGGCCTCCCCACGGTAGAAGTACACCTCTCCAACATCCACGCCCGCGAGGAGTTTCGCCACAGGTCAGTGCTGGCCCCTGTGTGTCGGGGCCAAATATCGGGCTTCGGTCCCAACAGCTATCTCCTCGGCCTTCGCGCCCTGGTGGATATCATACGTAGCACTGCATAAGACGGAAACGCAAAGGCGCAAAGAACGCAAAGAACGCGCAAAGATAAAGTAAGTTACTAAACGAAAAGGACCAGGGTACGTGGTGTCGTACCCTGGCCCTCCTGTTTAGAACACCCTACTAAACCTTGGCGCTATTCTTGGCGTCCTTGGCGTCTTGGCGGTTCCGTCTCTTGTGGAGCTAAAGGTTAGAAGCCGAAGTCGCCCCCGAAGTCGCCGCCACCGAAATCTCCACCACCAAAGTCGCCACCGCCGAAGTCGCCCCAGCCGCCACCGCTGGAGCCGTAGTCTCCACCCATGCCGCTGTCGTAGCCGCCCACATCGGAGCCTGCAACGTCGCCGCCCGCGTACTGGTCGCCCCCTGCGTAGTCTCCACCCTGGGCGTCCTGGCTTACGTCGGCGTTGCCGGTATCGGTGTTATCGGTACCATCGGCGTTCTGCTCGCCCGCGGCCTGCCCGTCTGCGTAGCCGTCGGAATAGCCTTGATCGTTCATAAAGAACGACTGGAATACCATGCTGCCGAGCATCATACCGGCGAAGCTGCTGAAGAAGCTGCCCGCCATCAGCCCGCCAAGGCCAATACCGCCTCCCATCATGCCGCCACCACCGGCGCCGCTGAAGGTGCGCTCGATGGTACCGGGCTGGCGCATCTCGGCGCGGGTAGCCATGCGGGCAAGCGATTGCGGGTCGTCGCTGTACTGACCGGCCCTGCGCTCGTGCTCCGGCAGATTCCTGGTCAGCTCCTGCAACACCATCTGGCGCTGCTCCGGGGTAAGCTGGGCGAACGCCTCGGCGTGGGCCTGCTCGATAGTCTCAGGCGGCGCGGTCTTCAACATGTAACGATAGCGGGCGATGGCCTGCTCGTCGGTCATCTGTCCCGGTTGCCCCTGCTGTCCCGGCTGCTGACCATATTGCTGGCCGTACTGTTGCTGGCCGTATTGGCCGCCATACTGCTGGCCTTGCTGCCCATATGGTTGCTGCTGGGCGTATTGCGGTTGGTTGTACTGCCCGCCCTGGTACGGCTGCTGAGCGGGGCGTGGCTGCTCCGGCTCCTCCTGCCGCCCGAATAATCTGTCAAAGAATCCCATGTTTGCTTCCTCCGTTACGCCAGGTGACACCTGGGTAGATATTACATTCACGGTTACCTTCATATAACTACGAAGCAAATTGCTTGCCAGTTACATTCAGACGGTGGTTCTATATATGGTAATACAGCAATCTAATAGTTATTCGGCCCCATTCCTGCTCAATAAAGTGTGTAATTGTCAGGCAGTCGGCAAAAGGATGAGGAGGCGGAATATGGACGTGAGGGGAGAGGAACGGGTAGTCCAGGTGACGGCTGGCCCCGTTACGCTGGAGGGCAACCTGGTAGTGCCGCCGGACGCGGGGGGAGTAGTGCTGTTCGCCCACGGCAGCGGCAGCAGCAGGCACAGCCCTCGCAACCGCTACGTGGCCGGGGTGCTACAGGAGGCCGGGTTAGCCACGCTGCTGGTCGACCTGCTCACACAGCAGGAGGAGCAGGTTGATATGCGCACGGCCCACCTGCGCTTCGACATTAGCATGCTGGCCGAGCGGTTGGTCTTGGCTACCGATTGGCTGGCGCAACAGTCTGAAACGGCCAATCTGCGCGTGGGCTACTTCGGCGCGAGCACGGGTGGGGGTGCCGCATTGGTGGCTGCCGCCGAACGTCCCGACTCCGTGGTAGCGGTGGTTTCGCGTGGCGGCCGCCCCGACCTGGCTGGCGCCGCCCTTCTCCTGGTAACCGCGCCCACTCTGCTAATCGTCGGAGGTAACGACCCTATCGTCATCCAGCTAAACGAGCAGGCCAGGGCGCAGATGCGCGGAGAGGTGCAACTTACCATCGTCCCCGGCGCGAGCCACCTGTTTGAGGAACGCGGCACCCTTGAAGAGGTAGCCCGCCTCGCCAGCGACTGGTTCCTCCGCTACCTGCCCGCAGCCCAACGATAAGACGGAAACGCCAAGACGCCAAGACGCAGAGAACCACGCCAAGAGTGTTAAGGGTGGGGAATGGTAAAGAGAAGCAAGGTACGTAATGTCGTACCTTGCTTCTCTTACTCGAATACAATCCTTAATCTTGGCGTGGTCCTTGGCGTCTTGGCGTCTTGGCGTCTTGGCGTTCAAATCCTTAGTCGTGCCTTCGAACACCTTCGATGTTGTCAGGGTCGGCGGGTTCGGGTATGGCGGGGTTGGTGCTGGAGCCGCGGACGAGGTTGCGTAGGGCTTCGGCCAGGCGTTCGGACTGTTCCAGCATCGGCATGTGGCCCGCGCCGTCGATGCGGACCTGGGCGGCTCCTGGTATGGTAGCGGCCATGAGGTCTTCTTCGGCGGCGGGGATGATAGCGTCGTCGGCACCACCTATCACGGCTGTGGGGACCTCTATCTGTGGCAATAGGGGTGATGCGTCGGGGCGGGAGGCCATAGCTTGCAGGGCGGCGATGATGCCCTGCCTGTCCTGGCGGAGCATCACATTACGTGTCTGCTCCTCTACCTCGGAGCCTTTCTCCCGTGTCTGCGGTGAGAGCAGCCGGGGCAGCATGGCATCCACCACCGCTTGCGCCCCCTTCTCCCGCACGTTCTCAATCATGGTGTAGCGACCCTGTCTGGCCTGTTCGGTGTCGGGGCCTGGCCGGGTGCAGACCAGCCCCAGGCCCGATAGCATCTCAGGGTGCAGCCTCGCGAACGCCAGCGCGACGTACCCCCCCATCGAATGCCCCGCGAGCGCAAACCTGTCCAGCCCCAAGTCTCGCGCCCAGCCCGCTATAGCCTCGGCGTAGTCGTCAATGGAAGCTTCGTCGCCCCCAAGCTCCCGCGAACCGCCGAACCCCGGCAGATCGAGCGCGATTACCCGCGCCTCACCACTTAACTCTTCAAGTTGTGACTGCCAGATCGAGCCGTCGAAAGGAAAGCCATGCACCAGCACAAGCGGTGTGCCGTCGCCGCGCTCTTCGTAGTTGAGTGTTGCCATGAGTTAGCTCCTTTGGAGGACGATGGACGATGGGAGTGATGAGGACTGAGTAGTGGGTAGTGGGTAGTGGGTAGTGGGTAGTGGGTAGTGGGTACAATGCAGCACCCATCCGAACAATCCTAAACTTGGCGCTATTCTTGGCGTCCTTGGCGTGATGCGGTTCCGTCTCCTACCATCGTCCATCGTCCATCGTCCATCGTCTACCCTTTAAGTCTCGGCTCAAGCTCCCGCTGGTAGAAGCGGAAGAAGCCTTCCTGGTCGGGGCCGATTTGGTGCAGGTAGATGTGGGTGAAGCCAGCATCGGCGTACTCCTGTATCTTCTCCAGGTAACGCTCAACGTCGGGGCCGCACACTACCGACTCCGCAATGTCTTCCTCGCTCACCATCTGGGCGGCCTGCTCGAAGTGCTGGGGCAGGGGCAGCTCTTGCGATAGCGGACCCTTCAGCCCGCCGTTGGGCCAGATTTCGTAGGCGGTGCGTATGGCCTCCTGCTCGGTCTCGGCCCAGCAGCAGGTGAACTGCCCGTGCTTCTCTTTGCCCGCGCCGCCCGCCTGCTCGAACGCCTCTATCGGCTCCTTTTCCGCCGACGTGTTGATGAAGCCGTCACCGAGGCGTCCGGCCATTTCGGCGGCTTCAGGTCCTGCGGCGGCAATGTAGATCGGTATCGGCTGGTCGGGCAGCGTGTAGAGTCGGGCGTTTTCCACCGTGTAATACTCGCCCCTGTGGCTGGCGAGCTTGCCCTCCCACAGCTTGCGCATAATCTCGATGGCCTCTTCCAGCATCTCCAGCCGCTCCTGGAAGGGGGGCCACTTGTCGCCCAGGATGTGCTCGTTGAGGTTCTCGCCCGTGCCCACGCCAAGGATGAAGCGGCCCGGCATCATCGCTGCGGCGGTGGCGGCTGCCTGCGCGATAATCGCGGGGTGGGTGCGGATGGTGGGGCAGGTCACCCCGGTGCCCAGCGTCACTTTCTTCGTTACGCTGGCGATGCCGCCTATGACGCTCCACACGAACGGGGCGTGGCCTTGCGCGTCCACCCAGGGGTGGTAGTGGTCCGAGATCATGATGTGCGTGAAGCCGAGTTCTTCCGCGCGCCGGGCGTACTCCACCAGTTTGCTCGGCGTATGTTCCTCGCTCGACAGCCAGTAGCCAATTACAGCCATTAGTGCTCCTCCAATATCAACGTTAGTTCCCACACGATGCGGCAAGATACGTGCCGAACCCAGTTGCACCCGCCCTGGCAGGCACGTGATTGCACAAATGTCGGAGTGTGGCGACCAAACACCCCTCTGTCATCCTGAGCGTAGCGAAGGATCTCAAGAAGGTGGGCAGGGATGCTATTGAACTTCCTGAAGCATGGTGCTGTAGGTTCCATGTGGGTGTAGAACCAGCATCTGAGATCCTTCGCTACGCTCAGGATGACAGAGGGGAAGCTTCAGGATGACGGGCGGAACATGGTCGCTAAGCGGCAGGTGCCGTATATTATTGGGAGCATACTGTACTTGCAGGAGGTGGGGAAGTGGAGCCATTCAACGTCGAGCCTGTTGTGCTGGAGGGGCGTGTGGTGCGGCTCGTGCCGCTCAGTATGGACCATGCCGAGGGGCTGTTGTCGGTGTGCGAGCCGGACATCTTCAAGTATTTCGGCCACTTCCCTAAGCAGTGGACCATCGAGGGATTCCAGGCTTACATCCAGGGCCTCTTCAACATGCCCGACATGCAGCCCTTCGCTACAACCCTGCGCGAGACCGGGCAGCCCGTCGGCGTGACCACCTACATGGACATTCGCGCAGCCCACCGTGGCCTCGAAATCGGCAACACCTGGATCGGCCGTGCTTACCAGGCCACGGCGGTCAACCCCGAATGCAAGTACCTCCTCCTGCGCCACGCCTTCGAGACGCTTGGGACCATACGCGTGCAACTCAAGACCGACGGGCGCAACCTGCACAGCCAGGCCGCCATAGCCAAGCTGGGCGCGAAGCGCGAGGGCACCCTGCGCAAGTTTTTTATCATGCCCGATGGCTATCTGCGCGACAACGTGATGTTTAGCATCATCGCTGACGAATGGCCGCAAGTGAAAGCGGGTCTGGAAGCGAGGCTGGGCTATGTACCGTGAGGGAGTGATGAGGACTGAGGACTGAGGATTGAGCAGAAGCTATCTCCCAAGTACCAAAGCTGGGTAGGGGCAGCAGAGTCGGCTCTTGTCATTCTGAGCGCAGCGAAGAATCTCGTCTTTCACCGGGATGTTTCCTCTTTCTTGCGGTACCGAGTGGTTGACAGCAAGGTGGTATTTGGGTGGTGAGGGACGAGATTCTTCACTGCGCTCAGAATGACAAAGACCACCTCATGTGCTCATCTCCGCTTCCTTATTTTTGAAACACGTTTTAGTTCATTAGCCTCGTTGTAATGGGAGTAGCTTGCCTATGTCCTCGATTGAGCGTCTTACCGCCGAGCGTGCGCGGGATTTGTTGCCGGAACTTGTCACCTTGTTGCAGGACACCGTAGCCAGTGAAGCCGCAGGCGGCTTCCTGCCGCCGTTGAGCGATGAAGAGGCGCGCGACTTCTGGCTTGGGGTCATAGCGGAGATCGAGCGGGGTTCGCGGGTGTTGCTGGCGGCTTTGGAGGGCGAGCGCGTGGCGGGTGCGGTCCACCTAGCGCTGGCTACCAGGCCTAACGCACCGCACAGGGCCGAGGTGCAAAAGTTCTGCGTTCACCGGGACTTTCGCGGCCGCAGACTGGGCACGCTACTGATGGACGCGGTCGAGGAGGCCGCACGCGAGGAGGGCAGGTCGCTCCTGGTGCTGGATACGCGTCGAGGGGATTTGGCGGAGCAGATGTACGCCCGGCGCGGGTACGTGGAGGCGGGCGTTATACCGCACTGGGCGCTCAACGCCGACGGGACGTTTCACGACACCGTCTTCTTCTACAAAGCACTGTAGCCACTCCCATTCCAGACCGGGCAACTGGCATATAACTTGCCCTCTCCTTCGCTTCGGGGGAATTGAGAAGCAGGACCAGCGAAGGAGCATATTAGATGGACGAGCAGGAACAGCAGCAAGATCAAGAGCAAGGACAAGAAGAACAGCAGGGAGGGCAGGAGGAAAAGCAGCAGACCCTCCCGCCTCAGACACAGGACCAGCAGCCCGGCCTGGAGTCGGAGATGACTCCCAGGCCCGACGCCGACGACCCGGAGTACAGGGGTAGCGGCAAGCTGCGCACGCGGGTGGCACTCATCACAGGCGGCGACAGTGGTATTGGCCGAGCCGTGGCTATCCTGTACGCCCGCGAGGGTGCAGATGTGGCTATTTCCTACCTGGACGAGCATTCCGACGCCGAGGAGACCCGGCGGTTGGTGGAGAAAGAGGGCCGTCAGTGCATCCTCATACCGGGCGACATAGGCGACGAATCGCACTGTCGCGAGGTTGTGGAGCGCACGGTGCGGGAGCTTGGTAAGCTCGACATCCTGGTGAACAACGCCGCCGAGCAGCACCCCCAGGAGAACATCGAGGATATCACCGCCGAGCAGCTAGAGCGTACCTTCCGCACCAATATCTTCTCGATGTTCTACCTGACGAAAGCAGCCATGCGACACCTCAGCGCGGGCAGCGTGATTATCAACACCACCTCGGTCACCGCCTACAAGGGCAGCCCGCAACTGCTGGACTACTCGTCCACCAAGGGCGCTATCGTGGCGTTCACTAGGTCGCTGTCCCAGGCGCTGGCTGAAAAGAAGATCAGGGTCAACGCCGTGGCACCCGGCCCTATCTGGACGCCGCTCATCCCCGCCACGTTCGACGAGGAGAAGGTCGCCACCTTCGGTGCGGACGTGCCCCTCAAGCGACCCGGCCAGCCTGAAGAGGTAGCCCCCTCCTACGTCTTCCTCGCCTCGGACGACTCTTCGTACATGACCGGCCAGGTGCTCCACCCGAATGGCGGCGAAGTGGTCAACGGGTAGGAGAGACGAAACCGCCAGGACGCCAGGACGCCAAGGACGCCAAGAGCGCGCCAAGGTTAAGTAATATGTCCCAGGCAAGAGGACCAGAGTACGTGTGTTGTACGCTGGTCCTCTTTGTACCCTTCAAACCTTCTAAACCTTGGCGTCTTGGCGTCCTTGGCGTCTTGGCGTCCTTGGCGTCTTGGCGGTTTCGTCTCCTTACTTCTTCCTATTTGCTAGCCCATCCCCAGATTTCGTTCAAGCTAATGATACCTGATGAGTGGTCGTTTGGCGACCTGTGCACCCGGTTGTACTCCAAGCTCACTGCTCATACTCTGTGCCTGTTCATCAACCGCTCACTGGGTAAGCAACACTTCCTTCGCATCAAAGAGATTGCTTTCCCTATCTAGCATAACTCCCAAGATGAGAGTTGGTCGATGTTATTGTCGCACTGTTATCCTTGCGACCGTCCCGGAGCTGGACCACATTTGATTGACAAGGCACGGCCCCTGGGATACAATCTGCTGATAGTTCGAGAGACAAGTAATAGTGCTGTTGCTTGTCGCGAGGTGGTGAAAGTAACCACCCCTGTTCCGGCCGCTTACCATGTGGGTTTACATCTGAAATGTTACACGCTACGTATAACAAAGCAATAGGAGCGCCGGGCCGATGACGGTAGGTGAGATGCTGGGCACGGCGGCCCTGTCGCTGGCGGTGGTCCTGGGCCTGCTGGTAATTTTGCTGGTGGTGCGCCTTGGACGCGTGGAGCGGCAGATGCGGGCGCTTACTCGTGGGGCGGGGCCTGGGGCGTCCTCCCTGTCGCTCGGTGAGGTAATCGCGCGGCAGGGCGAGCGGCTGGAGTCGGTGAGAGAGCAGACGGAATCCCTTCGCATTACCGTGACCGCCCTCGACGCGGCGGTGACCGGCAGCGTGCAGAACGTGGGCCTGGTGCGCTTCAATCCTTTCCAGGATACCGGCGGCGACCAGAGTTTCGCCTTAGCCCTGCTCGACAAGCGCGGTGACGGGGTAGTCATCAGCAGCCTGCACACCCGCACCAGCACCCGCATGTACGCCAGGCCCATCAAGGCCTCTGCCGCGAACTCCTCGCTGTCGGAAGAAGAAGCACAGGCGGTACAGCAGGCGATGGGCGGGAAATCTGAAACGTGAAACGTGATGAGTAACACGTAACGCGTAATACGTCATTAGCTCTGGGCCTACCTCTTGCTTGTTACGCGTTACGTAGCACGTATTTACAAACGTAGCCCGGTACCGGGTATGTGGCCGGGTGATATAATGGATTACCCTATATAGTAGAAGCGACCGCGGCAGATACTATCCAAAGTTACGATACGGCGTTTTAGTTTAACGATTAGCAGGCGACTTAGAGTCGCGATCTTCTGTCAGGTGTTTCGCAATACTTTACGTTTCGCAGGTCTTGCGTGCCGCATGCAGGTTCCAGGAGCCATAAATATGACAATGCTTCGCAGCATACGTGAGAAGAAGGGTCTGACCGTGTCGCAGTTGGCCGCACGCGCCAGCATACCGTCGAGGGTGATAACCGACTATGAAGAGGGGCGGCTTGCCATGCCCCTGAACCACGCCCGGCTCATCGCCAAGGCCCTATGGGTGCCCATCGAGGACTTGATGCCCCCGGCAGGCACGGTAATCCCGCCCTCGTCTCCACCACCCGCCGCGCCCCAGTACGCCCCCTCGCAGCCGCCACGGACGGATAGCGCCCCTGCTACCAGCCAGCAGGTAGCCCCGGCCCCACGTGCCGAAGCCCCGGCCTATACGCCAGCGCAACCCGCGCCCCGCCCCGCCGAAGGCTCTGGCTTCACGCAGGCACCCACGGGCGCGCCACCACGTGAGGGTGGCAGGACGCGTGGCGTGCCGCAGGCGGGCCGTGGCGGTCCGGGAGATGCCCGGCAGACGCGCCCCGCCCGTTCCCTGCCCCACCCGCCCGGCCCCATTAGCGAAGGGCAGCTACAGGAGCTATCCCGCCTCGCCCAGCGTCTTGAGATAGACCAGCAGCAGATGGAGGCCCGCATCGGCAAGCTGCTTGCCGACCTCACCCGCCCTGAGGCGCGGGACTGGATAAAGAAGCTACGCGCCATCGCGGACGAGATAGCCCCCAGCCAGAGGGTGCATTATGGCGTGTGGCCGGAGGCGCAGGAGGACCGCGAAGCCGCATACTTACGGCAGCAGCGCGATGCCAGCTCACGCTTCACCTTCAAGCTCTTCAACGGCGAGCAGTTCGACGGCACGCTGGTGGACTTTACGCCCTACACTATCACCATCAGGCCGGATGGCAGCGAGGACGAGATGGTGCTGCGCAAGCTGGCGATAGCCTACTACCGGCGCACCGGGCAGGGCGAGGCTACAGCCGCTACGTCGGGCAACTTCGTGACTACCAACCTGGGCAATGATACCCTGCTGGTGCCCGCGACGAGCGCGGTTGCCGAGACTGCCGAGGAGGCTGCGACGGCAACGGTTGCGGCGCAGGGCCACGACCACGCACGCGATGACAGCCACCAACCTCTCGCTTCCGGGGTCGCCTCCGACCGCGCGGGTGAGCCTGCGGTTCCCGAAGAAGACAATATGGACGAGGATCGAGGGGTCTAAGCATGAGCCTGAGCGACTACATAAAGTACCTGCGGGCGGTAAAGGGTGGCGTCACGCCCTGGGAGATTGCCGAAGCGAGTGGCGTGCCTGCCTCCGAGGTGCACCTGATAGAGGTGAAGCACCGCCGGGTGGGTGAGGACGACGAAACGCTCTCCAAGCTGGCCGGCTATTTTGGCGTGCCCCTGGAAGACCTTACCAGCCGTAGAGACAGCTACCGCAAGATGCTCACCGGGTTCCTCGAGGAGAACCAGGGCAAGGAGATCCGGGTAACCCTTACTCTTGAGAGCGGGGAGGAAGTGTCCGGGCAGATCGACTGGTTTTCTCGCGAGGCCATATCCATCGTGCCAGGCATCGGCGGAGAAACCGACGGCAGCACCTCCGACCCTTACATCGTGCAACGCGGCTGGGTGGCGAACTGGAGGGGCGAGGAGTAGCTCATCATATATGAGCGACCACAATCACCCCCAGGCTATACCCGGCGACACCCTTACTATAGAGCTTGACCCCGAACGCCAGCGCACGGCCGTAGAGTACGCGGGCATTAAGAGGCGGCTCTTTTTTGTTGAGCTTGGGCTGGCTATCCTGCTGGTGCTCGCCCTGCTCTTCCTCGGCTGGTCGGCGGCTGTAAGGGACTGGGCGGGAAGCATCACCGGCGACTCGTGGCTGATTGTGGCCCTCTACACTGTCGCGCTGGGCGTGGGCTACACGCTCGTCTCGCTGCCCCTCGACTTTTACTCCGGCTATGTACTGCCTCACCGCTACGGCCTCTCCACGCAAAGCCTTGGCGTCTGGGTAAGCGACACGCTAAAAGAGCTTGCGATTTCGGCGGTGCTGGGGCTTGGCGCTATGGAAGTGCTCTACTGGCTGTTGAGGACGCTGCCCGATTGGTGGTGGCTGGTCATGGCCGGACTTGCCTGGCTCTTCATGGTGGCGATGACGCAGCTAGCCCCGGTGCTGCTGATGCCTCTTTTCTACAAGTTTCGCCCGCTGGATGACGCCGAGTTGGTGGCGCGGCTGACCCGCTTGGCGGAGGGCGCGGGCGCTAAGGTGAGGGGCGTGTACGTCATGGACATGAGCAGCCGCACCACCGCCGCCAACGCCATGCTCACCGGCCTGGGCGGCACCCGCCGCATCATCCTGGGTGACACCCTCCTGAGCAACTACACCTACGACGAGATCGAGACGGTGCTGGCCCACGAACTGGCCCACCACGTTCACAACGACCTGCCAAGGGGGCTGGCTGCCGAGGCGGTCATACTGCTCGCCAGCATGGCCGCTGCCGCTATGCTGCTGAACTGGGGAGTGCCCGCGTTCGGCTTCCGTGGCATAGCCGACGTGGCCGCGCTACCCTTCTTCATGGTAGCCATGGTGGGCGTCGGCATGATAGCTCTGCCCCTCGGCAACTTCCTCACCCGCCAGATGGAGCGCGCCGCCGACCGCTACGCCCTACAGACCACCCGCAAGCCCCAGGCCTTCCGCTCGGTGATGCTCAAGCTGGCCGGGCAGAACCTCGCCGAGGCCGAGCCGCCCCGCTGGGTCCGCGTCCTCTTCCACAGCCACCCCTCCATAGCCGAACGAGTCGCCTTCGCGGAAGACGCTGTGCGGAATTCTTAATTTTTAATTTTTAATTCTTAATTGAGGTCCCGGTAGCTGCATCTTCAATTAAGAATTAAAAATTACGCGCAGCGTCTTGCTATCGGTGGGGCATGACGCTATAATCTAGCACAATCCGTGGGCGGTACGGGTTTGCTGTGTGTGCGCTTACGGGTTTGGGTCGTGCCGCTTTGTGACGTTCGTACCAGAAAGGACACATGACTACAGACGCCGCGCCTATGGGCCACATCGATCCTCTCGCGGAGGTGCTGGGCTGGGACGTGGGCACCGCCTACGAACTGCTGCTCAGCCTGCGCGCTATTTTCCTGCCCAAAGACTACGGTATACCCGCGCCCTGGGCCGCAGGCGTGCGCAAGCGTCTCTCCCCAAACGGACAGCGCGACCTCAAGGACTTCTTCAATCCCCCCTTCTCGGTGATCGCCTACATGCCCGTGCATATGGTGCTGGCTATGGACGCACCCAAGACCGTCGACCGCTTCCTGGGTTACGTGGAGGCGATACCCGGCACCGAGTTCATGCAACGGATTTACGCCCCCACGAAGTTCTCTCACATCCCCTCGGAGTTGCGCGACCGGGCGCTGGCGGGCGAGAGGATGTCGGATGCTGACGTGGAGGAATACCGCCGTGGCGTGGCTCGCTCGGCCATAGGTGCTACTCCGTCGGTGGCGGACGTGCGGCGGCTATTCGACGATATGGAGAACCCGGAGGCCACCAAGCGACGCTGGCTGGCGGTCATGCGCGAGTACCAGACGGTCTTCTTTGCCGACGAGGAGCGCCGCTTGCAGCCCATCCTGGACCGGATGCTGGCCGACGCCAAAATCCTCGCCAAAAAGACTACCGTGCCCGACCTGCTGGAGCGCCTGTCCAACGGCTTCACGTTGAGCGCCGACATAGATCTGGACCGCCTGGTCCTGGTGCCGTCGGTGTGGCTGCACCCTTATGTAGTGAGAGCCGAGATTTCGGAGCGCGAGTTGCTGGTGGTCTGGGGAGCGCACCCGGCGGGACACAGGGTGGTGCCCGGCGAGTCGGTACCGGAAGATGCTTTGCTGGTGCTGCGCGCTCTGGCCGACCCCACCCGCCTGCGCTTGTTGCGCCTCATCGCCGCCGAACCGAGGTCGCTACAGTCCCTCGCGCAGGAGGTGAAGTTGAGCCTGCCCACGGTGTCGCACCACATCCGCGAGCTACGCGGCTCCGGCCTCATACGCCTCGAAGTCGGGGGCAGGGGTCGCGAAAGCAAGTACACCGTCCGCTGGCCCAGCGCCGAGCGTGCGTTTGAGGACCTGAAGGGGTTTGTGCTGGCGGGTTCTGAAACGTGAAACGTGATACGGCTTGCTAAGCAGGGTTCGTGGATATGAGGTTGCTTCTGTTGCAGGACCAACTTCCCCTTTGTAATGGGGGCGTAGCGAAGAATCTCGTCGTTTCCCTTCAGCTCATATACCTGGTATGGAGACCCCGCACGAGGTGAACATAGATGGAAACCTTACCAGTTCTGCCCAGGGACATAGAGGTGGAGATGACATGGCTCACCGCTGCTGAAGGAGGGAGGCGCAGACCGGTATTTACGGGGTATCGTCCACAGTTTTACTATGACGGACGTGACTGGGATGCTATCCACACCTACCCTGATGTTGAACTTGTGATACCGGGAGACACCGTTAGAGCCTATCTGTCCTTCCTCAGTCCGGAGTGCCATGTGGGGAGAGTGTTCCCCGGCAAGGAATTTCTCATTCGTGAGGGAGCACATGTCGTAGCTAAGGGCAGAGTTACGAAGATTATGGAACTTGAAGCCTCCGCAGAACAGTCCGGCCGGGATGCTTCGCATTGCTGGTAGAGCCGCCTCCCATTTTGTCGGTTGCCGGAGCAGTCCACTTATGAGTAAGCACTTACGTTCAGGAAAGGTGTTATACCTTCGTGGAGGACGAGATTCTTCGCTACGCTCAGAATGACAAGGGGGGAGTTGGTCCTGCTATTCCAAAGACGTTGTATTCACGCACCATATTGAGCAAGCCGCATCACGTTTCACGTTTTACGTTTCAAAGGTTGGCCTTACTCTCCCTCCTCCTCGTCGCCGCTCTCTACCTCGCTGCTCTCATCGCTATGCCGCCGGAGGGGCTGACTCAGCACGATGCCGGGGCCAAGTACTTGCAGGTGCGCAATCTGCGGCTAGCTCCGCCCGGCCTCGACTGGTCGGTCAATTACCCCGCCCGTGCCCTGGACCCGGAATTGCGCTTCGTGCCTTTCCGCGACCGCCAGCACTATATTGATGGAGAGCGCATTTACCTGCAATGGCCTATCTTCCTGGGGCTGCTTACGCGCATACCCTGGAAGGTCATGGGCTTCTGGGGGCTGTACGTGGTGCCGCTGCTCATGGGCCTGGGCACCCTCTGGGCTGCGTACAGGCTGGCGCTCAAAGTGGGAGTCGCTCCCCGGCTGGCCTGGACCACTATCCCACTGCTTGGACTGGCGACACCTATCTCCATCTACTCGCTGCTGTTCTTCGAGCACACGCTGGCCGCCCTGCTGGTGACGCTCAGCCTCCTCTCAGGCTTTGTCGCGGTGCGCTCTGAGCAGCCTGCTTCACGCGCCCTGTGGCTGAACGCTGCCTTTTTGGCCGTCGCCATCTACTTCCGCTCCGAGCTTTACGTGCTGGCGCTGGTGATGGGCCTGGTGTACGCATACATGGCATGGCGAGATGGGGTGTGGAGACGGGCGTTGTGGCAGTGGGTGGGAGCGTTCGCGGTGTCGCTGGTGCCACTGTGGGGCTTTTACGCGATCACAGAGGGCACACTATTGCCGTTGCACGCCATCTGGTATTTCCAGGGCAGCGAGGGCGGTTCCGCTCCGGGTGGCATCGAGCTTCCGGCGGTGCGCTATATAGCTTCCGCGGGCCTGCGAGTGGTGCCGGATTTCCTCTTTGGGCCGCAGACGTTCCCATCTTCACCGCGGTTCCCATTCTGGGCTGAGATGGTGGGGCTACTCGGTCTGGCCTTGTGCGCCCTGCCGGGATTGGGGAGGTTGCTGCGTGTTCGTGGTGCCACCGGCAGTTGGCTATGGCTCGTGTTGGGAGTGGGACTAGTCTTGTTGGCCGTGCCCTCGCTGTTCGCCTTGCTTTCGGGCGAGTTGTACTACAACCTGCATGGCTTCCTGATTGCCAGCCCGTTCGTAGTCCTGGCGCTGTGGCCCGCGAGCAGTGATAGAATCGGGGCCAGGCCGAAGAGCCGCCAACCCCTGACGCCGCAAGGCTGGCTCCAAGCTGTGACGCTGCTGTACGTCGGGTGGCACGCCCTCATCATCAGTGTCTTGAGTGGGTTGGGGCCGATCAGCAGGCACGAGTGGGGGCAGCGCTACTTGCTGCCCGCGTACCCTGCCCTGGTAGTCTTAGCATTGTTGGCAATTACGCGCATTCTGGAGGCCCATCGTGGCAGAAGCGGGAGGCTCTACAGGACTGTGCCGGTGCTGGCGGCTTGCGCATTGGTGGTGCTGGGGGTATTGTTGAGCGTCAGAGGGTATGCCGCCACCTTTACGGAGCGCACGCAGGTAGTGGCCTGGCAGGCGCTTGCCGGTTCGCTGCCGGGCAGAGAGCCGGTGGTGACCGACGTATGGTGGCTGCCCCTCAATCTAGCCCCTGTCTTCTACACAAGGCCAATCATGCTAGCGGAAGGCGACGAGCGCCTGGGCGAATGGGCGCGGCAAATGCAAGAGAGAGGCGTCACCAGCTTCGGCCTTATGACTAGCGACCCTGCTATCTTCTCAGGGGAGTGGAGCCGGGGCGTGCCAGGGTTGCGTGCCGAGTCGCCGCCCGTGGAGGCGCAGGATATATGGTTGCAGCGGTACTTGCTGGAGGCCAGGTAGCCTATGCTGACGCTTTACATGTCGGGCATCGGCAGGAAGAAACCATCCTGGTCGCGCCAGGCGTTGAGCACTCGCACTATCGCCACGCGCTGTAGAGGCCCGTATATGTGTGGGTAAATCTCGTCGGGGTCTTCGTACTGGATGGGGCTGGTGACCAGCGTCTTGTCTATGTAGAGCGCGAGGAAGCGGCGCTCGTCGTAGCGGAAGTAGCGGGTGGCTACCTTGGCTACGTTCTCCGCGCCGTCGGTGCAGTGGATGAAGCCCTCTTGCTCGAAGTCCGGCGGGAAGTAGTCGGCAGCCGGGTCCAGGCCGTAGAAGTAGTCTTCGGGTGTGTAGTGGAAGGTGTAGCGCGGTTTCTCTTGCATAGATGTGTTAGCCCCTCTGTTCCTGTATCACCGCGATTGCGTGCTCCAGAATAGCAGCCGCTACCACATCGGGGGCGGGCGTGCCATCGATGACCACTATTTGTTCGCCCGCTTGCTTAGCCTCTTCAATCAGCCTAAGGTAGTTGCCGTAGATGGGGCGCAGGCGCTCGTCGGTCTCGTATAGCTCGATGTGACCGCCCCTGGTGTGGATGCGGCTCTGGCTCACTTCGGGGGGCACGTCGATGAAGAAGGTCAGGTCGGGGGCGATGGAGCGGCTGTTTAGCTCGCGCACCCACTCCTGCCCCGTAGTCAGTCCCTGGTAGGCGTAAGACGACAGCCGGTAGCGGTCGCACACGACGTGGACGCCCTTTTCGATGCGGGGCAGAATGTCGGCCCGTATGTGGTCGAGGCGGTCTGCGGCGTAGAGCAGGGCCATCACTTCGTCGGTGATAGGCTCGGAGGGTGGGTAGACCAGCCTGTGGCTCAACGCCTGGCGCACGACCGCCCCGATTGGCCCTGTGCTCGGCTCCTTGGTAGCAAATGCCCTGTAGCCCCTCGACGCAAGCCCCGCCTGCAACAACGCCGTCTGCGTGCTGATGCCCGCGCCATCTGGCCCCTCCAGCACGATAAACAACCCCCGACCGTGAGCCAATCCCCTACCTCCTGCCCTCATACATCTGGTCCCTGATTATAACAGTTCCGAGTTCCGAGTTCCGAGTTCCGAGTTCCGCGTACCACGCCATCGTCCCTAGTCCATCGTCCCTAGTCCATCGTCTATGTGGAAACATCGTCCTCAATAGGACAATCGTGCTACAATTGCAGCAGGATGTGTAAGAGTAAAGCTAGAATGGGGCGTGCTCACCTGTGAAAGGCGCTTTTGGGAATAGCTGTGCCAAGGGGTGCATGGTCTACTTCGTGGCGCTCGCCGCTATCGTGGCTGTCACGATGTTTGGGCTGGGCGGCTTATCCACGCGCTTCGGGGGGAACACCCAGCAACCCGCGAGCGTGCAGAGCGCCCAGGACCCTCAGCAGGCAAACGCGAATATCCCGCCCGACTCCCTGAGCGTGGCCCCTCAATCGGACCAGGGGCAGACGGCCCCCGATATCGCCGTACCCGGTGACAGCAACCAGGCCAACGTACCGGGCGACCTCTCACCCACGCCTACCCCTGTGCCGCTTCTGCCCCTGCTGCCGACGCAGCCCGTTCAACCCACGGTACCCGTTCCCTCAGGCAACCCTCCCGACAGCGCACCGGCAGCACCCGAGGTAGAATATACGCCCCTGGAAGCGCAGGGCGGGGTGATAACGGGCGAGGCCTCTACGCCGTTCTACGTCGTGCAGCCGGGCGACACGCTATCGGACATCGCGCAGAGGCTAGGGGTGGACGTAAATGCCCTCGTTAGTGTAAATAGTGTGGTAGACGATCTGATCTACCCGGACCAGGTGCTTTATTTGCCCTTCGACGCGGGCGCACAGGCCCCACCACCGTCCGAAGCCCAACCGCAGCCCCAGCAGCCGGCCGAAACCCCTGCGAGTCCCGGCGGGCAGGGTGGCCCGGCCAACCCGGTAGACGTGGTCCCTACCGCCGTGGGCACGGACGCGCAGCAGGTGCCGGAGATGCCCAATACAGGTATCAACAAGAAACGCTAGCAAGATGCCGAGACATACCGCACACATGGGAGCTACAGACAGAGCCACGCGCACCCTCCGCGTGGCTTTCGTAACTGCGCTGCTCGTGGGCATGGCGGGGTGCCAGAACGCTGGCATGACTGGCCCCGCCGACGACGTGCGGTTGCTGCTCACCCCGGTGCCCACACCCACAGCCACGCCCCAGGCCCAGCCCACCGCCGCGCCCGTTACCTACGTGGTGAAGGCGGGCGATACGCTCTCCGGCATCGCGGACATGTTCGGCCTGACTGTGGACGACATTGTGAGGGCCAACAGCATCGCCGACCCCAACGCCTTGCAGGTGGGCCAGGTGCTGACCATACCGGGCCGCAAGCAGACCGAGGCCTCGGCTAACGCTACCGGCACCGCCCAGGCCCAGGTTACCGCCAGCCCCAGCAGTGGGACGCCATCGCCCGTAATCGTCCCGGCAAGCACGTTGCCGCCCGACGCCACGCCCCCGCAGGGTCCGCCTGTAGACGAGCCGGAAGAGGGAGAATCGTCCTCCCCAGGAACTACAGGTTCTCCTACCGCCGAGCCTTGACATTCGCTTTTGAGATTGGTATACTCAAATCACTGAAGCCTCCCCGTTGAAAAAAATCCACTTCGAGGCTTTGTTAAGAATAAGGAGGTGATGCGTATGAGTAATTATCACATGCTCGTAACGCAAAACCCCTTCACTACTACACTCTAATCTTACAAACACTACTACGGGTTTTGCGTTGGCAAAAAGGAACCAAGAAGCCGCACTTCGTGTGCGGCTTTTTGATTCTGTGGGCCGCCAATGTACGTGATTGCAATCGCAGCGGCCACACTCCCCCTGTCATTCTGAGCGTAGCGAAGGATCTCAGATGCTGGTTTTACCGCCCCACTGAACCTGTGATACCATTGTCCATTAAGTTCGACAGCAGTACCATTCCACCTTCTTGAGATCCTTCGCTACGCTCAGGATGACAGGGTGAGTGTGGCCGCTGCGATTGGCACATGGGGAGTTCCGATGTACCCGTGGATAGTTGTGGACCTGCTGGGTGCGGCTCATGTGCCTTGTATAATAGGTCGTGGCCTCAATTCCTGGCGGAAGGACATATTACCTGTGACGTGGCTGGATAGCTGGAAGCAGCGCGCCCGGCAGTTGCAGACCGAGGTGTACGCGCTCTGCCTCGCCTACAGGGACCCGCGCGTCTCGTGGCCCGCCCGCATCTTCGCGGCGTGCGTGGTGGCCTACGCCTTCAGCCCCCTCGACCTCATCCCCGACCCCATCCCCGTGCTCGGCTACCTGGACGACCTGGTGCTCATTCCGCTCGGTATCGCTCTCGCCCGCAAAATGATACCCGCAGAGGTATTAGAGGAATGCAGGGAGCGTGCGCGTGTGGAGATCGCTACTAAGCCGGTGAACCGGGTAGCCGCGGCGGTGATTATCGCCATATGGCTGCTGCTGGCGGCGCTGGCGGCGCTCTTTCTGCTCGACCGCTTCTCTTAGAAGCTCAGCTTCTCGATGGTGGCTGCCTGCCTGACAGCCTCCACCCGGTAATAGTCGATGCCCTGGGAGCGCAAAGCCTCGGCGGACACTCCCCGCTCCATGTTGGCGATGCGCTGGGAGCCGGTTGTCTCCACCAGCGTGACGGGGTGGCCCGCCCTCCTGATCGCGGTCAGGATGCTCAGCATGTCGTCACCGATCACGGAGGTAACCACCACGATGGTCGCGCCCCTCGGCAGGTTGCGGCGCTCGGCCCGGAGTAGCTCCTCCATCGGCGCGCCCGACCACCCTTTGACGCGGGCCAGCGCCTCCAATATGCGGGTAAGCTGCTCCGGGTTGCGGCTGGGGTTTATCTTCACCTGCATATCGGACTTAGGCGAGAAGGAGTTCACCCGCAACCCCACCATGTAACCCTGTTCCAGGCCGTAATTGGCGAGCGAGGCGGCCACAGTGATAGTAAGTTCCAGCGTCTGCGGGTCCAGCCCTTCCCAGATGCGGGCAAAGGTGTCCTGGTTGCAGAAGATGAACAGTTGGGGCGTGGCGGCAGGCTCGAACAGCTTGGTTTGCAGGCTGCCCCGGCGCGCCGAAGCCTTCCAGTGGATGTGGCGTGGGTTATCGCCGTATGAATACTCGCGTATCGTGCGCAGCCTGAGGGGGTCGGTAGCCAGGTTCTGCGCGGCCTTGAAGTCACCAAAGGGCTGGCGGGCGGTGATGCCAAGCTGCTCCACCGGCACGAAGCGGGGGTAAACGATAAGGCTGTGCGGGGTGGCAATCTCCTGGGTGCGGCGGAAGAGGCCGAACACGTCCCCCGACTCCAGGTCCACCGGCCCGAATTCGTGCTCTCCCCTGGCCGTGCACCTGACGGAGTAGTGTCGCGTCACCCGCTCGTACCAGCCGAGGGAGAGGGTGGTAGTAAGCGTGCGCACTCGCGACTTGGAACTGACCGAAGCGGCCGCCGAGCTGATTTCGAGCGCGCCGGGATACTCGTCGTGCACCGCCAGCCAGGGTATGGGCAGGGGCTTGTTGTTGGTGAACACCTGGGACATGGTGATTTCTTCGCCGTAGAAGGCGCGCGGCTGGCTGAAGCGGCGCTCCACGGTGAGGTCGCGCAGGCAGAACCGCGCCCAAAGCCAGGCCACCAGCAACGCCGCCCCCAGAAACAGGCCCAGCGCGAATAGCGGCCCGTTGCCCAGCAGCGCCCCCAACCCTATCATGGCCCCAGCCGCGTACACCCACATCTGCGACACCTGGCTGGTGGTCAGCCCCCTTGGGTTGTCGTCCTGGCCCGCTTCCCTTATCCAGGGCAGCCGGGTGAGCATCCAGAACTGAGTCGGGGTCTGGTAGGGCTGTCGGCTGATAGGTTCGGGCGGTGGTGGGCGCTTGCTCATGGTTCTGAAACGTGAAACGTGAAACGTGATGCGGCTGGTGTTATTCGGTTCGTGAATAAGATCCTGTTTGTAGGGTGAGGCACTGTTGGACCTTGTCATTCTGAACGCAGTGAAGAATCTCGTCCTCTACCGGGATGTTTCAACTTTCCTGTAGGTGATACAGTGTTCAAGAGAAAGGCGGTATTTGGGTGCTGAGGGACGAGATTCTTCGCTTCGCTCAGAATGATAAGGTCGGAGATTGGTCGCATGGTACCTGTACTGCGTTGCTCACGTACCAGCTAGTCATCCTGGCTACCCCGGTCCACCTTTGCAAGCTCTTGTGCATGTTGAGAGTTGAGCCGAGCCGTGTTCTCGGCTAAAGGCGGTAGGCCAACGGCGCGGCGGCGTTCGTCCACTGTTTCGGGTTCGGCAGTCGGCAAGGGTTCCACTCCTCCGCCCGGCGCGCCCGTGTACTGGGTGCCGTAGATTTGAAGCTCCTCCTCCTGTACCAGCACCCGGTCGGTAAGCAGCGCCAGCATGAAGCCCTCGGCCTCCCCATGCTCCACCGCCTCGCTGAGTAGCCCAACACAACGGCGCTGCAATTCAGGGTCGAGGACTGCGTGCTGGACGACGAAGCCCGCCGCACGACAACCTTCGTCACCTACTAACGACTTGCCGGGCCAGCCGTGCAACTCGATGACTTCCCGTATGCGTGCGTTATGCCTTCGATGGACCTCCTCCATCTCCGGGTGATATCCCTGCGTGTGTAACTCACCGCGCGCCACCAACTCGGCCCGCTTGGCCCTGTCGGCGCGCTCCATTTCCAGCAATTCGGCGCGCAGTGGCTCATTCATCCGCTAGACCGCCGCTTCGACGGGTACCGGCACGCCGTTCACCACTTCTTCCAGTATGGCGTTGGCGTCACGTCCTCGCAGGCGGGTGCGGGTGCTGAGCATCAGGCGGTGGGAGAGCACAGGGCCGGCCATGCGTTTCACGTCGTCGGGCAGCACGTAGCCCCGGCCCTGGATGGCTGCAAGCGCCTGCGACGATTTGTACAGCGCCAGCGTGGCACGGGGAGAGGCCCCAAGCTCCACCGCCTCGTGTTGCCGGGTGGCGCGGACCACCGACAAGATATAGCTCTCCACGGCGGGGCTAACGTACCCCTTGCGGATGGCGCGCTGGGCGCTCAAAATGTCCTCCGTGCTCGCGGCGGGTTCCAGGTTTAGCATAGGACTTTCTTCCTTGAAGCGCCTGAGTATCGTGCGCTCCTCCTCTTCGCCTGGGTATCCCAGTTGCAGCTTGATGAGGAAGCGGTCTAGCTGGGCCTCCGGTAGGGGGAAGGTACCCTCAAGCTCTACCGGGTTCTGGGTGGCGAGTACCATGAAGGGGCGTGGGAGGGGCACCGTGTCCACGTCAATGGTAACCTGTCGCTCCTCCATAGCTTCCAACAGAGCAGATTGGGTGCGCGGACCTGCACGGTTGATCTCGTCGGTGAGCACTATCTGGCTGAAGATGGGGCCTCGACGCATCTCGAACTGGCCTGTCTGCTGGTTGTAGATGGAGGTGCCGGTGATGTCGCTTGGCAGGAGGTCGGGGGTGAACTGGATGCGGTGGAAGGTGCAGTCGAGCGAGCGCGCCAGGGCCTTAGCCAGGGTGGTCTTGCCGATGCCGGGCACGTCTTCCAGCAGCACGTGGCCCTCGCAGAGCATAGCCACCAGCATTAGCTCGATCTCGGCTCCCTTGCCGACAATCACCCGCTCCACGCTGGTCCGCACCCTACGCGCCATCGCGGCTACAGAGGACATTTCGGGCGCGGGCACACCTTGCGAGAGGTTGGTGCTTGAGCCATTGTCTCCGGCGCTATCATTGCTGGCTGCGTTACCCTGGTTGGGGTGCATGCTGCTTTCTCCTATGTAAGGGTCGTTATTCGTGCGGTTGGGCTAACGACAACCTCTCTGGCTAGGCGGCACGCCTGAACTGGCTATCGACACTCTTATATACCACAAATACCCTGCGGAGGGTTCGGTGAGGGTGTCGGACCAAGCCCCTCCCTTGTCATTCTGAGCGTAGCGAAGAATCTCGTCCTCTACCGGGATGTTACCCCTTCTCATGCAACCAGAGTGCATCAAGAAAGGTGAGACCTGGGTGGTGAGGGACGAAATTCCTCGCTTCGCTCAGAATGACAAGGGGCAGCTTTGGCTGCTAAGCTCCGGCGTTACGATGGCTGAAATCGTAACCGTTCGTTGACACCGGGGCAGGCCACTCCTATAATGTGCGTATTCAATTGAAGAGGTGATGAGGCTCACCGGGCTGTACAGTAGCCCAACGTCTTTATGGCTGATAGCTTCTACTGGACATCCCAATGGTGACGGTAGAGGCTTTTTGTTTGCAATGTCGTAAAGGGAGTCGTGGATATGAACAAGAAGCCAGGAACAAACTCCGGGTTCGAGCGAGTGCAGAGGCTTACCATACACATCAAGCAGGCAGATCAGGTCGATGACCATCCACTCTACCTGCGTATGCTGGAACTGGTCAGGGACAGCGGTACGGCGGGGGCAACAGTGCTCAAGGGGGTGGCGGGCTACAGCGTTTCCAGCCACTTGAGTGAGAGTGCAGGCCCCGCCGACCCGCAGCAAGACACACCTTTGTTGGTCGTTATTGTTGATAGGGCTGCGCAGCTACAGGACTTGATACCTCAGCTAACCTCCTGGGTCCAGGTGAACGGCGGAATGATGACGCTCGAAGACTTGCAAGGTTACCACTTCCTGCACCCTAGCAAGGCGAAGTCGAGCGGTCATGCGTGAGTTCCTCCTGATAAGCCTGGGTGCGGTGTTAGGGGCCAACGCCCGGCACTGGCTAACGCAGCTATTCGCCGACCGCTTCGGCCTGGCCTTTCCCTCCGGCACCCTCTTCATCAACATCAGCGGCAGCCTGGTGCTGGGATTCCTGCTCACGCTCATAGGCCAGCGATTTGTGGACGATCCGGGTCTGCGGCTATTGCTGGGCACCGGCTTCCTGGGCGCGTATACCACCTTCTCCACCTTCAGCTAGGACGCCATTACCCTGCTCGAACGTGGCGATTGGCTACCCGCCTTCCTTTATGCCGGGGCAAGCCTGTTCGGTTCGGTGTTCGCCGCCTATCTCGGTGTAGTGCTGGCTAGACTGGTGGGCTGAAGGGGCAAGAGACATCCGTCGACTAAAGTCGAGGGCTACACTTTGCAAAGTCTGCCGCAGGGCAGGCTGGTTCTTCTTTGAGCATCTAAAAGGATCTAATGAGGTGCACCAGTCCCGAAGGGACTTTGCAAGACGTAGCCCTCGACTTTAGTCGACGGGCGTCTCCTATGCAACCTGAAGCATTCCCATGGAGTCGGAGGCCTCTTGCGGCGGGAATGAGCGCACCCAATCACTCCATCGTCCCTGCCTGGCATCACACCCCCAAATGTGGGACAATATGCCTGTACGACTGAGCGGCTCATGCTGCAACGCTGGCGGTAGATAGGAGAAGCGCTTTGGGTAGTGTCCCGGTTGGCAAGGCTGTGAAGGGAATGACTCCGCGTACTGTGGAGCGCCGGAGGGGAGTGTCCCCGCTGACGAGGGTGGCTATCATGCTGCTCTTGCCTGTGATTGTTGGAGCTTTGATTGCCTGCGATAACGGCTCAGGCGGCACGCAACAGGTCGCCCGCGCACCATACGAGGGCATACCGGAGGGCAAGCCCAAGGGCCTCAGCGGCTCGGTGCCCAACCCCAAGGAAGTGCTTGAGACCACGGCCGCGGGCCAGTTGCCCAACTTCCTCCAGGATATGCTAGGCCCCAACAAGGCGGCCGTTACGGCACTGTACCAGGGCGCGATGCAGCACTACGACGAGTTCGGCTACATCCCCTGCTACTGCGGCTGCGCCGTATACGAGCAGCCCCACCAGGACCTGGGCGAGTGCTTCATCAAGTCGATGTCCGCCGACGGCTCGGCAGAGTTCACCGATCACAGCACCACGTGCAGCCAGTGCCAGGAAGCCGCCGAGATGACGATAGAGGGCCTCGGCACCGGCACCCCCCTCAAGGATATCCGCGCCGCCGTCTTCAACAAGCTGAACTACACCCAAATCTGGACCGACACGCCGCCCGTGCCGTGAATTGGAAATTGGAATTTCGAATTGCGAATTTAGTTAGGTATTACACAAATTCGCAATTCGAAATTCCAATTTCCAAATCCAAAATGCGTCTGCTTCACATCATCCAGCGTTATCACCCTTACGTCGGAGGCTCCGAGCTATATTTCCAGGAGCTTTCCGAGCGATTAGCGCGGGCGGGGCATACGGTGGAGGTGTGGACTACCGATGCTTGGGACCTCGACTACTTCTGGTCGAAGCGGGCCAGGCGCGTGCCTACGGTGCGAGGCATGCACAACGGGGTCTCGATACGGCGCTTTCCGGTGCGACACATGCCCTTGCCCGCCATTTACTACCGGGCGTGGCGCAGGGGCATGGCTATTCTGAGCGACCTGCCTTTTCCTTCTACCTCGACCCTCTATCAATTCTCCCGCATCACCCCGTGGGTGCCGTCTTTGCGCAAGGCGTTGAAGGCGCTCCCTACTGGGGCTTTCGACCTGGTGCACACCACCAACATCCCCTTCGAGTCGATGATTGCGGCGGCCGCGGACTACGCTGAGCGCGTGGGGATACCGCACGTGATAACCCCCTTCACGCACCTGGGGGAGCCGGGCGACAGGAGCATCAGCCGCTACTACAGCATGCGGCACCAGTTGGACCTTGAGCGTCGCGCCACCCGCCTCATAATGCAGACGCGGCTGGAGCAAGAGTTCCTGGGCGAGTTGGGGGTGCCTGCGGACAAGATGCACCGGGTGGGGGTGGGGGTCAACCCTTACGAGGTGGTGGGCGGCAACGCGGAGCGCTTCAGGAAGAAGTACGGCGTGCGCGGGCCAATCGTCTACTACCTGGGGGCGGCGGCCTACGACAAGGGCACCACTCACACTATTGAGGCGATGCGTCACGTCATGTCGCGGGGGGTGAACGCCACCTTCATCATGGCAGGCTCCACCATGCTCGACAAGTTCCGCGACTACTATGAGAACCTGTCCGAGGAGGTGCGCGAGCGGTGTCGCTGGCTTGGCTTCATATCGGACGAGGACAAGCGCGACCTGCTGGCCGCCGGGCAGGTCTTTTGCATGCCGTCTCGCACCGACTCGTTCGGCATCGTCTACCTGGAGGCATGGCTGAACGGGGCACCCGTGATTGGGGCCAGGGCGGGCGGCGTGCCGGAAGTCGTATCGGACGGGGTAGACGGCTACCTCGTGGAGTTTGGCGACGTGCCCGCGCTGGCAAACATGATACAGTTCCTCCTGAACCGCTCCGACATAGCGCGTGAGATGGGCAAGGCGGGCCGCCGCAAAGTGCTGGCCGAGCACACCTGGGACCACAAGATCGCGCGCATCGCGGAGATATACCAGGAAGCTATAGGAAAGACAGTGTCCCGTTAGCACAGTAATAACTCCCCATCTGTCATCCTGAGCGCAGCGAAGGATCGGTGCCCCGTTCTTGATTGAGGGTTGCTAGCACCCAAACCCCCCTTGTCATTCTGAGCGGAGCGAAGAATCTCGTCCTAGACCTGGATGTTACCTCTTTCTCCAGTCAATCACGGTGCATCAGGAAAGGTGAGACTTAGTTTGTGAGGGACGAGATTTCTCACCGCGTTCGAAATGACAAGGGTGGGGCTTTTGACTAGGTATCCAGGGTGGTCATGAGCTAGAGATAGCCGCTATTCTCGCATCCAGGGCGTCGATAAGGTTCTTGGGGAGCGTTATTCGAAGCCTCTCGGCCTGTCCCAGCATTAACTCTTTACCCCATTCCCAGGCGTTCACGTATGCCGTCCAAAGCTCGCGTTCATCTAAGGAAGCGGTGCAGGTCTTGAAGCGGGCATAGTTTACGTGTGAGATGTCCTGTTCGAGGCTTTTCGAGGGGGTGGGCCAGTGCTCGGTCCTACCTTCCGCGAGGCGGGCGAACCATAGCAGGTAGCGATGCACCCAGCCCAGCATGTCCAGCGCGCGGGCGTGTTCTCCACGGGCCAGGACGTTGGTGCCGAACAGCACCCAGTTGATGTACCGCTCGCACAGGGCCTGCACCTGTTCGGGCGTGTCATGTTGTGGAGGCACGGTATAGGGCCGTAGAAGGTGGGTTAGCTCTCCCGTGCGGTCCACCATGATGGTCGTTTCCAGCGAGGGAAACCATGCGGTGCTTTTCCAGCCTTCTACCAGGCGCATGTCGGAGGCTTTGTCGAAATGGAACTCTCCGCGCACCAGGTTGCTGAAGATGGCCGTGCCGTTGCCGAACTCGTTGACGAAGTACATTTTGACCGGGGCGATCCGGCTGACCCACTCGCGCGGCTCGACCTCGGCGTGAGCGTCGTCGCGGAAGAAGAGCACGAACTCTATGTCCGAGTAGGCGTCCCCTTCATCTCTGGTGAAGGAGCCGTACATCAGCGCCGCGACGAGTCGCTGGTCCTCACGGCAAAGCTGCCTCACCCTCTCTATCATCTTCTGCTGCTCAATCATGCCTGGCACTTTCCTATGGTATTATGAGTATCTAAGCGGCCATTACTTGATAATACCTCGTTAAGGCAATTCACAACCGCCTGTTACATATGGCAATATTATCAAGCAAGGCACGGCAGGAATCACAACTTTCTGGCACCCGTCTTGCATTCGATCTAGCCACTACAACATCTACAATACCTACATTCACGAGGTTCTCAACGATGAGCAATCCCGTCTGGCAGCTAGCTAGAGCTATTGTTTGGGCGTCTTCCCAGGAAGAGGTAGCCGAGGCGCAGGCACGCTTGTGGGCGGCGGTCGCGCCCGACGTCGATTTATACCACCACGCCATCTGGCAGGCCTCCCTCGAAAAGGCCGATTATCTCCGCTGGGAGCGCCAGCACCAGCACCAGCACCAGCACCAGCCACAAGTTGTATCGCAGGCCTGGGCTTATTAGCTCAATGACTCGAGTTGTACTCGTAACCCGTAGCCTGTAAGGCGACCATACTCCCCCTGTCATCCTGAACGCAGCGAAGGATCTCAGATGGTGCTGGTACCACTGTGCTGAACCCACAGGACCACAATCCCATCGTTCAACAGCCTCCCTACCCACTTTCTTGAGATCCTTCGCTGCGTTCAGGATGACAGGAGGAGTATGGTCCTGCAATTACACTGCTGTGCTTTGCCCCGCGCATCTTGCGGTTTACCATCTTGAGGTCTGCTCGTGTCCGGGGCCGCCATTCTCCTGTGCTATAATGCCAGGAGTCACATGGGGTATGAAGGGCACCAGAGTACGCTAGCGGTCCAACGGGCGGGGGTTGGACTGGCTGTGCGCACGCGTTTTGCCGTGATAGCGGCGGGTGTGGTCCTTTCCGCGCTGCTCTCCGTCGTGCTGAACCTGGCTTTCCCCACCCGCGCCTTCCTGGACGAGTCGCGGGGCACCACTTACCCCGGCACCGGCCTCTTTGACGGCCCCGACCACGTCTACGGCCTGCACGACCTCGAAACGGCGGGCGATGGCACCACCTACCGCTGGACGACGGGCCGCGCCACCTGGCAGTACCCCTACCTGGCAAGCCTCGGCAGGCACGTAGGCATGAGCATACGAGTCGCCTCGTGGGTGGGCAGGGACGCCCCGGCCGAGGTCGTTCTGCTGCTGAACGGTAAGCAGGCTGCTACTTTCTCCGCTACGCCAGAGTTCAGGGTCTATGACGCCACTCTCGACACGGCGCAGGCGCCCAACCCTTATCTCGACCCCGCCTACGTGCAGTTAGACCTCGCGACGTCCACCGTCTCTCCACCCGGAGATGCCCGTCAGCTTGGCGTGGCTGTGGACTGGGTGAGCGTCACCTCGCGCAAGAGCCGTAGTGAGATTGCTCTTGACGCGGCGGTGTGGGCCATGTCGGCGCTGCTGTTGCTATTAGTGGCTACTTCGCGGTTGAGTCTCGCTTGGGCCGCCGTGTATGCCCTGCTGGGTATTGGCACGTTCGCTGCGCTTGAATTGACCACTATGCCGAGGGCGATACCCGCTGTCGTAGAGGTGGCGTTGGCGGGGCTAGGCTGGACGCTTGCAGCGTGGTTGGCTCCCAGGAGAACGCCCGCGTGGGGCTTGGCGTTGGCGGCGTGCCTGCTCTGGATGGTGGTAGCGGGGCGGGTGCTCGGTGATTGGCAGATAGACGACGCTTACATCTCGTACCGCTACGCCTGGAACCTGGCAAATGGCAGCGGCCTGGTCTATAACCCTGGTGAGGTGGTGGAGGGCTACACCAATTTCCTCTGGACGCTCGTGGCCTCGGGGGCTATCTGGGCGGGGTTGTCGCCTGCCGGGGTGGCGCTAGTGGGCACAATCGGTTGCAGTATGGGCATCATAGCCCTGACTTACGGGCTGGCTCGCAGACTTATACCTGACCGACCCGTTTGGGCGCTCCTGCCTGCGACCCTGCTCGCTGTCGATTCTACCTTGCTGACTTATGGACCTCGTGGCAGCGGCATAGAGGCCGTGCCGTTTGCATTTCTCGCGCTTGCTCCCGTTGCGGCTTTGTGGGCGGCACCTGTGAAGGGGTGGCGAGTGGGTGCTGGGGTGGTCCTCGGGCTGGCTTCGCTTACCCGGCCCGAGGGTCTGCTGGTGGCGTCGTTGCTGCTTGGAACGCGGGCCTGGCTGGACAGGCGCGAGAAGCTGCCGTACAGGACGCTGCTGGTGTGGTCCCTGGTGCCGTTCCTGGCTATTGTCGTGCCTTACCAGCTCTGGCGAATCGCCTTCTACGGCTATCCTTTCCCAAACACCTTCTACGCCAAGACCGGCACTAACCTGGCAGTAATCGGGCGGGGCGCTGGTTACGCCTGGCAGTTCGCGGAGCGTCACTGGCTGCCGGTGGTGCTGACACTGGCGTGCCTGGGTGTGCTCGCCTGGGACTGGCTATCGCGCAGACGAACGCCAAAGGAAGCTGCCCCTGACGCTGACGACATATCCCCTAAAGCACCAAACTACAGCCTTGCCGCAGTCTTGGGGTTGCTGGTGATGGTGTATGCTGCGTACGTGGTATATGTGGGTGGTGACTGGTTTCCTTCGGAGAGGTTCTTCGTGCCGCTGCTTGCTCCTGTGGCATTGCTGGCTTCGGCGGGTGCCTATGTCTTGGTGTCGCGCATGGGGCAGGGGGCCGGGCGAGGCGTAGGTATGGCCGTGCTGGGCGTGCTGGCGGTGGTGTATGCCGGGTCCGCGTTGTGGCAGCAACGCCCCGGCGGCGAACTGGCCGATGACACTTACCGGCATAACATCTACATCGACCGTTGGGGTTCCGCCGCTATCTGGCTCCGTGAGAACACCCCGCCCGATACCTGGACCGCCGCCCGCGCCGCCGGGGCCATCGCCTACTACAGCCAGCGGCCCACAATAGACATGTTCGGCCTCAACGACCTGCACATAGGCCACCTGGAGGTCGAGAACATGGGCGAAGCCGTGCCGGGGCACGAGAAGTCGGACCCGGCCTATGTACTCTCCCGCCAGCCCTCCTACGTGCTCGCCTCCTGGGAGGACTACTTCAATCCGGTAGTGGAGCAGTTCAAGCAGGAATACGGCTATGAGACGGTACGCAGCCCGCTGGGGCCGGAGGTGAAGTGGCTGAAGCGGAGATGATTTCTGAAACGTGATGCGGCTTGTGTTAGTTGGTGCGTGCGGGTGGCTAATTTGGCATGGCGGGACCATCCTTCCTCCTGTCATCCTGAACGCCCTGAACGCAATGAAGGATCAGGTGGCATGTTAGACTCCTCAACGTTGGGGATGATGGTCGTTAGAGGAAGTACGGTGCAGCAATGGCAACAGCTAAGAACGGGCGGCTGATCCTTCGCTACGCTCAGGATGACAAGGGGGAGAGTTTGGTCCTGTATCAGTAGCAACTTCATATTCACGTACCAACTACATGAGCCGCATCACGTTTCACGTTTCACGTTTCAGCGACGCTTCAGTACCCCGTTTTACCTTTCTCGTATATAATTACCTGCCAAAACCATGACACACGACCATAACACGACCAACCTGTCCATTACGCAACCTTTTGCCTCTATTGTTGTTGTGAGCTACAACACGGTGGAGCACATAGAGGCGTGCTTGCGTTCGTTGCTGGCGCTTGACTACCCGCGCTCCGAGATCATCGTGGTGGACAACGGCTCCACCGACGGCAGCATGGAGTTGGTGCGCAGCCGCTTCCCGGAAGTGGAGCCTGTGGAGCTTGGGGAGAACAAGGGCTTCGCGGGGGCGGCGAGCGTCGGCATGTTCATGTCGAAGGGCGACATACTGGTGACAGTGAACCCCGACGTGCAACTCGACCCGCAGTGGATGTCGGCGGTGGTGGAGGCGTTCGAGGCCTTCCCAGACGCGGGAGTGGTGGGCAGCAAGATACTCTATCCGGACCGTAAGACGCTGCAACACGCGGGCGGCGTGGTGCATTACCCCCTGGCGACCACCGACCATATAGGGCGCGGTGAGCCGGACACCGGGCAGTACGACCAGTCGCGTGTGGTGTCGTTCGTAACGGGGGCGGCCCTGGCGATGCGGCGCGACGTTGGGCATTCGCTCAGCTTCTTCGATGAGTCGTACTACCCGGTCTTCTTCGAGGACGTGGACCTTTGCTGGCGGGCCAAGCGCGAGGGGTGGAGGGTCGTCTACCAGCCGGCGGCGGTGGCCTACCACAACGAGTCGGTCACCTACGACCGGCGCAGCAGCCGCTACTACAGCTACTTCCACGCCAACCGGCTGCGCTTCGTGGTGAAGCACTACACGCCCGAACAGGTGATGCTCGACTTCCTGCCAGCCGAGGCCGAGCGGTTGGTGGGCGACATGGAGCGGGAGGACCGTACAGCTTCGCTCAGCCTGCTGGACAACAAGCTGCCCGACGGGTACGACAACTACAACAACGAGCCGAACAACCTGATTGCCCGCAAGTGGGAGGACCTCCAAAGACAGATAAACGAGGTCATGGCAAGCTGGCAGGTTTATGAGAAGTCGCGGCCACGCAAGCCCCGGCGGGGTGTAGCAGGCAAGTTGAGCAACATGCTAAGCCGCCTCTACACCTGGCCCGTGTTGCGCAAGCAGATCGACTACAACGCCTCGTTAGCCCGCTCACTCAGGGAGATTTCGCGGCAGTTAGCGGACTTGCAGGCTCGCGTGGCCGTGCAGTCTATACTTGCGTCGGGGTTGGTGTCGCGGCAGAACGTGGCCTCGACCAACGTGTACGCCGAACTGGACGCGTTGCGCTCCCGCATAGAGGAACTGGAAAGCGCCAACATAGCTACTCCCATCAACTATGGACAGACCCGAAACGACTGATAACGGCTCTCCCGCCGACGTAGCCACCATACTGGGCGATTTGCGCGAGCAGATACGCCAGCGCCGCGCCCATCTCGCCATCAACGACCCGAACGACCCCCACGCTCTCAGCCTGGCCGAGTTGAGGCGCAGCGTGGAGGCGGTAAACGAGGTGTGGTTCGTGTCGGCCCACCTGCCGATTACGTGGGACGTGCGCATATTCGGGCGGCTGCTGGCCTACGCCAAGCGAGTGACGCGCCTGCTGTTGCGCTGGTACATCAACCCTATAGTGGAGCAGCAAAACCGCTTCAACTCGGCCACCGCCCGCGCCATCACAGTGATGAACGCCTACCAGGAGCGCATGACCCGCGAGTGGATGCTGCTGGAGGAGCGTGTCGCCAAGCTGGAGGAGGAGGTAAGGGGCCGGGACGGGGGCGAACAAGGGGACAATCTTTAGTGGACCCCGCACCACACCCGGGGCTTTCTCCCGCTGAAGCTACAACCGGCCAGGTACCGGCGTCCACTGCCCAGGAATCCCTCCGCATCGCTATATGTACCACGCAAGTGCCGTTCGTCTATGGCGGTAACGAGGTGCTGGTGGAAGGGCTGCGGGATGCCTTGCAGGAGAGGGGACACAGGGTATCCATCATCTCCATACCCTACAGGTGGCACCCCCGCACCCATATCGTGACGGGCGCGCTGGCCTGGCGGTTAATTGACATAACTGAATCGAACGGCGAGCCGGTGGACCTGGCAATCTGCACCAAGTGGCCCTCTTACGTGGTGAAGCACCCGCGCAAGGTGGTGTGGCTGGTCCACCAGTTCCGGCAGGCGTACGACTGGTTTGGCACGCCACTGTCGGACTTCACCAGCATGGCCGAAGATCGCCGGGTGCGCCGCCTGATCCTGAAGATGGACCACAAAGCCTTAAGTGAGAGCCGCAAGGTCTTCACCATCTCGCGGAACGTAGCCAACCGCCTGCATCGCTTCAATGGGCTGGAGGGCACGCCCCTCTATCCGCCCCTGCGCTCGGGGCTGGCCTTGGAACCCGGACCTTACGGTGATTACATCCTGTCGCTCAACAGGCTGGACGCCGCCAAGCGTATCGGCCTGCTGTTAGAGGCGCTGGGCCAGGCACCGGAGCTGAAGGCGGTTATCGCGGGTACCGGGCCGGAAGCCGACAATCTAAAGAGGCAGGCATCCAGGCTGGGGATAGCGGGCCGGGTGGAGTTCGCGGGCTTCGTATCCGACGAGGAGGCTTCCCGGCTCTACAGGAGCGCCAGGGCGGTCTACTACGCGCCCGTGGACGAGGACTACGGCTACGGCACCATAGAGGCATTCCAGGCGGCGCGGCCCGTTATCACCACTGATGACGCAGGTGGTGTGTTGGAGTTCGTTGAGGACGGAGTCACCGGCCTGGTGACAACCCCGGAGCCTGCCGCGATAGCCCGCTCCCTGCAACGCCTCCTCGCCAACTCGGACGAAGCCGAGCGTATGGGCAGGGCAGGGCAGGAGAAGATAAGAGACATCACGTGGGACAGGGTAGCAGACGCGCTACTCCAAGCAACAGGTTAGACGATGGACGATGGCAGGAGCCTCATCTATCGTCCATTGTCCATCGTCCATCGTCCATCGTCCAACTATGCGTATTCTTATCACAACCAGCCAGGTACCATTTATTCGCGGTGGGGCCGAGCTTCACGCGGAGGGGCTGCGTGACGCCCTACGCGCCGAGGGGCACCAGGCCGAGATAGTCGCTATACCGTTCAAGTGGTACCCCGCCGAGCGCATCCTGGCCCATATGGCTGCCTGCCGCCTGCTCGATTTGAGCGAGATTGGGCGTATGACGATTGACATGGTGATCGGGTTGAAGTTCCCGGCTTATTTGGTGCCGCACCCTAACAAAGTGCTCTGGATACTGCACCAGCACCGGCAGGCTTACGAGCTTTGGGAGCACCCGATGGGCGACCTGCACCTGGAGCCAAATGGGGCATACGTGCGTGAGGCGATACAGCAGGCGGACCGCACGTATATCGGGGAGGCAAAGGCGGTGTTCGCCAACTCCAAGACCGTAGCCGGGCGGCTCAAGGAGTACTGCGGCCTCGACTCGACTCCGCTTTACCATCCTCCCCACCAGGCCGATAAGTTTTACTGCGCTGAGGCGGAGGACTACCTGCTCTTCCCCAGCCGCATCGGTATGATGAAGCGGCAAGAACTGGTCGTTTCGGCACTTGCTCTGACAACGCAGCCTGTGAAGGTAAGCTTTCTCGGCGCGGCGGACCGTGAGGAGTACGCTGAGAAGCTGCAAGCTATGGCAACTGAGCTTGGCCTGGAAGGTCGCGTGCGGTGGCTGGGTGCCGTGTCCGAGGAGGAGAAGTTCAGGCTGTACGCCCACTCTCTCGGCGTCATCTTCCCGCCCGTGGACGAGGACTACGGCTACATCACCCTCGAAGCGATGCTATCATCTAAGCCGGTGGTAACCTGCACCGACTCCGGCGGCCCGCTGGAGTTCGTGCGCGACGGAGAAACGGGCTACATTGCCGACCCCTCCCCCGAAGGTCTGGCCGCCGCCCTGGACCGCCTGTGGGAGGACCGCACGCGAGCGAAGTCGCTGGGTGAGGCGGGGAGGGAGTTGTACGACAGCCTGGGCATATCGTGGGCCACAGTTGTGAAGAATCTGCTATCAGGTTCATAGCAGGATAGCGAGCGACCAAATCCCCGCCCTGCCATCGTACTTCCCCCCTTTGTCATCCTGCTTCCCCCTTGTCATCCTGAGCGTAGCGAAGGATCAGGTGGCATGCGAGAGTCCTCAACGTTCGGGATAATGGTGACAGTAGAAACACTGGTGCCTGACAGGGGAGGGTTAAGAACGGGCTGCTGATCCTTCGCTACGCTCAGGATGACAGGGTGGAATGGAGTCCTGCTGATGTAGCCGCGCCCCTGCATGAGACAGTTTGCTCCCGTATGCTCTACAATAGTTATTATCCTCTATGAAACTCGCTTTCTTCTCCCCACTCAATCCCGTACAGTCCGGCATCTCTGACTACAGCGAGGAGTTGCTGCTGACCCTCGATGATGCCCGCGTTGGCGGCTCGGCCGTTGACTTGGACCTGTTCATCGACAAGGGCTACAAGCCAACCAACAAGGAAATCACCAGGCGCTTTGACGTTCAGCAGGGCAAGGCGTTCGGGCGGCTTGCCGGTGAGTATGACTCGGTTGTGTACCAGATGGGCAACTCGGCCGCGCACGCTTATATTTACGACGCGCTGCTGAAGCACCCCGGCGTGGTGGTGCTGCACGAGTTTGTGTTGCACCACCTGCGGGTGTGGATGACGCTCAACGGCGGCAGGCGCAAGGAGTACCTGGCTATCATGGAGAGGCAGTACGGTGCGGATGGACTGGACGCCGCGCGGCGGGTGCTGCTGGGCCAATACCCGGAGGCGCTGTTCAACTACCCCCTCAGCGACGAGGTGATACAGGCCGCCAGGGGCATAATCGTGCACAGCCGGCACATGGAAGGTCTGGTGAAGGGCGTGCGGCCCGACGTGCCCGTGTCGGTGGTGCCGATGGGCGTGCCCCTACCCCCGCATATCACCAGGGACGAGGCGCGGGCGCGGCTGGGGCTGGACCTCGACCTATTCCTGGTGACTTCGGTGGGCCACCTGAACCCGTACAAGCGGGTGTCGGCTACGTTGCGGGCGTTCAAGGCGCTGCTGATGGAGGTACCCAACTCGGCTTACCTGCTCATCGGTAGCCGCTCGCCCAATTACGACCCCACCCGGCAGATAGAGATGCTGGGACTCACCGAGCGCGTGCGCAGCACAGGCTACGTGTCGCCCCATGACTTCACCTATTACCTGGCCGCCTCGGACGTGTGCCTCAACCTGCGCTACCCCACGGCGGGCGAGACCTCGGCCTCCCTCCTGCGCATCATGGGCGCGGGCGTGCCCGTGCTGGTGTCGCGCACAGGCTCGTTCGAGGAGCTACCGGACGATGCGGCGGGCAAGGTGGACGTGGGAGACTTCGAGGAGGAGCTACTGTTAGAGTACCTGCTATTGCTGGCACGCCGCCCGGACCTGCGCGAGGCAATGTCTACATCCGCTCGCCGCTACGTGGCTGAACACCACACGCTGGAAGGCGCGGCTACGGGCTACCTGCGCTTCCTGGCAAGTCTCTCTCCCAAGGTTGCGGGCGAGCCTGAGATAACGCTTTCGCCTAGTGCTGCTGTGGCGGTCCACGCTCCTGCTCCGAGAGGGATTACCACACGCGTACCGATAGGGCAAGCAGCAGCGCCCACCCTGGCCGCCACCGCCCGTAAGCTGCCGGATAACGACACGGTGGCGGTGGTCGCTGAAGCCGCCGCCGAACTAGGCATCGAGGAGAGCGACACCTGGCTATTGACAGAGATAACCAGGGCTATTGAGGGCCTGGCTCCGGGAGAGCGCAAGTGACGGCAGTGGTAGCGGAGCGTCAGCAGACCGGGAGTGGCATCGCGGCAGGGCGTCAGCAGGGCCTACGCGAGGTTGCGCTGCTTGCGGTGCTGCCCGTGCTCATCTCGTTCGCCATGCTCTGGCCCGCGCTGCTCGGACAGGTGGTGCTTGCCTCCACCGACCTCGTGACGTACGACCCGTTCTTTGGCGAAGGCATCCCAGGCGTGCAGCCGCCCCTTTCGGCCAACCCGATGATAAACGACCCGGTAGACCAGTTCATACCGTGGCGGCTGTACGCCCGTAGCGAGTTGAGGGCCGGGCGCTTCCCCTTGTGGAACCCCTACAACGCCTTCGGCACGCACTTCCACGCCAACTACCAGTCGCAGGTGCTGTCGCCTTACAATATCCTCTGGCTGGCGCTCCCGCCGATATGGGGATTGGGGTTCATAGCCGCGCTCAAGTGGGCGCTCATGGGCCTGGGCATGGGTCTCCTCTTGAGGCGGCTGGGGCTTGGTATGCCGTCGGCGGTGTTCGGGTCGGTCGCGGCGCAACTCATGGGTCCTATGACGGCCTGGTTGCAGTGGCCGCACACCGAGGCGCTGTCGTGGATGCCCTGGCTGATGCTTGCCGCGCTTGGCTGGATAGATACGCGGCGGCTGACGTGGCTGGCGGGGTTCGGGGCGCTGGTGGCAGCCGAAATGCTGGCCGGCCACGTCGAGACCGCCTTCTATACGCTGCTGCTTGCCGGGGCGTTCATCCTGGCGGCAGCGGGGGCTTCCAGGCTGGCGCTCCGGCAGAAGTGGCTCACGCTGGGAGGGTTGCTGGGGGCGGGCACGCTGGGCCTGGGGATATCGGCCGCGCAATTCCTGCCGTTGCTGGATATACTCACCTCTACCTGGCAGTGGGCGGAAAGGCAAGGCTCGACAACCCACCTATTTTCGCTGCCCCCAAGTGCCGCACTGGCTTTCCTGGGCACGAATGGGTTCGGCTGGGCTGACTCCTGGCGTGGACCTCTCAACTGGATCGAAATCAACGCCTATGTAGGGACGTTGACGTTATTGCTCGCGGTGTGGGGCCTGGCGGCTGCCATATTTGCGCGGCGCGGCGAGACGAGCCAGCCGGGTGGCCCATTCCCACGGCAGTTGGGCGAAGCTCTCTCCCCGCGCAAACCCTTGTTCTGGACGCTGTCGGTGCTTACCGGGGCTAGCATGGCCTATGGCATCCCGCCTCTTAGCTTCCTGCGCGAATTGCCGGGCTTCAGCAGCAGCCTCAACTACCGCCTGATAGCCATCGCGGACGTGGGCCTGATTGTGCTGGCGGCGATGGGCCTGCAACGCCTGACCGAGTACCGAGTACCAAGTGCCGAGTTCCGAGTGGGGCGGGCCAAACTCGGCACTTGGTACTCGGCATTCGGTACTTTCGTCCTCGCGGGAGTGGGGGTGCTCTTCCTGGTGGACGGGGTTCGGGTCTGGTTTGTGAGCAGCAGGGATGGCGAGGCGTTCATGCAGGCCTGGAAGATGTGGTCGGGGGCGCTCTTTTGCGCGGGCGCGGCGCTCATACTGGCGCGGCTGGCGGGACTGCTGGGGGCCAGGGTTGTGTCTGTGCTGGCGGTCTGCCTTCTCCTGCTCGACCTGGGCAGGGCCAACTGGAACTTCAACGTCACTTCGCCCCTGAACACCTTTTACCCCAGCAACGAGATGACCGACTTCCTGGCGCAACGCGGCATAACCGAGCGGGTGGCGATAAACGCCTTCTGGGCCGAAACCAACCGCTTGATGCCCTATCGCATCGCTGACGTGCGCTACTACGACCCGGCGGTGTCCGATCGCTACCACAGCTTTATGCGCATGCTGAGTCCGAACACCTACACCTGGCCCTACCCCGACTATCCGATCCATGTGTTCCTGGACGAGCCTAGAGCCACCCTAATGTCGCTGGTGGGCGTGAAGTGGCTGGTCACTACCGCCAATTTCAACCCGAACGCCTGGCAGCCCGTGCCGCAGGAGGGACAGATTTATGCCCCCTGGCTGAACCGCAATAGCTTTGTGGCCTGGGAGAACCGCTACGCCAACCCTTATGCCTACCTGGCTTCTCGTATCCGGGTGGTGCCAGACGAGCCTGCCGCCCGCCAACGGATGCAGGAAATCAAGCTAGAGGAGATCGGGGAGGCGATGGTGGAACACCCCACCGGGCTGCCCGCCGAGGTGGCTTCCGCCAGCAATGGCATGCCACTCAGCGAAGCCGAGGTTGGTAGCCTGCAAGTGGTCGCCAACATACCCGGCACGGTGCGGGTCAGCCTACGCACCGAGAAGTCGCGGCTGTTGGTGGTGAACGAAAGCTGGTCGGAAGGGTGGCGGGCGCGAGTGGACGGCACCGAGACCCCCATCTACAGGGCCAACTATTTGGTGCAGGGCGTGGTGGTGCCGCCGGGCGAGCACGAGGTAGTGTTCAACTACGACCCGCCTGTTTTCAAGGTGGGGCTGGCCCTCAGCGGAGTGTCGCTGCTCGGCTGGCTGGGGTTGCTGGGGCTGGGCATCCGGCAGATCCGGCAGCGGCGTCGGGATAAGCGTAACAGGTTGGAGAGTGTCGGCGCATGAGCCGGTTGGTGGTCACCGCTCCATGACTCCGGCGAGTGCCTTCTGGCGCATGCTCCACCCCTTGCCCTCGATCATGACCGTAGTGGTAGCGGGGGCGTTCGTGGTGCTCGCAGCTAAAGGTCTCCCGCCGCTGGGCAGGTTCGTCCAATTGCTTGCTATCGAAACGGCAATGCAGTTCTCCATCTCGGCCTTCAACGACTACTTCGACCGAGATGTGGACGCCGGGCGCACTGACAAGCCCGTAGCTACCGGCGTTATCAGCCCGCGCACGGCATGGGTGACCGGCCTGCTGCTCGCGGTTGTCGCCCTCCTGCTGGCACTGCCCCTGGGCGGGTGGGTGACCCTGTTCACGGCTATCGGGTTGGGCGGGGGCCTACTGTACGACGCGGGGCTGAAGTATACCGCCTTCTCCTGGCTGCCGTTTTCGATAGCCTTCCCGACGCTGCCCCTGTGGGCCTGGGCCGGGGCTTCCGCCGACGGCACCTTCCCCCCGCAGCTCTTCTGGGTGGTGCCTATTGGGGTGGTGCTGGTGCTTGGCATCCACCTGGCCGACACGATACCCGACCTGGCAAGCGATACCGAGGCGGGCGTGCGTGGTCTGGCACACCGTCTCGGCCTTACTTGGTCCCTGGCGCTCTGCTGGGGTGCCTTCGGTGTGGGCACTCTCTTGACGGCGGCCCTGCTACCGTTCCTGCGCTACAGCCTGCAATGGTACCTGCCAGGCCTCGTCGTAGGCAGCTTGCTTCTGTTGGCGGGGGTGATAGTCTACCTGCGGGATACCAGGCACGTGAGGCTGATGTCGCTCATGCTGGAGATGGGGGCGATGTCGGTAGCAGTAGGTTGGGTAGCAGGCATCACGCTGTAGGGACGCCTCAATCTGTAGCCGGTCCTGGAGCGTTAACGGTATAGAACTTGCATCTGCATTGCCGGTGGAGAATAGAGGCTACAAGTGAGAAACGAACAGATTGACGTTGAACGGGCGGTCGGGGCGGGGTTAGCGGCGGGCACGGCTTTCCTGGCGACCACCTTCCTCGACAGCAAGCTCAGCAACTACCCCTACAACGACATAAAGCTGGTGGGCCAGGTATTTACCACGAAGTCGCCCTTCTGGCAGATACAGGGCCTGGGCGGACATTACGGCTTCTCCATTATCATGGCGCTGCTCTATGCTCGCTATGCTTACCGGCTGCTGCCCGGCCCCGGCTGGTTCAAGGGCCTGCTCTTTCTCATGATCGAGAATAACGGCCTCTACCCCCTGGCTCCCCTGCTCGACAAGATACACGCGGGGCAGCGTCAGGGTGAGCTACCACGGCTAATGACCCTCAAGTCATACGTGGGGCAGACGTGGCGGCACGTGGCGTTCGGGCTGGTATTAGGCGCACTGTACAGAAACGGTGCTGAAACGTGAAACGTGAAACGTGATGCGGCTTGTGAAACATTGGGGCATGCTGAGTATAATGTTTAGCAAACCCTATCACGTTTCACGTTTCAGAAATGCGAGGCATACGAAGATGTTAGACAACATATTGAACCGGGTGAGGCCGGAGCGAAAGTATGATAGAGAGGAGCTTGCGCAGCGCCTGCCGCCGGGGCAATCGCTGACCGAGAAGTGGCCGGTGCTCCACTACGGAGGCGTGCCGCACCCCGACCTGAAGACCTGGACCTTCCGGGTGTTCGGCCTGGTCGAGAACCCCACCGTGTGGACCTACGAGGACTTCATGGCCCTGCCGCAAGGCAACACCGAGACCCTGGACATCCATTGCGTGACACGTTGGAGCAAATTCGATAACGTTTTCGAGGGTATACCGTTTAAAGAGGTGTACGACAGGGTGCGGCCCAAAGCAGAGGCGAAGTACGTCATGGTACACGCCGAGCAGGGCTTTACCACCAACGTGCCGCTGGCCGACCTGCTACAGCCCAACGTGATATTCGCGCACAAGCACAACGGCGAAGACCTCACCGACGAGCACGGCTGGCCTTTACGCCTGGTGGTGCCGCATCTCTACTTCTGGAAGAGCGCCAAGTGGGTGCGCGGCCTAGAGTTTATGCCTGATGACGCGCCTGGCTTCTGGGAAGACGCCGGGTACCACATGCGCGGCGACCCCTGGAAGGAAGAGCGCTACGGCGGCTGGTAATAATTGATTTCGAATTTGGAATTGCGAATTTCGAATTTGCTTGAAACCGTGCCAAATTCGATATTCGCAATTCCAAATTCGAAATGCAAAATCGTTCTCTCTACGTTGTAACAGGTCTATTTCTGCTGCTGGTGACCGGCGGGTTTCTTGGTGTGCTCTTTATGCCACGGACCGAGGATGGTGTGGGCGGTGCTGCTCCTACAAATGTTGCGGGAGACGGCACCGTCCTTTCTGTTGGCGCGGCTACGCCTACCCTTGCTGCTAATGGCTCTGTGCCTACAGTCTCAGCAGCTACCTCAGCTACCGCCACTCTACCGGAAACCGTGGGTGAGGGTGCCGTCGTAGCGCAAGTGACCGTGGCGGCAACCCTGCCTCCCACCAACACGCCCATACCCCCGCCGACAGAGACTCCCACCCAAATCCCGCCACCCCCGACCGTCACGCAGGTGCCTCTGCCGGAGGCTTCGCCGGAGCGCATCGGTGGGCCTGTTACGGTGCCGCTACAGCACGATGGGCCGCGCTGGGTGTCGCTTCAAGTGGGGCACTGGCGCAACGAGAACCTGCCGGAGGAACTAAAACATCTCGACGGGCATACGGGGGCTTTCGCGGGCGGGCTGGCCGAGGTGGACGTAAACCTGGGCGTGGCGCGTCTCGCAGCCGGGTTCTTGCAGGCGCGCGGCTACCAGGTGGAGATACTCGACGCCACGGTGCCTGTCAGCTACACCACCGACCTGTTCCTCGCCATACACGCCGACGGCAGGCCCCAACCCGGCTGGCGGGGCTTCAAGGCGGTAGCGCCGTGGGATTCGGTGCCCGCATCCGAAGAGTTTGTGGACTTTTTGTACGAGGAGTACGGCAAGGCTACTGGCCTGCCCGTGGACGTCGTGACCACCGACTCGATGGCCGACTACTACGCCTTTAGCTCGGTCCGCTACCGCCATGCGATTAGTCCAGGTGTGCCCGCCGCTTTGCTGGAGATGGGCTTCGTGACCAACGCGGAGGATCGCAAGGTGCTCTCCACCCGCCAGGACGCTATCGCCTGGGGCATCACGAATGCCGTGGACAGGTGGTTCCGCTCCGGCGCGGCAGGCCCGGTGCCCACGCAATACGCCACCTTCACCCCAACGAACACGGCGACCGGCACCCCCACCTCTACAGCCACGCAGACCCAGACCGCCACCATGACGCCGACCGAGACACCTACGGCTCTACCCACCGAGCTAGTGGAGCAGGCCACGCAGACCGCCGCCCTCACGACGCCACAGCCGCCCACAGCCACACCTACTGTGCCCAGGCCCACCGCCACGCCTTCACCTACCGCTACGCCTCTGCGCCCCATAATCACCGAGGACGGGCGATGGCTGCCCCCGCTGGCGCTAAACGGCCGCAACTTCCCCATGCCCGGCAGCAACGCCCAGCCCGTCTACCTCAGCGAGGAGACCCAGTACGTGCCTCTCGGCCCCGATGGCCGCGAAGTGGTGCAGGTGTGGGAGCAGTTTTACGTGCCGGAGCTAGGCCGGAGCATCTGGAAGAAGGGGCCGGTGAGGCACGTCAGGCAGTAGCTGAAACGTGAAACGTGAAACGTGAAACGTGAAACGTGATGAGGCTTGCTCAACAGGGTTCGTGAATGCCATCCTGCTTCTATGGCGGGGTGCTAATGGTCTTTGTCATTCTGAACGCAGTGAAGAATCTCGTCCAACAGCACCCAAGCAGCACTTTTTCTACAGCAACAGTGTCTCAGGAGAAAGCGGCAACGTCCGGGTAGAGGACGAGATTCTTCACTGCGTTCAGAATGACAAGGGGAGATAGGGTCTCACGTAATAAGCTACCTGGCGTTCGCGTATTCTAAAGAGCAAGCCGCATCACGTTTCACGTTTCTGAAACGGTTTCAGCACCCCGTTTGACCACCCTCCGCATGCCCGCGAGCAGCACCAAGGCCATGAGGCCGGCGAGCATATAGCCGCCGCCTTGCAGGTTGAGCAGTACCACCGGGCCTAGCGCGTCACCGAAGGTAGTGGCTATCAGCATGCCTACCAGGGAGGCCAGGGTGGCGGTCGTGCCCCACGCGCCGAAGACGCGGCCCCGGTACTCGTCCGGCGCACCCGTTTGCATCAGGGTGTACAGGCTGGTTATCAGGCCGACCACCGGGATGCCTACTACCGCTATCAGGACGTAAGCCGGGATGATGGAAGGGTAGAAGGCCGGGTAATTGACGAGTACCAGGTCGAGAAAGCCGAACACGATGGCGCTGAGTCCCAGCAGGCGGGTGGGGTCTACCTTCTTGGCGACGTTGCCCACGAAGAAGCTACCTATCATGCCTCCAATCGCCTGCGCGCCAAACAGCAGGCCCAACTCTTCCGGGCCGCCGCCGAATATCTGCGCCACGAAGACCGCCATCATCACCGATAATACGCCTTCGCCTATCTGCGTTATCGCCGTAAACCCAAAGATGATCGACAGCGGCCTGCTTCGCTTCACCACCTTGAGGCCGTTCAGCCAGTCGGTCCAGAACCTGGCCCATATGCCTTCCACCCGCACTTCCTCTTTCCCGGCCTCCTTCTTCGGGCGGGCGTCTACCCTGATGAGGGCCACCATCGCGGCCGCGAAGAAGAAGGTCGAGGCGTCGCCCACAGCTACGCCCATAATGCCCAGCAGTCCAGCTATCGCGCCTCCCAGGGGCGGTCCCACCAGGCGGGCCAGGCTGTCGTTCAGGGCGTTCATGGAGTTGGCCGTGACCAGGTGCTCCTCGCTGACGAGTGTGGGCAGCAGCGCGTTCTCGGCGGGGCCCATTACGGTGCCTATCGTGGCATTGAACAGCAATACCACGTACACGATCCAAAGCGTATCGGTGGAGTGCACGAGCATAAGGGGTAGCACTCCCAGGCCCATGAGCACGTTGGCAATCATGATCGTGGTCCGGCGGTCCCAGCGGTCCGCGAACACTCCGGCCACCGTGCCCAGGAGCAGGCGGGGCAGCGTGCCCACTATGAAGGTCGTGCCGATAGCCACGGTGGAGCCGGTAAGCTGGTACACGTATATAGGCAAGGCGATGAAGAGCATCCAGTTGCCCGCGTAGGACACCAGGCCCGCTATCCACAGGAGCGAAAAGTTGCGTTGCCGCAGCAAAGAAATCATGACTTACTCCATGAGCACGCGACTACCATCAATGGGACAGGCAGGTAAACACTTGACCAGGGTATGGTCATTCTCGGCATAAGGCGCCCGTCGACTGAAGTCGAGGGCTACACTCTGCGAAGTCCCTACGGGACTGGTTCACCTTATTAGCTCTCTAGAGGTTCTATTTAGAAGGATCAGTCTGCCGCATGCAGACTTTGCAAAGTCTAGCCCTCGACTTCAGTCGACGGGCGTCATCTATGCAATTTGTGCCATTTTGACGTATTCTCGGGTCTTTACCGGCAAGAACGATTACACACTGACACTTCGCGCACGCCTAACTTATTCGGGCTGAACTTTAGTGCTGATTACCTGATAGGTGTCGCGGACGAAGAGCGTTTCGTATTTCGCGCCGTCGGTCACGCTACGGAAGCCGGCTACCAGGGCGGGGGTGCCAGCGACCTCTATCTCGCGCAAGGGTAGGGCCTGCATCCTGGGGTGGTCCTGCCAAAACTTGCGGCCCTCCGGCATGCACATTGCCAGCGCGTGCAGTCTTTCGGCGCAGTAATAGTCGCAGCGCTCGCACCTCAGGTAGACGCCTTGCCGGGCTTCAAGGGTGGGGGCGTGTCGCTCCGGTATCTCCAACTGGAAGGGCAACATATCGCCGCACCCTATGCAGCGCACCGCCCGCTCCGCCATGCGCGGTCTATAGTAGCCGTCCACCCAGGTCATCATGCGTGTGAAGACCGCCTTGATGCTCCTCACGCCGCCCAGCATCTCTTTTATGCCCTCGTTCCAGATGTCGGTGTGCGAGACAGTGATGGGCATGTCGGGGAAGGCGGGGAAGCAGTCGGGGCAGTGCAGTATGAACCTGCCGTAGCGGTTCTTCAGCGTGTTGCTGTGCAGGGCGCGGCGCTGCCCGCAACCCGGACACCAGATGCGCGTCTCCTGCCAGTCAACGTCCCACACGTCCACCAGGCCATAGGCTGCCGCTTCGTCGCTCAGCTCGTTGGCAAGCAGGCGGCGTAATGCCAATTTGCCCCGGTGCAGCCTCACCGCCACCGCGCCCTCGCTGATGCCCATGCGCGCCCCGATTTCGGCCAGGGGTGTCTCTTCGACGTACTTCTCCACCAGCGCGGTCCGGGTCTGAGGGGGCAGGAGCGACATAGCCCGGTCCAGCAGGTCGGCCAATTCGCTCCGCTCCAACTCGATCTCAAGGTCAAAGCCGGCGTCCGGTATGTCCTCGATGCTCAGGGGTTCTTCGTCCGGGCCGGTGGGACGGACTATGTGCTCTATGTCGCGGCCCTGTGCCCGCCGCCAGCGCATGCAGACGTTGCGGGCTATGGCGGAGAGCCATTGTTGGTGGCCCTGCGGGTCGTACAACCTGTCGCGGTGCCGCCACGCCTCGATGAGGGTTTCCTGGGCCAGGTCTTCGGCGGCGTCCCGGCTGCCCGAAAGGTGGCCGCAGAAACGCACCAGCCTGGCCCTCTCGGTGGGCAGGATGCTCTCAATGCTGAATTGCTCGGCTACTCGTAACAAGGTATGCTCCGGTTAGACAGTCGTTCGCGGTGTATGCCACACCTCTAACCGCTTATCGTAGATACGGGGCTATATCTTACGCAGTTTCGTAGCCATTATAGCAGGCAGACTCTCTCCTGCCGCCTTTCATTTTCTGCATCACCCCTATGTAGCATCTATTTTGTGTGCTCGCGCTGCAACATAATTGAATAGCCCGCGCCAGGCCCCCTTTTGTCATTCTGAGCGAAGCGAAGAATCTCGTCCTCTACCGGGATGTTGCGCTTTTCTTGCTTTTCTTATGGGACTCTGTTGCTGAAGGAAAGGTGGTACTTGGGTGCAGAAGGACGAGATTCTTCGCTACGCTCAGAATGACAAGGGCGGGGCCTGGGTCCCTATGTCGAACGCTACGGCACATGCCAAGGGTTAGAGCACGCTACATCCGGTCAGAAGCAATATCGTCCTTACCCTCTCCCCTCCGGCATGTTGAACCTGTACGTCTCGCCGTGCTTGATGTAGCGCACCTGCCGCTCAAGCCCTGCCGCCTTCACCTCCCTCGCGAAATCGCGCAGAGGCGACTTGAACACCGTGTAGTCGTTGAAGTGGATGGGAATGGCGAGTTGCGGCTTGACGATCTTCAGCATCTGCACGCCCTGCACGCCGTCCATCGTGAGCAGGAGGCCCGCCACCCTGGTGCCACCGAGGTGCAACAGCGCCAGGTCGATGTCGGGGTAGCGGCGGGGTATCTCCTTCAGCGCCTCGTGGATTAGGGTGTCGCCGGTGATGTACATGCGGAACAGGTTGGCCCCACCCATGCTGCTGAACTCCAGCATGCTGCCCATGACCGGCGGGAGCGCCTTCGACAGGAAGCCAGGCCCGTGCTCGCCTGGCATGGCGGTTACGCGAAGCTGTACGTCCCCCTTCGTGACCAGCAGCGACTCCCATTTGTCTATGCTCCGGGCCGCTGTGAAACCTGCTTTTTCGAGCGCGGCCGCAGCGTGCGCGGTGCTAACGATGGGCGTGCTCTTGTCCAGCTTCTTCTCGGCCACGCGGTCGAAGTGGTCCTCGTGCATGTGGGAGAGCACTATCAGGTCGAGGGGCGGCAGGCTTTCTATCTCCATCGCCGGGTTGGTGCGGCGGGTGGAGCGCAGACCGTAGCCCAGGCGCACCTTCTCGCCGCTGTGCAGGAAGTTGGGGTCGGTCAGTATGGTGAACCCCGCGAAGCGCAAGAGCACGGTAGCGGTGCCGATGAAGAAAATCGTACCGCCGGTAAGGTCGGGCTGCGCTTGGGAGCCGGGTGGGAGAGTGAGGGTCTGTTGCTGCGGCATGGTTGCTTCTCCTGGAGAGGGTGGATATAGAGGCCCTCTAAATCAACATTCATGCCGTACCGCACCGCGTGCTCCTGGTGTCTGAGGCGCGGAGATTGCGGTGAAGGCATGTTCTTTGCAGTTAGCTCGCTGCAAAGTCCAGGGATTATCTGACGCTACAGTACTCGTGCGAGGTACTTTCATGCGGAGCCACAAGGGGCTACCATTTCGGCAGCGCGTCGGGCAGACGGTTGCACTTGGTATCATAGCCTTATTGATTGGGATCTTGCTTGTAGCTTCACTGACGGCTGAGCGGAGATCGTCAAATTTCGAGCCGGTCCGATTGCTGAGTTAGTACACGCAGCCGGTCGCCGTTGCGACGGGTTTCACGCAGGAATGCATAAAGAACCCGCAGGAGATCAAGCTGTTGGAGGAACTCTTCGCTTTAGACCTGAGTGACCCTGATTACGAAGCCAGCTCGCGAGAGCTTAATCAAGAAATCGAAGATCTACGTTCAAAACGGAGGGTAAAGTGAGCCGTTTCCTAACGTTCGCACCCGATTCAAAGCCCTTCAAGGTGTTAGCCGCCTGACCCATTAGAAAGGACCGCATGAAAAAGACTTTCTCCCTGCTGGCTGCACTTTGCTTGCTGGCTTTGCTGGCCGCCCTATCGACCTCGGCAACTTCGAGCGCGCCACTGAGGTCCATCTTCACCCAGGCCGCCCCCGAAATAGGTGAGGCCCGCGTCACCTTCTCCGTCACCCTGCCGCCTGAGACCCCTCCCGGCGATACCATCTACGTCGCCGGGAACTTCCAGGGCTGGGACCCCGGCGCTACTCCTCTCACCCGCAACGGCTTGCACGCCAGCGGCACCGTCACCGTGACGACCGACAGGAACATGGAGTTCAAGTTCACCAGGGGCACCTGGGAGAAGGGGGAGAAAGCCGCCGACTGTAGCGAGCTGGAGAACCGGGCCGACCTGATTGTCATCGACAAGACAATCGAGGCCACAGTAGCCAAGTGGGCCGACTTCTGCGGCGGGCCTGCACCAGACTCCGGCTACGACGACCGCGCACACAAGGTGACATTTACCAGTACAGTGCTAGGAGCGACCAAGGAGTTCTACGTATACACCCCGCCCAACTACTCGACGCAGCCGACGTGGCGCTTCCCCGTGGTGTACCTCTTCCGGGGGCACGAGAAGGAGTGGATCAACAAGAACGAGGATGGGTCGCGTGGGGGCCGCAACGTCATTGATGAATACGAAGACCTGCTCGCCGCCGGGGATGTTGGCCCGATGATCCTGGTCTTTCCGGGCATCAGCAGCGACAACAACGCGGTTTCGGGTATGCTCACCAACTTCCGCATGCCCGAACTGACGAGCGAGTCGGGCGTTGGCACCGGCCGCTTCGAGGACTACTTCAAGGACGAGCTTGTGCCCTACGTGGACGCGAACTACCGCACGGTGGCGGACCGCATGGGCCGGGGAGTGGATGGCTTCTCGTTGGGTGGGTACATGAGCGCCAAGATAGCCGCCAAGTACCCCAATATGTTCCGCACGGTGGGCTTGTTTGACGGTACCCACTTCTACGCCGACGCCAGTTGCCAGAACGTGGACGAGCTGCGCGACCAGACTTACCGCAACGACATGTTCGACCCGGTGTTCGGGGAGCCTCGTGACAACGCCTACGCGGCCCAGAACAACGGGCCTAACCTCGTGTGCAACAGCACGCCGGAGCAGATGCAAAGCCTCTACTGGATGGTGCAGTACGGCGCACTCACGAGCGAGCCGAACAACGCCAACCATCTGCGGGGTGAGCACCTGATGGAGAAGCTCACTGCCAAGGGCGTCACGAACAACTTGCCCAACGTGCTTGAGGGCGGGCACAACTGGAACACCGCCGACGAGCACATGCGCCAGACCCTGCCCCTCCATTGGCAGCAGCTTGGCCCCTCGGGCGGCCCGCAGCCTACTTCCACAGCTATCGCAACGCTTACGTCCACAGCCACTGCAACGCTGACGCCCACAGCATGCCCAATCGAATTCCAGGACGTGCCTGCTTCTGAGGAGGTAAGCTCCTTCTACCCTTACGTGCGGTGCCTTGCTTGCAGAGGCGTGCTGGGTGGCTATCCCTGCGGAGGCACCAACTCTCAGACGGGGCAACCTGAGCCATGCGGTGGCATGGGCAGCCCTTACTTCCGCCCAGGCAACTACGTCACGCGGGGGCAGCTATCGAAGGTCGTGGCGAACACGGCGGGCTTCAACGAGCCTGTGGAGGGCGAGACTTTCAGCGATATTCCGTCCGGCAGCACCTTCTATCTCTATGTCGAGAGGCTGAACGAGCGCGGGGTGGTTGGCGGCTACCCCTGCGGCGGCGAGAACCCCCAGACGCTGGAGGACGAGCCTTGTGACCGGCAGGAGCGCCCCTATTTCCGGCCCGGCAACAGGGCCACTAGAGCACAGATGACCCAGATTGTCTCCCAGGCGGCGCGTCTCCCTGATCCTCCGTACGGTATGCAGCCGCAATTCACCGATGTATGGCTGGACAACCCCTACTATGCGTCAGTACAGCGCCTGTACGCGACAGGAGCCATAAGCGGCTATCCGTGTGGCGGGCCTGGCGAGCCTTGCGATGAGCAGAATAAGCCCTACTTTAGACCTCGTGCTTACTTGTCGAGGGGGCAAACCGCCAAGATCGTGTCGACGGTCTTCTTCCCAAGCTGCGAGACGCCCGCAAGGAAATAGCGAGAGGGAGCCTGGCCTTAGGGCTGGTGAGACTATCTAACCCGTGGTACATTTCGTGCTCTCACTCACCGGGTGCCACGCGCCACCCTATCCTGATGCTTGCATTGCGACCGGCCATGTGGTAGCGTACTTGCTTTTACCAGGAAAGGGGTAGCTTCATGTTTCGTAACCTGTATAGTGTCGGGGTACGTAGTCGCGTACTAGGACTGGCGGTGCTGCTGGTCTCGATTGCCTGCCTTTCCTGGCTGGTCAACGCGCAGGAGCAGCAGGCTGCTTCACCGGGTAGCCCTTTCACTCCGGGTATTTCGCGGCCCAGTGGCTCTTTGCCTGCTTCCCTTCCAGCCGCTCAGAACCCGCCGGCAGAGAAGCAATATGCCAACGGCGTGCGCGTAGTGCAGGAGGTCAAGCACGACAGCTCCCCTCCGCTGCGCGACATACCGGCCAGGCCGCCCCAACCTCGGAAAGCCGAAGCTCCGGAGAACCCCAATCCCTTCCCCATGAATAGCGCGCCGGTCGAAGATACTGTCGTCCAGCGCTTCTTCGGGCCGCTGTCGATGGTCACGCCCACCCTCACGTTTGAAGGCATTAGCTCAAGCACCAGCGCCTGCGCCTGCCTCCCGCCCGACACCAACGGCGCTGTTGGCCCCAACCACTACATACAGACGGTGAACTCGGCCTTCCAGATATGGAACAAGGACGGCACCGTTGCCAAGGCTGTCGCGGATATCAATACCATATTCACCGGTTTCGGTAACACGTGTGAGGCACTTAACGACGGCGATCCTATCGTCCTCTACGACAGGCTGGCCGATAGGTGGTTCATCAACCAGTTTACCTCCACCGCACCGCCTTACTCCCAGTGTACGGCCATTTCCAAGACGGGCGATCCAACGGGTGCGTACTGGCGCTACCAGTTCGCGTTGAGCAACACCGACTTCTATGATTATCAGAAGTACGGCATATGGCCCGACGGCTACTACATGACGGCCAACGTCTTTGGTCCTTCCGGCGGCTTCGCCCGGCCCTCTATGATCGCCTTTGACCGCGCTAAGATGCTCAACGGCGAGACTGCCACCTACCAGGAGTTCAACCCCGGTAACTTCTACGCCAGCATTCTACCGTCCGATATGGAAGGCACCACGCCGCCACCCGCCGGGTCGCCAAACTACTTCGCCACCGTCGCGGGCAGTAACGACCGGTTGCGCCTGTGGAAGTTCCATGTGGACTGGGCCGCCCCCGCCCAATCGTCCCTGACAGGCCCTATAAATCTAACCACCGCGCCTTACGATCCCAACCTATGTGGCAACGGCCCCTGCGTGCCTCAGCCGAACACAACCCAGAAGCTTACCACCCTTGGCGACCATACAATGTACAGGCTCGCTTACCGCAACATGGGCACCCACGAGATGCTCGTGACCAACCACACGGTAGACGTGGGCGGCGACCAGTCGGCTATTCGCTGGTATGAGGTCCGCAATCCCAACACCAGCCCCTTCATTTACCAGCAGGGCACCTACGCCCCCGATACCCTCCACCGCTGGATGGGCAGCGCCGCTACGGACCGTGACGGCAACATCGCCATCGGCTACAGCGTCTCGTCCAGCTCTGTATTCCCGTCAATTCGCTACGCGGGCCGCCTAGCGTCCGACGCACTGGGCGTGCTCGGCCAGGGCGAAGCTACCTTGATGGCGGGCAGCGGCTCGCAGACCCATTCGAGCGGCCGCTGGGGTGACTATAGTGGCATGGTGGTGGACCCCACGGACGACTGTACCTTCTGGTATACCACCGAGTATTATTCAGCTACCTCCAGCAGCAGTTGGAAGACGCGGATAGGCAAGTTCAAGTTCCCTTCATGCGGCCAGGCCGTGCCCACTGCTACGGGAACGCCACCCACCGCAACCCCCACGCTTCCGCCTACCATCACCCCTCTGCCCACGGTTGTGTCCTGCTCCAACTATACCTACACGACTACGCTAAGTGGCACCCTGGTGCCCGGCACCACGGACGTGGGCAACCACTGCGATGACTGCTCGGTGCCTATTACCCTGCCTTTCCCGGTGAACCTGTACGATGGTACCTTCACCAATGCTACCCTCAGTTCAAACGGCAATTTGCAGTTCAAGACTACCGACTTCGCATTCGGCAACGCCTGTTTGCCGGTGCCGATTTTCGAGTACGGTATAGTGGCCTACTGGGATGACATAATTACCGATTGCGAAGATTGTGGCATCTTCACGTCGGTGAGTGGCACCGCGCCTAACCGCATACTCAATGTGGAATGGCGTGCGGAGGTCCTAGGCGAGGCGAACACACCGGCAAACTTTGAAATTCGCCTGTACGAAGGGCAAACGAAGTTCGACCTGGTCTATGGCAACGTAGTGCAGAACGGCAACGGCGCGACTATAGGAGTACAAAGAGACATTGGAGCATCCACTCAGTACTCGTGTGATACGGCGACTGTGTTGTCTAATCGCCAGTTAACCTTCACATTGTCACCGTGCGGGGGCAATACGGCCACACCCACAGGTACAGCCGCCGTCACGTCAACCATGACGGGTACACCAACAGCCACCGCAACCGGCACACCACCTACCGCTACCCAGACGCTGACCGCCACGCCCACGAGTATAGCGTCCAGTACCGCAACGAGGACCACCACCGCTACTAACGTTGCGGTCAGCGCCACCAGTACAGGCACGCCTCCCAACACTGCCACCCGCACAGCCACTGCGACGACGATACCTGTTAGCTCTTCTTCCACAGCTACGCGTACCGCAACCTCCACGGTAACAGCGACGGCATGCCCGATCGAGTTCGAGGACGTGCCACCCTCTACAGAGGAAGCCTCGTTCTACCCGTTCGTGCAGTGCCTGGCATGCAGAGGCATCGTGAGTGGCTACCCCTGCGGAGGCACCAACCCTGAGACCGGCCAACAGGAGCCTTGCGGCGACAACAACAACCCGTACTACAGGCCATCCAACCAGATCACCAGGGGCCAGATTAGCAAGGTGGTAGCAGGTGCTTCAGGTGCAAGTGGTGACCCAGGACCTCAGAAGTACGAGGACGTGCCACCCGGTAGTACCTTCTACCAGTGGATCAACAGGCTCTCCAACGAAGGAGTGATGGGTGGGTACCCGTGCGGTGGTCCAGGTGAGCCATGCCGCAATGGCAACATGCCCTACTTCAGACCGGGTGCCAACGCGACGAGGGGGCAGATGTCCAAGATAGTGTCTAACGCCGCAGGCTTCGATGAGAGTGCCGGGGGCCAGAGCTTCGAGGACTTACCACCCAGTACCTCACCCTCCTCGTACTACGTGTACGTAGAGCGGTTGTTCGTCAGGGGAATAGTAGGAGGTTATCCTTGTGGTGGTGCGGGAGAAGAGTGCGGAGAGGAAGGGAGGCCATACTTCCGTCCGAACAACCCCGTCACGAGGGGACAGGCTGCCAAGATAGCCGCTAACACCTTCTTCCCCCAGTGCTCCAATACCACACGGCCATAAGTTAGCACTAGCAAAGTGAGCAGGTACTTCGGTGCCCGCTCACTTTGCTCCGGCAACTGGCCCTGAGAGGCTGGCGTTCAGCTTTTGAATCCCAGCCTCTTCTCGCGCATGCTGACGTACCTGCGCTCTCCGATTACCAGGTGGTCCAGCACCTCTATCTCCAGCAGCTTACCCGCCGCGACTATCTGCTCGGTGACAAGTCTATCTTCGGGCGAAGGGGTAGGGTCGCCGCTTGGGTGGTTGTGGGCCACGATGATAGCGGCGGCGTTCACCCTCACCGCCTCCTTAAACACCTCTGCCACCCGCACGAGCGAGGAGTTGAGCGAACCCCGGTAGACGTCAACGAACCGGATGACCTGGTTCTTGGTGTTCAGCAAGACCACCCGCAACGTCTCCTGGTCGAGTGGAGCCATCTCCAGCATAAGGAGGGGAGCCAGATCGGCGGGGGAGCGCACCTGTAACCGCTCCTCCGGCTGGGCCAGCAGCAGCCGCCTTCCAAGCTCCAGCGCCGACTTCAACTGGCACGCCTTGGCCTCACCCAGCCCGTGCACTCCGCACAACTCCGGGAAGGAGACCCGCGACAGCCCCACCAGCCCGCCATACGTCACCAGCAGGCGGTTCGCCAGGTCTACCACGCTCTCACCCTGCGTGCCCACCCTCAGTATAATCGCCAGCAACTCCGACTCGGACAGCGCCCCAGCCCCTAGCCCCTTCAGCTTCTCCCTGGGCCTGGCGTCGAGTGGCAGTTCCTTGATGGTGAAGTTGGAGCGCCCGTTTGGAACGGGTGAGTTATGCGGCATGGTGTAGCCCCTCTTTTGTCATACAGCTTCATAAGCTCCCAGTTGTATCGGCACTCAAGCCTCGCCGTCCTGTAGCTAAGTCTTACTGCCTGAGAGCCGCTATTTCACCAATTCAGTACCCAAAGCCCCTCTTGTCATCCTGAGCGTAGCGAAGGATCTCAAGAAGGTGGCCGGGTACAATGTTGAACATGTGTTCACCAGTCCAGGCTCAAATCCCTCCACTCCGGATTGAGCGACTCAATTAGCGCGATTTTCTTAACTCGAAGCCAGACCTTGATCTGCTTCTCTCTCACAATTGCATCACGCACGTCGTCCGTCGCCTCAAAGTAGACGAGCCATCCGATTTTGTACCTGCTGGTGAAGCCAGCCTTCGCACCTTCTTTGTGTTCGTATACTCGCCGCATCAGGTTGTTCGTGACGCCCGTATAGAGCGTGCGTGTGCTGTTCGTCATGATGTAGACATAGAATTGCTTGGGTTCCTTCATCTCGGCTGCCCGCCTTCTTGAGATCCTTCGCTGCGCTCAGGATGACAGGGTGGGGCTTGGTTCCTCATAGCCTAGCAGTGGGGCTTTACGTGATTGTGGTGGAATTGCCGGAATCCTGTATTGGCTGTAGACTCCAGGTGTATAGTGAACCCCCCGCCGCGTGTCTCTGTGTATGGAGTGTCGAGGCCGTACCCGCGTATGCGCTTGAAGCAGGGGTGCCTCCTCGTAGCCCTTATATAGCTTTCCCACCCGAGGAGCGAAGTGCGACACAACCTGGAAAGCAAAATCAGCACACCTACCACCCTCGGCCCGCTGACAATCGACTTGGGTCTAGATGAGGTTATCGCACGCTTGTCGAGGAAGCGCGTAGTCGACGGCATCCTGGTCATGGGGTCGGGTGGCACCGGCGACATGCACCCGGCCAGCGACTACGACTTGTTCGTGGTGCTGAACGATATGTCCGCGCCCCTTTACCTCGTTGCGACCGAGATTGACCATCGCCTCGCGGAGATTTACTTCGCGTCTACGGAGAAGCTAGAAGGCTTCCTCTATGCCGAGCCGCCTTTGCACCCGGTCGATATTGACGCGGCGGTGATACGGTGGTTGCAGACTGGACGTATCGACTTCGACCGCTCCGACCTGCTGTCGCGGGTGCAAGACAAGTTTTGCCAGCGAGAATGGCAGGACTGGTTCGAGCCTCAGACAGACTTGCAACTGCACCAGACGTGGTTCAGCGTGAACTACAATCTCGCCCAGACACAACGCATGCTAGCCTCGCCCGACCCGGTGTACGCGACCGCGGTGGACCTGCGCCTGCTCTATACGGTCAAGGAGGTGTGGCAGGCGTATTTCAGTTTGCGGGGTCTACCCTCGCTGGGCGAAAAGCACGACATCCGCTACCTTGCCGCTCATGACCCTGAGTACCTGGACCTCTTTCGCTGCTGCCTGGCCGAGCCGGACCGCGCCCGCAAGTTCGAGCTATACCGGCGGCTGGCGGAGTTGGCCCTTGCGCCAATGGGCGGTCTCTGGCAGGATGGCACCACAGCCATGCAGTTCTCTGGCGACACGGAGTGGCAGCCCGACACCGTAGGTAACGCCCTCGCCGCCTGGCGCGAGTTGGTAACGGAGTGATTATGCAAGTAACCCCTGGCGTACAGTCGCTTTACTCACAATTGTTCGATGCCGAGTTCATGCGCAAGCTGGAGCGCTTGTCCCTCATCAGCCGGAAGCTCAAGGCGGGGCGGATGAAGGGCGAGCGGCGCAGCCCCAGGCGCGGGCAGTCGGTGGAGTTTGCCGACTACCGCACCTATGCCGCGGGCGACGACCTGCGCCGCGTCGATTGGAACGCTTACGCCCGCATGGAGCGCCTCTTCCTCAAGCTCTTCCAGGAGGAGGAGGACATCACGGTCCATATCCTCATAGACGCCAGCAAGTCGATGGACTGGGGCGACCCCAACGCGGTGACGCTCACCTCGGCGGTAGGGATGGTCGATAAAGGGCAGGGCATCGACGCGCACGGGCCGGTGGTGAAGGGCAGTGAGGGTGTGGATACGAGCGGGCAGAACAAGCTCGTATACGCTAAGCGCGTGGCCGCCGCCCTCGGCTACATCTCCCTCTCCAACCTGGACCGGTTGGCGGTGGCGGGCATCAGCAAGGCAGGCGTGCAGCGCCATTCGGCAGTAAGGGGGAAGGGCCACGCCGTGTCGCTCCTGCGTTTCGTGGCGGGCGTGAGAGCCGAAGGTGAGACCGACCTGGATACATCGTTGCGGCAGTACGCTTCCCAGGCGCGCTACCCCGGCCTACTCTACGTGCTCAGCGATTGCCTGGTGGAAGGGGGCGGCCTGGAGGGGTTGAAGGCGTTACAGGCGGCAGGGCATGAGGTCCACCTTGTGCACGTCCTGGCCCCAGCCGAGGTCAACCCCGAACTGGCCCTCATGGGCGACCTGCGCCTGCGCGACATCGAGACCGGGGCCACCCAGGAGGTGAGCCTCGAAAGCGGCATCCTCGACCTCTACAAGCAGAAGTTCGAGCAGTGGCAGGGCGGCATAGAGACCTTCTGCCGCCGCCGTGGCATCAACTACCTGCAAGTCACCACCGACCTGCCCTTTGAAGACCTGGTGTTGCAGTACATGAGGCAGAGGGGAGTTGTGGGCTGAAACGTGGTTCTGAAACGTGAAACGTGAAACGTGATGCGGCTTGTGTTAGTTGGTGCGTGAATAGGAACAAGGTGGTGCTTACGGACCAAGTCCCACCCGTGTCATTCTGAACGTAGCGAAGAATCTCGTCCCTCAGCACCCAAGTGGCACCTTTCTAATGGTCAATAGGTGCGCGTAGAAAGGGGAAATACCTTCGTGGAGGACGAGATTCTTCGCTACGCTCAGAATGACAAAGGTGAGCAGGGTCCTGCTATACCCTCATCCCGGCATCCACGAACCAAATAGCACAAGCCGCATCACGTTTCACGTTTCACGTTTCAGCATCCTATGCCTGCCGCTCTGCTGGTGGCTGCCAACTATGGGAGTGTCGCCGTTAGGGGCCGCGTGGTGGCCGTTGGTGGGGGTGAGCCTCAGGGGGATGGTGGTCTGCGACTCGTCGGTGGGGCGGGCCGTTGTCTCACCTACCAGCACGCGAATGAGACCTGACCGGCCCGTCTCCGGTGTGCTGGTTGCCCCGTATCCCACGCCGTCGATTCGCATGGTGGGTATCGTGCCGAAGGTGGTGACGATGGACACCATGATGGCCGCGCCGGTGAGTGTTACGTAGCCCTTGTCGAGCTTGTTCTCGTCGCAGGCGCGCGGGGTGCGGCGTAGGAGGGCTATACCCAGGCGCTCGTGGGAAGGCAGGTTGTCGTAGTCGCAGCCCACCCCGAAGGCGGCGCAGTCTACCCTGTTCACACCGAGCATGTTGAGGGCCGACATAGTGCCCACCACCTGCACCAGCGTCTCCACGTTCCACAGGTCCGCGGGCTTGCCGTCACGCTGTGGCAGGGAGGCAAATTCGCATTCCGTCTCGGCCAGCTTCCTCAGCACCTTGACCGCGCCCTGCTGTACCGCCGTGGGCAGGCTGCTGCCAAGTATCATGCGCAGCATAGCGGCGACTTCCAGGCTGGTGTCGGGCTGGGTGGCGACGCTATACCTGCCGAGGCGTCCGGTCAGTTGGGCCACTCCGTTGAGCGACCCTGGCCCCGTACCCACCTCCAAATACGTGCCGGTGACACCCTGCCTCAAAGCCTTGACCATGTCGAACGAGTAAGAGGCAAGGGGCAGCTTATACAGCTCGGCCCTCAACGACTCCAGGGGCACGCCCACGTCGATCAGGGCACCGAGTATCATCTCTGCCGAAAGCCCCGACACCGGATCGAAGAACGCCACCCGCATACCTGAAGTTTTCCACTCCTCTCGCCCCCATGAGGGGCCTGACCCGCGCGTATTATAGCATAGCCACCAGTCCTAAGCGACGAAACCGCCAAGGCGCCAAGGGCGCCAAGGGCGCCAAGAGCGCGCCAAGAGAAATGAAGGATTATTCACCGCAGAGACGCAGAGAGCCTGCCCTGAGCGAAGCCGAAGGGACGCGGAGATTACGCGGAGATTAGAGGGAGTTCTCAGCAGGGGCAGCATTGTACAGTAAGCTACTGCCTTTATCCTCCTCTAAACAATCATAATCTCAGCGTAACCTCTGCGCTCTCTGCGTCTCTGCGGTGAATAATCCTTATCATCTTGGCGTGACTCGGTTTCGTCTCTTGCACCCAACGGCTGTGCTATAATATCCCCCAGTGGAAGCCAACTCTCGCCCTCGGAAGGGGCGCATCTACTGCTTTGCCAACCAGAAGGGCGGCGTGGGGAAGACCACCACGGCCGTCAACCTTGCCGCTTATCTCGCCGCCGGTGGCTATCGCGTGCTCCTGGTGGACGCCGATTCGCAGGCCAACGCCACTTCCAGCCTCGGCGTTGACAAGCAGCGCGAGGCACCTTCCCTCTATGACGTGCTGGAAGGCAGCGCGCCCGCTTCGGAGGCCGTTGTACACGTGGACCGCCCACCTTTCCGCGGCGGTCTATACCTGCTGCCCTCTTCGGTGGACCTGGCGGGCATCGAGGTGGAGCTTGCGGGGCAGGAGCAGGGGCAGCGCGAATACCGGCTCAGGACGGCCCTGGAGCCTGTGCGCTACGACTATGACTTCGTGCTGATAGACTGCCCCCCCTCGCTGGGTCTGCTCACCCTGAACGCGCTCACGGCCGCCGACGCGGTGATAATCGCCCTGCAATGCGAGTACCTGGCGCTGGAGGGGCTGATGCAGCTTACCAATACTATCTCACTGGTGCTACGCGGCCTGAACAAAGATCTCTATATACTCGGCATAGTGATGACCATGTACGACAGCCGGACGAATCTATCGGCGCAGGTGGTGCAGGAAGTGAAGAGCCACTTCCCCCGCGAGGCGTTCGAGACGCTGGTGCCCCGCAGCGTGCGCCTGAGCGAGGCCCCCAGCTACGGCCTAACCATCCTGGAGTACGACCCTAATTCGCGGGGCGCTATAGCCTATGCGATGCTGGCGGACGAACTGGCGGCACGCAGCGGAGTCGGTGAGGCAGAACAGGCCACCGAGGAGGTGAGCAGCGATGCCCAAGCATAAAGGCGGGCTGGGACGTGGCCTCGATTCCCTCATCCCAGCGTCACCACAAGCGACCACAGAAACCGCGTCCCAGGTCACCCCAACGACTGACGCTTCCCCTCAGACCGTAGCCGAGCAGCCAACAACGCAGGCGGGCGTGCTTGCGGTGCCCGTGAATAGCATCGCGCCCAACCCCCGGCAGCCTCGTGGCACATTCGATCTTGAAGACCTGGAGGACCTCGCCGCTTCTATACGCGAGCACGGGGTCTTGCAACCACTGGTGGTTACCCAGGCGGGCAAGGAGGGCAGCTACAACCTGATTGCGGGTGAGCGCAGGTGGCGGGCCGCTATGCTGGCGGGCCTGGAGCGGGTGCCGGTAATCGTCAAAGAAACGTCGTCCAGGGGGATGCTCGAACTGGCGCTGGTCGAGAACTTGCAGCGGGCCGACCTCAATCCCCTGGAAGAGGCGACGGCCTACCGGGCGCTGGTGGACGACTTCGGCATGAAGCAGGACGAGGTAGCCGACCGGGTGGGTAAGAGCCGCCAGGCGGTCGCCAACTCGTTGCGTCTGCTCAGGCTGCCCCCGGCCATATTAGAGGCATTAGCCGCAGGCAGCATGAGCGAGGGACACGCCCGCGCCCTGCTACAGGTGCCCGACGCCGACCAGCAGCTGCAACTCGCCCAACGCATAGCCTCCGAGGGCCTGAGCGTGCGGCAGGTAGAGGCCCTTGCCCGCCGCCTAGCCGAAGTCGCGGCTGCCGGGGAAGAGGCTCCAGAGGACGAGTCCGCGGAAGTAGAGAGCGAATCGCTTTACGACCCCATCCGCGACCTGGAAGATCAGTTCCGCAACGCCCTCGGCACGAAGGTACAACTCTCCAAAAGCCGCAGGGGAGGCAGGCTGGTCATCTATTTCTATTCCGACGAAGAGCTTGAGCGCATCTACGGCACTTTCATTCGCAACGAACCGGACAGATAGGGAGCCTATTTAGCTGGGGCTAGCCCGCGAAGGCGGGCTTTGTATTTGTAGCCCGTGGATTTATCCGCCGGGCGCTGTCACGATGGAGGCAACAAGATGGCTTTGACGATGGAGGACCGCACACAGCAACTTGAGGCATACGGCGGGGCGTACGAGCAGCTTATCCAGGCGCTGGAGCGTTACCCCCGCGAGATGTGGCAGTACAAGTCCCCCGTTGAGGAGTGGAGCATACACGAGGTCGTGGTACACATCACCGACAGCGAGGCCAATAGCTACATCCGCTGCCGCCGCCTCATCGCCGAACCGGGCGAAGCGGTCATGGCCTACGACGAGGGCCGCTGGGCCACGGCTTTGAGCTACACCGACCAGAGCACCGAAGACGCCCTGCAACTCTTCAGATGCCTGCGCAACAACACCTACAAGCTGATAAAGAACCTACCTGACTCCACATGGTCCCACAGCACCTACCACCCCGAAAACGGCACCATGACAATGGACGACTGGCTAGGTGTCTACACCCGCCACATCCCCGACCACATCGAGCAGATGGACCGGATATACGAGGAGTGGGCGGGGCGGTAATTACGAATTACGAATTACAAGACCGACCCGTAATTCGTAATTCGTAATTCGTAATTACCTGTAGCGCTGCCCCGGCTGGGGCTTCTATCTTTAGTGTGGCTTCTTCGTCGGCGCGGGTGGGGCCGACGTTGAGGATGTAGAGGGGCTTGCCTGCTTGCCGGGCCGCTCGCGTCAGCCGGTAGCCCGACCAGACCGTGAGCGAGGAGCCGACCACCAGCAGGGCATCCCCTTCCTCCACTCTCTGGAACGCATGCGAGGTCACGTCGGCGGGCACGTTCTCCCCAAAGAAGACCACGGTGGGTTTCACCAGGCCGCCACACTCAGGGCACAGCGGCACGACCAAGCCCTCAGACTCGCCTGTCTCGTCAGCGGGGAGGCGCAAATGCCGGTTCTCCCATTCGAGGCGGGCCTGCGTCTGCGTGCGGGGTTCCGTGTAGCCACAACTTATGCATTGTACGTGGCTGTTCTCGCCGTGTAGCTCGATCACGCGGGTGCTGCCCGCCTTGACGTGCAGCCGGTCCACGTTCTGCGTGATGAGGTAGTGCAGCCCGCCTTGCCGTTCCATCTCGGCCAGCGCCCTGTGCCCGGCGTTCGGCACCGCGTCCCGGAAGCGGCCATAGCCGTTGAGGCTACGCGCCCAGTAGCGGCGGCGCACGGCGGGGTTGCGTACGTAATCGGAGTAATAGGTGGGTGGGTGTCGCGTCCATAACCCATTTACGCCGCGGTAATCGGGTATGCCCGACTCGGTGCTGATGCCCGCCCCCGTCAGCACGACCAGCCGCTTCGTTCCCGCTATCGCCTCGGCCAGTGGCCTGACCAGCCCCTCTATCTCCGCTATGTTCTCTTCAGCCAGCATATGACCCGCTCCCACTCTCTACCTTCGTGACATACATAAGGGCATTATACATTAGCGAGAGAGGACCGGGGCGCAAAAAAGAGGGAGCACCGGCCCGGTGCTCCCTCTTGCGTGTCTGTTCTAAGCCATCAAAGGTGCCAATCCGTTATTTGTCCTTAGGCTCCTTGGTAGGCTTCTCTTCCTTGGGTTCCTTGGTTGGCTTAGGCTCTTCGGTGGGCTTAGGCTCCTTGGTGGCCTTGTCTTCCTTAGGCTCCTTGGTCGCCTTGTCCTCATCACCCTTAGGTGTTTCCGTAGCCTGGACCGTATTGGTTGCCTGGGCAGTGTTGGTCGCCTGGGCAGTGTTAGTAGCTACCGCCGTCTCGCTGGGCTTGGCGGTGTTAGTAGCCTGAGCCGTGTTGGTGGCCTGGGCAGTGTTAGTAGCCTGGGCTGTGCGGGTGGTCTGAGCAACGCCAGGGCAACCACCGGCAGGCGCGGGGACTATGTCGCCATGCTTGCGGTGAGCGTCAACGGCGTTCTCGTCTACTGTGATCTCTACGTAAGGGTTCTTTTGCGAGTTGGTAGCGTGGCAAATAGTGACCTTGCGCCCGGATGTGGTGGTAGCTTGAGCCGTGTTGGTCGCCTTCGCTGTATTCGTTGCCTGAGCGGTGTTAGTGGCCTGGGCTGTATTAGTCGCCTTCGCCGTGTTAGTCGCCTGGGCGGTGTTAGTGGCTTCGGTGGTATTGGTAGCCTGAGCCGTGTTGGTCGCCTCGGCGGTGTTAGTTGCCTGGGCTGTGTTGGTAGCTGACACCGTATTGGTGGCCTCGGCGGTGCGGGTAACCGTCATCGTTCCGGTGGCCTCGACCGTATTGGTCGCTTCAACCGTCCTGGTTGCCGTCGTGGTTTCCGTGGCTTCCACTGTTCCGGTGGCCGTCAGTGTAGCCGTGCCGGTTATGGCCTGGGTGGGAGTCGCTGTCTCGTCTTGTCCCTGGGCCACTTGCGCGCTGAGTGTCGTCTGGTCTGCCTTGCCGCCCGAGCTTCCCAGCCACATGGCCGTGGGGATAGCAGCTGCTGCCAACATCATTATGGCTAGCACCCCAAACGATAACAGCTTTCCTCCTGGTAATAGCGTCTTCAAGAAATTCATTGCTCATCTTCCTCCGTTATAGTTCGATATCGAAGCGTATTCGAGATTGATGAGCGCGCGCCCTCGCTCTTCAAACCGGGTATGCCGCGAGTAGCATTACCCATCTAGTCCTCCCGTGCAGCCGTGAATCCTCTATCGTAGCTCGGAAACCGCTTCTAACTGCCGAGGGTGGTGTTCCAATAGCGATACAGGTCCGTTCGTGCCTTATGTGCCGGGGCCGACCTTTGGTTGTTGCGCCCTGTGAAAGTATGAGTAGGGGAAGTAGTTGTGTGAATAGGAAATCCGGTGGGGGTGGCCCGTAGCCCAAATCGCTGTTGGTAGTACTATATCTTGTTGCAAGTGCTGTGCCAATCAGGGGATTTTGCATAGCCGCTACGTGTAAAATCAGCCTTATAAGGGGATGAAAAAAGGGGCCTGGTCTACACCAGGCCCCTTCTTACTAAGGTTTCAATTGTTTAGTTAAGGTTGAACTCGTCGTCGCGTGCCTTGCTTCTCCGTGCGAACAACCCTATCAGGAAGATCGCGGCAGATGCGCTCAGTACGGTACCGAGGACCAGCATCACTACTACCTGGCCGCTTATGGGCAGTTCCCTAGGCGGCATCGGCGTAATCACGCTAGGCTGCAAGTTGCTCGGTACTACTGTAGCCTCCAAAGGCAGGACTTCTGTCGATCTCGGCTGAACAACCGGCACAGGTATTTCCGGCGTGATGGTAGCCGTTTCCGTCGGCAGCACTGTGGGCGTCTCCAGCCCAGGTACCTGGGTGGGGGTAGAAGTAGGAGTGTTGGTTGCAGTGTTCGTAGGCGTGGTAGGTGTAGCCGTAGGCGTGATAGGCGTCTCCGTGGGTGCGCTTGTCTCAGTAGCCGTAGGCGTGATAGGCGTCTCGGTCGCTTCGGGCGTCTCGGTAGCCGTGGGCGTGGTAGGTGTAGCAGTAGGCGTATTCGTCTTGGTAGGCGTGGACGGCGGGAGCGTGGCCGTGTTCGTCTTGGTAGGCGTCGGCGAAGGCGTGCTCGTCTCAGTGTAAGTAGCCGTGGGCGTGGTAGGCGTAGGCGTAGGCGTGTTGGTAGACGTCTCGGTGTAAGTAGCCGTGGGCGTGGTAGCCGTAGGTGTAGGCGTATTCGTCTTGGTAGGCGTGGACGGCGGGAGCGTGGCCGTGTTCGTCTTGGTAGGTGAAGGTGTATTCGTCTCAGTAGGTGTATTCGTCTTGGTAGGTGTAGGTGTATTCGTCTCAGTAGGCGTGCTCGTCTTGGTAGGCGTGGACGGCGGGAGCGTGGCCGTGTTCGTCTTGGTAGGTGTAGGTGTATTCGTCTCAGTAGGTGTATTCGTCTTGGTAGGTGTAGGCGTGCTCGTCTCAGTAGGCGTGCTCGTCTTGGTAGGTGTAGACGTGGGCGTGGTAGCCGTAGGGGTAGGCGTATGGGTGCTCACATAGCAGTACTCGGTGCCACCATGCTTGAAGTCGAACAGGCGGTCGCCGTAGCGCTGGCCGTTGAGGCTCATCAGTACAGGGCCGCAGAACAGGTCAGCCTGGTAAGCGCAGGTGGGATTACTGGGGAGTTCGGCCCACAGCGTATAGGTCTCACCCGGCTTCAGTATATAGCTCTCCCAGTCGTAGATCACCTGGTTGTCGATGATGTTATCGAACTTCTGGTAGGTAGCGATACCTACTTCGTGAGAGCACGTCAGGGAGTTGTTCTTCAACGTACCCTTGATTGAGTTACCCACCACCGTCAGGCGCTCCACCATTACCACGTCGTCCTCGCATTCGCAAGGCACCATCGTGCTGGTGGCCGTAGCCGTTGCGGTCTTGGTAGGCGTGCTGGTCTTGGTGGGCGTGTTGCTAGGTACACTGGTGTTGGTAGGCGTATTACTGGGCACCGGGGTGTTGCTCGGCACGCCTGTGTTAGTGGGCGTGCTGCTGGGCACCGGGGTGTTGCTAGGTACACTGGTGTTGGTAGGCGTATTACTGGGTACCGGGGTGTTGCTCGGCACTGTGGTGTTACTGGGCACCGGGGTGTTGCTAGGTACCGGGGTGTTGCTCGGTACGCTCGTGTTGGTGGGTGTTTCCACGCCACAGTACGGCATGCCCGTGCTGACCTCGTCCTCGATCAGGCGGTCGCCGTAGCGCACGCCGCCAGCGAAGCTCTCCAGGACGTCGCCGCAGAAGGCGTCAACCTGGTACGCGCAATCGGGCACCGACACGGACAGCGTAACCTGCTCACCGGGAGCGAGGGTCGCGGTGTCGGAGTCGTGGAGCACCTGATTGTCGATGTTGTTGTCCACCCTCTCGTAAGAGGCAAGGCCAACTTCATGCGAGCAGCTTGTCGAGTTGTTCTTCAGGGTAATGAAAGCCCTGTTACCAACTACCTGCAGGCCGTTCACTACTTCCACGTCGTCCATGCAGTCCTGGCAAGTCACGTTGGTGGAGGTTGCTGATGGACCCGGAGTGTTGGTGGGCGGCATAGGACAACCACCTGCCGGGGCGGGGATAATATCCTCGCCTTCCTGGTGATCCTGGTGAGCCGGGATAGCGTTCTCGCTGATCTCGATCATCACGTACGGGTTGGTCTCCGAGCCGGTGGCATGGCAGATGTTGATCTTCTTGCCATTATCAGGAGTAGATGTAGCTTCAGGCGTGTTGGTGGGACCGCCAGGAGTATTGGTAGATTCCGGCGTGTTCTCGGGCGGCTTGGGGCAGCCCTCTGCCGGGGCGGGGATAATATCCTCGCCTTCCTGGTGATCCTGGTGAGCCGGGATAGCATTCTCGCTGATCTCGATCTCTACGTACGGGTTGGTCTCCGAGCCGGTGGCATGGCAGATCTTGATCTTCCTGTCACCGGGTGGAGTACCGGGAGTACTCGTAGCCTCGGCAGTGTTGGTCACTTCCGGGGTATTGGTGGCGCTCTCCGTGGTGTTGGTAGCTTCCGGGGTATTGGTAGCGCCTTCAGGGGTCTGGCTCGGCTCTTCGCTGCTGCCGCAGGGGCCGTGGCTCAGGTTGAACTGGCCGCCCCAGCTGCTATAAATATCAGCATCGGCCGACGTTACCTGCGCATCGATGTTGGAGGTGGTCAAGTAGTGGGCGGTCTTGCCTGTGAACTTCCACAGACCGACTTCCTCGCTCTCGCCATTGTCCCACCTGACCATGATCGAGCCTGGGGCGCTTCCTTCATTACTTACCTGCGTAATGACGAAATGCCACTCAGTGCTATTGCACTCGTGGTCGTCAATTGCCTTCGCGCTTATGCCCTGGGTGCCTTCCGGCTCGCCAGGCTTAGGGCCTGACTCGTCGTCAACGGGCAACGGCTCCGCGGGAACGGGCGCAACTTGTTCTTCGGAGGCCGCCTGCGTCTGCGTGACGGGCGGGCTAACCATCGAGGCTAGTAGCTGCGCGGACACAGAAACCAGCACAGCTACTGCCAGTATGGCAAGCAATATGAAGAGGCTGCGGCGTCCCTTTTTGGGTGTATCAATAGTGAACTTACTCATACTTGGCTCCTGACGAATTTTAGGAGTCTGGCCGGCTGGCTGCGGGTGCTGGGCCGCCTTCTCCGTTCCTTGCCGTTCTCCGTCCCTACCGGTCGTTTTCTAACCTTGTTCCCTTGTTCCCTTGTTCCCTTGTTCCCTTGTTCCCTTACCGTTTTACCTTGTTACCCTTGTTCCTCCAGGTGCCGTTCTCTTGTCCCCCATCTCTCACCGCGCGCCGGAGCCTCATCGTGTGCTCCTGGTAAGAGTTCGTCCTCGTAATCCATCTGTATGGGGCACTGGTAACTGCGGAGGAAAGCAGTTAGCCAGGCGAACGTACTCCCGGCAGGGCGTCTTTGCCATGCGAAGGCGTACCGGGCGAAAAATTAAGCGTGTGGCAACCGCTCAAATCAGTAAGCTAGCGAGGGTCGTCCTAGTACTAGCATGCTGATTATAGCAGTGCCCTATGCGCATTGTAATACCTCCAAAGTGTTAACCTTAGGGTACTACCTGCGGGTAGGGTATATGGTTTTTGAGAGTACTATTGGGAAGTCCGTTCTGCCACAAAGAAGCAAGTTCCATGCCGTTGCCCCGACTTTCGCCCGCCACTTAAGCCGCACCTTAAAGAGAGCGGGGCTATTGTCGGTCAGCGAGATTGCGCCACTTTTCGCTGACTGGCATGGGCCTGCCCGTAAGTTGGAACATTATACATTATCTTTCGCAGGAATTACTACTATTTTGAGGCCAAATTTTACTATTTTCAACGCTTGACCCTCCGCCTGTATATTGCTATACTCCAGTGCGGCCTCCTATGACTTCTGGCGATAGGTCGTACTACTCCCCTGCCAGGTGATTCTAATAAAGATGCTTCGATATAGAAGCCTCTCTTTATAGAAGCCTCTCTTTTCGCATGCGGCGCTTTGGGGCTGCTCCATCACACAAACAGATCAGACGAAGGAAGAGAAGAATAGCATGTCGAAACTCGCGTTATCGTACCGTCGCACCCCGACTTATACGCGATACTTCCTATTACTGGCAGGCGTGGCGTTGTGGCTCCTCGGTGGTTCCTCCAGCAGCCTGGCACAGCCCCAGCGAACGATGGCCGTCCAGGGGAAGGACCTGTTCAGCGAGGCGACCGAGAAAAGCGCGACCGGCTCTCAGACCCGCCCCACAATGGGCCGCAATCGCCTGGTGACGGTGGACCTGTCGCCGTTCTCCAATCCACAGGGGCATGGGGCGGCCGCGCTGTCGCTCAATCTCTTCCCCGACGTGGCGTTCACCGCCGTCCGCGAGCGCGCCCGTACCAACCCCTCCGGCAGCGTGGTGTGGGCAGGCCCTCTCCAAGGCGTGACCGATGGCTACGCCACACTGGTGGTGAACGGTGAGGTCTTGGCCGGTAACATCACCATGCCCGGAGCATCCTACGAGGTACGCTACGCCGGGAATGGTGTGCACACGGTCTACAAGGTCAATCACGGGGGCTACCCGCCCGAGCACCCGGAGGGCTATTACGAGAACGAGGAGGAGCACGCGCAGGAAGCCATGTCGCGGTCCCTCAAGAGCGCCACCTTCCCCGCTGCTGGGAAGGCTACTCACGCCCCTTCCCAACCTTCCGCCCCTACCGAGGTGGACCTGATAGTCCTGTGGACCCCCAAGGCGCAGAGCGAAGAGGGTGGGGCCGCAGCCGTGGCGGCCGTTGCGGAACTCGCTGTGGAGGAAGCCAACAACGCGTACGCGCAGAGTGGCATCGATATGCGGCTCAACCTGGTGTATAAGGGGCTTACTAACTATGTAGAAACTCTGCCGGACGATCCCGATGCGTACGAGGACGACCTCAACAGGTTGACCAACCCGTCGGATGGGTTGGCGGACGAGGCACACGTGTTGCGAGAGCAGTACGGGGCCGATATGGTGTCGCTGTTGATCTCCAATGATTCCTTCTGCGGCCTGGCATGGCAGTTACGCGACACGGACTACGATTTCTCCGCGCTGGCGTTCAGCGTGGTGCACGTGCCCTGCGCGTCGGGCAACCTCTCCCTGGCCCACGAGCTTGGGCACAACATGGGCGGCCTGCACGACCGCGTTGCCAGCGCCGGGGACACCGGAGTCTACAACTATTCGTATGGCTACCATGACGTGTTGGGCACCTTCCGCACAATTATGGCCTCTCCCAACGAGGCTAGCTGCCCGGCCAACACCTGCACCCGTATAGCTTACTTCTCCAACCCGGACGTGCTGTACAACGGCCGCCCCACAGGCAGGCCCGCCAACGACCCGCTCTCGGCCAACAACGCCCTGACCCTCAACAATCTTCGCTCGTTATACGCAAGTTGGCGCACTGCCGTGGTGTGCCAGGCCTTCTTCGAGGACGTGCCGCCCGGCAGCACTTACTACGACTCGGTGCGCTGCCTGGCGTGTAGCAACATCCTGGGTGGATATCCTTGCGGCGAGCCGGGCGAACCTTGCGGCGGCTCTAGCGATCCCTACTTCCGCGTGAACAACAACATCACGAGGGGCCAGATTGCTAAGGTGGTGTCGAACGCCGCCGACTTCACCAACGACCCAGGCGCGCAGATGTTCGCTGACGTGCCGACGACCAGCCCCTTCTTCATGTGGATCAACAGGCTGTCGAGGTTGGGCCATATGAGTGGCTACGCATGCGGTGGGCCTGGAGAGCCTTGCGGGGGGGGGAGCCTGCCTTACTTCCGGCCAAACGCTAACGCCAGCAGGGGACAGTTGAGCAAGATCGTGTCGAACGCGGCGGGTTTGAGTGAACCGCACACCGGGCGCAGCTTCGAGGATGTGCCTACTACAAGCCCCTTCTACTTGTGGATACAGCGACTCTCCTCGCGGGGCTACATCAGTGGCTATCCTTGCGGTGGGCCGGGCGAGCCTTGCGGGGCGGGCAGCCTGCCGTACTTCCGCCCCGGCAACCTGGTCACGCGGGGGCAGGCCTCCAAGATCGTCGCCAACACCTTCTATCCGGGCTGTGCGACCCCGTAAGCGTTTGAAGCGGCACATAAAAGTGTGGGCGGTAGAGGTCAGGTTGCCCTGCCGCTCCTCCAATGGCGTCTCAGGTGCTTGCGACTTTAGTTCGGCTTATGCGTTAATTGACTCCAGTGACAATAGCGCGTATGGATGGTCCCAATCTTGCAGAGCCGCAGAGCGACTGGAGATTGCTAACTACATCTGTAATGGGCCGCCTTTGGCACTTTTGTGTTCGTCCTCCTGGGAGGTGTGCCTATTCAGTACCCACGGTCACCGGCTATGCATCCCGCGTAGCCATCGATCATTGTTACTCGCCGGACATTGTTCCGGCTAGCACCAGCGAGGGAAATCAATGAAGAGCAAGAAACTCTACTGGTTATCCATCTTTATATTGGTAGCGACACTGCTGTCATTAGCTCCCGCCGGATCCTCTCAGGTCTCAGCGCAGGGCGACAGCCGCACCTTCCCTGAGACCGGCAAGACGGTGAAGGGCGCGTTCCTACAGTACTGGAATACACATGGCGGCCTTCCGCAGCAGGGCTTCCCCATCTCCGAGGAGATGCAGGAGGTCTCGGAGACTGACGGCAAGACGTACACTGTGCAGTACTTCGAGCGCGCGGTCTTTGAGTTACACACCGAATTGCAGCCGCCCAACAACGTGCTGCTGTCCCTGCTCGGCGTCTCCTTCTACAAGCAGAAGTATGGCGACCAGGGCGCTAGCGGCCAGGTGCCCAACACCTCCGCTGGATCGCAACTCTTCCCCCAGACGGGTAAGCGCGTGGGTGGAGCCTTTCTACAGTACTGGCAGTCGCACGGTGGCCTGGCGCAACAGGGCTACCCCATCTCCGAGCAGTTCGTAGAAGTAAGCCCGGTTGACGGTAAGTCGTACACTGTGCAGTACTTCGAGCGCGCGGTGTTCGAGCTACACCCCGAATTGCAGGCCCCCAACAACGTGTTGCTGTCCCTGCTTGGCAGGTTCCAGTACGACCGTAAGTACGGGCCAAAGGGCACGCCCGGCACCGGCCCCGGCAATCCATCGCCCACAGTGCCGCCTAGCGCGCCTACCGCACCCCCGGCCGACCCCAACGCGACCTGCGACGGCATCCCCGCCGCCAGGAACGCCACCGTGCGGCCTAACTGCGGCCCTCGCGGGACTACTTTCGAGTTCAGCGGCACCGGCTTCCAGCCGGGCGAGAACGTCGGCATCTATGTGACCGCGCCCGACCAGTCGGTGATTGGCGCGGACTTCCAGGTGATAGCGAACGACGCAGGCAACGTCGGTGGCGTGTTCCTGAGCAGCAACTCCGCCTTCCCTCTGGGCGTTTACGCTGTTACTTACGAAGGTACGAGTTCCAGGCGGACGGCGATTGGCTACTTCAAGATAATCGGCCAGGCCCCGCCGCCCACCGCGACGCCTTTGCCGCCCGGAGCACCTACACCCGTGCCCGCGGCTTGCGATACCTCCGGCAACCGTAACGCTGAAGCCAATCCAAGTTCGGGCCGTGTGGGCGATATCTTGAGAATTACGGCACGCGGATTCAGGCCTGGTGAGAACGTGTCATACTGGCTGACGACTCCGGATGGCCTGGTAGGTGGCACCGAGACTCCTGATGAAGGCTTCGCGGCTAGCCCCGCTGGTAACGTCGTTCTGTCAATCCGGCTGGATGAACTCCTTGTAGATATTGGAGGCTATGGCAACTGGGCCTTATCGTTCCAGGGTGAGGATAGCCAGAACCTCGCTATCGCCCGCTTCTGTATTAACCCGTAACATGGCCTGAGGCTTGCAGCCTCTAATACCAGAAGGCACGACAAGAAGCCATGAACTCCGTTTAAGAGAGTTCATGGCTTCTTGTTGTGCGTATACGCAAGTATCTTGAAGCCATCACAATAATAGCAGGCTCAGGTATGAGCACATGGCCCCACTCTGTCATTTCGAACGCAGTGAGAAATGACAGAGTGGAACTGAGTTCCACTATTCAACATTCTCATCTTTGAGATGGCTTCTTGTTAGCACTCTTTTGGGAAAGTGCTAAAAAACTGCCGAAAAACCCTTGTCAAGATTTGGAACTTGCTATATAATTAGCACTCGGACGGTTTGTCTGCTAATTTGAAAAGAACGAATGGCAGCGACGCATTCGATATGCTTGCAAAACAAGCGTCCAGTAATAACCAAATATCAGGAGGTATCCAGGAAATGGCTGATGCAGCAACCCAGGCAAAGACCAACATTCGCCCCCTCGGCGACCGTGTTGTGGTCAAGGCCGTGGAGCGCGAGGAACAAACCAAGAGCGGCATTTACCTGCCCGACACCGCGCAAGAGAAGCCCCAGGAGGCTATCGTGATAGCGGTAGGCCCCGGCAAGCTCAACGAGAACGGCACCCGCGCCCCCATGGAACTCAAGGAAGGCGACCGCGTGCTCTTCTCCAAGTACGCCGGCACCGAGCTAAAGCAGGCCAGCGAAGAGTTCCTCATCCTGCGCGAGAGCGACATCCTTGCGGTCCTTGGATAGGACCGAATTCTTAATTTTGAATTCTTAATTCTTAATTGGGCGGCTACTCATCGTCGTCCTGAGATATGAATTAAGACTTCGAGCAAATTAAGAATTGAACATTAAGAATTAAGAATTTACCGGAGGTAAACGATGGCTAAGCAGTTGGAATTCAGCATGGAGGCGCGTGCGTCGATCAAAGCGGGTATTGACGCAGTCGCCAACGCAGTGAAGACCACGATGGGTCCTAAGGGCCGCAACGTGGCTCTCGACAGAAAGTTCGGCGCTCCCACCGTCACCCACGACGGCGTGACAGTCGCCAAGGAAATCGAGCTGAAGGACCCGTTTGAGAACATGGGCGCCCAGATGCTCAAGGAAGCCGCCACCAAGACGAATGACGTGGCCGGTGACGGCACCACGACCGCTACCGTGCTCGCACAGGCTATGGTCCACGAGGGCCTCAAGAACCTGGCCGCAGGCGCCAACCCGATGCTGCTCAAGCGCGGTATCGACATCGCCACCCGCGCCGCCGTGGAGCACATCCACGCGATGTCCTCCCCTGTGGAGACCCGCGAGGATATCGCCCACATCGCCACCATCTCCGCCGCCGATCCTGAGATCGGCAACCTGATCGCGGACGTGATGGACCGCGTGGGCAAGGACGGCGTCATCACCGTCGAGGAGAGCCGCGGCCTCCGCTTCGAGACCGAGTACGTCGAGGGTATGGAGTTCGACCGCGGGTACATATCTGCTTATTTCGTCACCAACTCCGAGCGCATGATCGCAGAGATTGACGACCCCTATATCCTCATCACCGACAAGAAGATTTCTTCGGTGCAGGAGATGCTGCCGGTGCTCGAGAAGATGATCCAGACGGGCCGCAAGGACCTGGTGATCATCGCTGAGGACGTAGAGGGCGAGGCGTTGGCTACCCTGGTTGTGAACCGCCTGCGCGGCACGTTGAACGTGCTGGGCGTCAAGGCCCCCGGTTTCGGCGACCGCCGCAAGGAAATGCTGCGCGACATCGCCATCCTGACCGGCGGCCAGGTGATCTCCGAGGAAGTCGGCCGCAAGCTCGATAGCGCCACACTGGCCGACCTGGGCCGCGCCCGCCGCGTGCGCTCGGACAAGGACAGCACCACCATCATCGAGGGTATGGGCGACGAGAAGGCCATCAAGGCCCGCGTCGAGCAGATCCGCGCCCTGATGGAGTCTACCACCTCTGACTACGACCGCGAGAAGCTCAACGAGCGCCTGGCTAAGCTGGCCGGTGGCGTGGCAGTCATCAAGGTGGGTGCCGCTACCGAGACCGAGCTTAAGGAGAAGAAGCACCGCGTGGAGGACGCCCTTTCGGCCGCCCGTGCCGGTATCGAGGAGGGCATGGTGCCCGGCGGTGGCGTGGCCCTGCTGAACACCGTGGAGGCCCTCAAGAACCTTGAGACCGCTTCCGGTGACGAGACAACGGGCGTGCAGATCGTGCGCCGCTCGCTGGAGGAGCCTATCCGCCAGTTGGCTGCCAATGCGGGCGAGGATGGTTCTGTGATTGTGCAGAACATCCGACGCGCCCAGCAGGAGAAGGACAGCAACAAGTACGGCTTCGACGTAATGTCGGGCGAGTACGTTGACCTGTTCGAGGTGGGCATCATGGACCCGGCGAAGGTGACGCGCTCCGCACTCGAGAACGCGGCCTCCATCGCCTCGATGATCCTCACCACTGAGGCCCTCATCACCGACATCCCTGAGAAGGAGCCTGCGATGCCGGGCGGCGGTGGCGGCATGGGCATGGGCGGCATGGACTACTAAGTCTCTCAGGGTAGAGACAAACGGAGGGGTCGGCGCTGTGCCGACCCCTTTCTTCATCCTTGTTTTCAAATGATATGAAAGTATCATACATATTCAAGTCATGATACTTTTCGCCCCAAAAGTATCATGACTATTCCAGGTCTGCGGCAACAATGTTCACTATTTCCCTAGCCGCATAGAGTCTGCCTTTGGGGCTTTTATGAAATAGTTCCAGGATGCCATGGTCCACCAGTCTGTCAATACTTAGTTGCGCTGTTCGGTGGGTTACATCCAACAAGCTCTGCGCTTCTCTCATAGTAATGATTGGCGATTGGAACAGGCTATCCGACAAGACCAAGAGTTTTGTGGAACTTGTACTCTGTATTAGCTTGTCTCTCCAACTGTCTCGCAAATCTTGTAGCTTCTTGGCTCGCGTGATCGCATCTGTGGCTTGTTCAGCTACACCTCGCAGGAAGAACATCACCCACTCTCGCCAGGCCCCACGTTCGCTGACGGCAAGTAACAAGTTATAGTATTCTTGCCGGTATCTCTCAAAAAAGGCACTCAAATATAACAGAGGCAGCGGAAGCATATCCCAATGTACTAAGAGCAGAGATATCAAAAGACGGCCTGTTCTACCGTTACCATCTACAAATGGGTGTATGGATTCGAACTGCTGGTGGATGATCGCCAGTCTCACGAGAGGCGGATAATCATGTGGTTTGTGTATGTACTTTTCCAGGTCATTCAAGAGCTCGTTCATTTCTGCCGGTGCTGGTGGCACAAACACGGCCGAATTTACTGTAGCGCCTCCAATCCAGTCTTGCGTGGTACGAAACTCACCCGGATACAAACGCTCCCCCCGTACTCCCTTTAGAAGACGAGAATGTATCTCCTTCATAAGTCTCAAGCTGATGGGTAATGTGTTCCTTCGTTCCAGGCCATACTGTAAAGCTTGAACGTAGTTCAACACCTCGCGCGCGTCATCTTGCGGAGCACGCGCCTCCATACCAGGTAATGGAAGCTGTCCGGCTTCGTAAGCGTACAGTTCGGCAATTCCTGTCTGAGTACCTTCTATTCTCGAAGACAGCACTGCTTCACGTCGAATAAAGGGTTGAATGAGCAACTGAGGGTTAGGCATTGTCCTACCCAGTCCCGCTAGCTCACCTATGGCCCTGTCGGCATCCGATAAGGTTCGCAGAAGTTCCATATCGCTGAGGGGAACACTGGGTGGCAGTGGGTTTGGTACAAACGCCCAGTAAGCAGCGTTGCCCTGGCCGACCTTCACCAGCTTTCCGGCGCTTGATTGTCGAAAACGCTCCAGGTTCATAAGCGGCTATATCTCCTGCCTAAGATTATAGCAGTTCTCCGCTTATGTATTGAACAGCATGTAGCATGTCTTGCTCACTAGCACATCTCGTTGGATTTTGCCTATTTTCTACATACTCATGGTATAATATTACCCCTTGTAGAGCCTATGCTTGCAGCAACCTTATACGCCGTCTAACTCCTATTGCTATGCGAGGCTCTTGTTGTGTCGGGCGCGCACTTGATCTGTAGGTAAAACAGTCGATCCAGACTTCATTCAGAAAGGGAGTAGCGCAGTGTTTGTCCAACGGAACACCCAACGTACAATGTGGCAAAGTTTAGCTATCGCGGGCTTGATGGGGCTTGCCCTAGTAGGAGCAGGCGAGCCAACGGTATCCAGTGCTCAGAAATCGATGGGTGAGGCTTCAACGGCCCCCTTGGCTCCTATGGCTCCACAGGCCGCGCTGGAGCTTATCAGCATCAACTCCAACGAAGAGCAAGGTAACGGCTCCAGCGGCAACAATAATACACCCAACGCGGTCAGCGCCGATGGCCGCTACGTGATGTTCATCTCGAATGCCACAAATCTCGCGGCGGGCGACACCGGTTTCGACTTCGACGTCTTTGTACGCGACCGGACCAACGGCACCACGGAAATGGTCAGTGTCTCCAATACAGGTGCGGAGGCCGACTCCCAGACCCTGCGGGCGGATATGAGCGACGATGGCCGCTTCGTTATCTTCCTCTCGGATGACGACACTCTGGTGGCAGGGGATGAAAATCCCGGCCCGGATATGTTCATCCGCGACCGCCAGGCCAACACGACACAATTTGCGCTTCCAGGCATCGGCGGTACGTCGGAGTTCGGCTTCAACGTCGATCGCATCGCGATTAGCGGCAATGGGCGCTACATAGCGTTTCACACCTACGGGTCACTTTCACCGGAGGATGAGGTCGGCGTGCGCGACATATACGTATACGACCGCGACACTAACTCCGTGGACTTCATCAGCGACAACAACGCCAATACCAGGGGCCACAGCTTCAATCCGAGCATCAGCGACGATGGCCGCTACGTGGCTTACCACTCTATGGCTGACGACCTGGTGGCAGGCGATACCAATGGCTGGATGGACGTCTTCGTGTTCGACCGCGAGACGCGGCAGACAGAGCGCGTCAGCCTGACTCAGGGCGGTGCCCAGACCAATAACGACAGCCTGGAGGCCAGCATCAGTAACGACGGGCGGTTTGTCTCTTACACGAGCGAGGCCAGCAACATTGCCCCGCAGGATACAGACGCCATCCAGGACGTCTACGTGTTTGATCGCCAGACCGATACTACACAGTTGGTCAGCTTGCGCAGCGACGAGACACGCCCCGCGCCTAACACCGACGGCTCAGCGAGCCGCGACTCGCGCATTAGTGGCAACGGTCGTTACATAACCTTCCAGTCGGACCTGTCACTAGACTCCGGAGATACCAACGTACTCACCGACATTTACGTGCGGGACCTTGCGACAGGCGCGACCGAGTGGGTCAGCAGGAGTGGTGGAGGGTACAACTACGCCCCGGCTATCAGCAATGACGGGCGGTTCATCGCGTTCAATACAACGTCAGATCGGATGGTCGCGAACGATACCAACGACAAGGCGGACATCATCCTTGCCGACCGCGCACCCGCCTGCACGATCAATTTCAGCGACGTGGCGGAAGGGAGCACCTTCTATCCTTACATAAGGTGCCTGGCGTGCGCGGGCGTGTTGGGCGGTTATGGCGATAACACCTTCCGCCCTGGTGACAACGTCACACGCGGGCAACTCTCCAAGATCGTGGCTAACGCCGCCAACTTCAACGAGCCGGTATCCGGCCAGACCTTCACGGACGTGCCGCCAGGCTCAACTTTCTACCCGTTCATAGAGCGCATGGCTCGCAGGGGCTATATAGGCGGCTACTCGGACGGCACATTCCGCCCCGGCGCTTTCGCCACCAGGGGGCAGATAGCCAAGATTGTCTCTAACGCGGCGGGCTACAACGACACGCCCACCGGCCAGACCTTCTCAGACGTGCCGCCCAGCAGCGACTTCTACGTGTTTGTCGAGCGAGTAGCGGCCCGTGGGGCTGTAGGCGGCTACTCGGACGGCACCTTCCGGCCCGGTGCCAACACCACCCGCGGCCAGGTGTCGAAGATCGTGTCAGTGGTATTCTTCCCAGGCTGCACCACGCCATAACGTCAAAGTAAGCCCTAACAGTCTCAACCTAGAAGAAGGGGGTGGCACGCGTGCCACCCCCTTCTTGTGCCTGGGTCCGGGCCTCCACAGCCGGTTTGGCACATTTTTTGCCTTATGTAAATCTCGGAGCAACATTGATACTAGCATCAGGGCGCAGCTCCTTCCGGGTCTTTCCCCTCTACTTTCCCCGGTACTTGTAAGGCAGTTTCCACTTGTCCAGCAATTGAGCCTCGCTCAGTTGTCTCTTGGGGGTCGTCCTAGTTTGGAATGTGGAATGCAGTCTTCGCACGTGGGCGTCTTTCGCGACTCAGGCTGGGTAGTCGCGCATGGCAGCTCTAATTGCGATGTACCGGGTGGTTGGGTAGAGTGGAGGCCGGCTTTTCAACCCATACCCTTACCAGTACACGTCACCAATATCGTCCGGGCGCAATCGTCTATCTACGGGCGCACATGAATAGCCAAGGAGAGTTACGTCGTGAACAGTACATCCAATAAGGACATCACATCCATCCGGCGATGGATTATCATCTCAGCGAGCGTGTTCGCGCTCTTGCTGTCAAGCGGGCCGTTTATGTCGTTGATGAGCAGCGGCTCCAGCGGAGTAGCCGCGGCCAGCGCCTTGCAAGCGCAGCCTGCCGACAACGGCAATGGCAATGGCAATAACGACAAAGATAAGGACAAAGACAAGGACAAAGACAAGGATAAGGATAAGGATAAGGACCCGAAGCCTACCAAAGAGGCCAAGGAGCCAAAGCCTACCGAAGAACCTAAGCCTACCAAGGCAGCGGACGAGCCTAAACCCACCAAGGAACCCAAGCCGACCAAAGAGCCTGAGCCTACCAGGGAGTCTATGGACAACGGCGGCGGTTGCCAGTTCGCTATCCTCAGCTTCAAGGCTTGCATGGACGCGGACCGCTGCGCGAATTACTCTATCCCCCTCAAGAACGAAGGCGATACACCCATGACCGTGGACGGCACAGTCGTGCTGGAAGGTCGCTCGAATACGCAGATAGGGCAGGGCAGCTTTGCCGGTGTTGTGGTGCCTCCCAAGAGCACCATTTACGTAGACGGTACGGTGTGCGCCACCCAGGCGGGCCAGGGGCCTTACAAGCTCTATGTGACAGTCAGCGGCACCGGGCGTGTGTGCGAGTCGAAGCACAAGCAGCAACCCGTGAAGGACAACTGCGCTGTGCCCCCACCCCCACCGCCCGCGGCCACGAATACCCCCGTTGTAGTGCCGCCCACCAACACCCCGGTGGTCCCCACCAATACCGCCATTCCGACCAATACTACCGCTCCCGCCACCGCAACCCGGACGGCAACGTCTACCCCTCAACCCACCAACACAGTGGCCGTCGCTACCAACACTTCCATGCCGAGTGCTACTGCCACGGCACAGCCGACCAACACTGCTACTATGACCGCCGCTTCTACGGCTACGGCTACAGCGCAGGTTGAGGATAGCACCGCGACCGCAACGGCTACGAACACCGCTACAGCTACTCCAACCGCAGGCTCAGGTGGCTCACCTGACGCCGGTAGGATTGTGGGGAACTCTACAGGGTCTAACCCCTCGAACAGCAACCAATCCAGGCAGTCGGAAGCGCTGCCCTTCGTGGGCGGCCCCGAGACTACCGAGAACCACGCGCAGGCACCGCAAGGTCCGCGAGAGGGAGTCCTCGGTGTTAGCTCGGAGAACCCCGACGCTGTCCAGGCCCGCCAGTCTCCCTTCATGGGTATATTGCCTGTGACCGGCGCGTTGGGCGCGACCCTGTTGCTCGTGCTGGCGGGTCTCGCCCTGTTGCTGCTCGGTGGCGGCCTACTGCTCAGGCGACGCCGCATGGCCTCGGTCGAGACGAATCAAGACTAACTTCCAATAGGTGCGCGGTCCTCCCTTTAGGGGGCTGAGCCTCTAGCAAAAAAGTCCTCATGAGTACCGGAGTACTGGTACTCATGAGGACTTTGCACGTTAAGATGCAACCAAAATGGCTGCCGCTACGCACGAAAGCAACCAAAAGTAGTAGATGGATAGGAAATAAATCCCAGGGACCAAGGTACTAAGAACTCTACCTCTATCGCGTAATAGTAGGCAGGGTATCTACAGAGTACGATGTAGACGGTACCGCTAATACGGTTCCGGTTCTTTTTATGCAATGTTGTGCTCTTTAGTTGGCATCATCTTCTATTACGCTGAAGAAAGGGAGTGGCGAATGGGAAACAGTTTCAGTGGGCGGGCAGGATTACCCTGGCGACGCACCATGCGGGCCTTTATGGCGGCAACGATGGCCCTGGGGGTACTCGGTGTCATGCCCGGCTCGACGGCATTGCAGTCGCGGCAGGCCGAGGCCGCGTTCAAAGCGCAGCCGGTGCTACTTCAGATGGCTCAGCAACGCCCCGACCAAACGGTGAGTGTGATCGTTCAGAAGTGGGGCACGGACAGCAGCGTCGAGCAATACGTACAGTCTATAGGCGGGAAGGTCACCAAAGACCTCTCCATCATAAATGCCATTGCGGCAGATGTGCCCGCCGGGGCGGTAAGCCAGCTTGCGGCCTCCGACGGCGTGCGGTGGGTGTCCCTCGATGCACCAGTCGAGCAAGCAGGTAAGCCCGCTCCCGGCGGAACACCTACACCCACACCTACGCCCACCGAGTGTACCGACTGCGTAGATACCAAGCCCCTCAAGAACACCCACATCGTGTCCACCAAGGTAGACCAGGTCTGGAACAGCGCTCCTTACCTGCAAGGTCAGGGTATGACTGTGGCTGTTGTTGACAGCGGCATTTCTGAGAACCACCCGGACTTCAAGACGCAGGATGGCAAGGCCACAAGGATCGTAGGCCAGCGCAAGTTCAGCGAAAACCTGAGCATGTCTGACGGGTATGGTCATGGTACTCACGTAGCCGGCATCATCGCAGGTAACGCGAGGGTATCCGGCGACGAAGGCAAGTACCCCGGAGTTGCACCCAAAGCTAATCTGCTGAACGTCAAAGTATCAGATGACGACGGCAGGTCCACATCTTCCGACGTGATAGCGGGCCTACAGTGGGTATTGGACACCAAGGACACTTACAATACCCGTGTAGTGAATCTGTCCCTCAACTCCAGCGTGTACGAGTCGTACCACACCAACCCGATCTGTGCAGCCGTGGAAATTCTATGGTTCAACGGCATCGTGGTGGTCGTGTCGGCAGGCAACAATGGCTCGGCTACGCTTTTCCCACCCGCCAACGATCCTTTCGTCATCACAGTCGGTGCTGTAGATGATAGGCTCTCCACGAGTATTACTGATGATGTGGTAACCAGCTACTCGGCCTACGGCACCACGCCGGAAGGCCACGCCAAACCCGACCTGGTGGCTCCCGGCTACAAGATCAAGGCACCTCTGTCGTACAGCAGCGACCTTGAGAAGTTGTACCCGAGCGCCGTAGTTACAAGCACCTCTACAAACACAGCGCAGTACTTCAGAATGTCGGGAACGTCTATGGCAGCGCCCGTAGTGGCGGGTGCGGTAGCCCTGTTGCTACAGGACGAGCCGAATCTGACACCCGATCAGGTGAAGTACCGCCTGAAGGCCACCGCCGTAAAGAGCACCAAGACCTGGCCCGGCTATAATTCGGCCAAAGCAGGTGCGGGTTACCTGGACGTGAAGGCCGCCGTACTTGGCACCACCACCGCCTCGGCCAACACGAACATCCAGGCTAGCCAACTATTATGGTCGGGCAGCGAACCGCTAACCTGGAGTTCCGTGAACTGGAACTCGGTAAACTGGAACTCCGTCAACTGGAATAGTGTCAATTGGAACTCTGTCAATTGGAACTCGGTGAACTGGAACAGCACCTACTGGGAACCGTAAACTCGGATAGACGCCAACGAAAGAGGGCTACTCGCAAGGGTAGTCCTCTTTCCTTTTGCAGGTTGGCCCTCTCTCCCACCGCAGGACTCCCGGTATGGTATAATTAGTTCGACCGTTCCTATATATAAGGGTCTCTAACTATTAGCTGCTGACCAGTAATTTCCAGCCACCCGCGCAATACATTCTCAATGCTTGCCGAACTGAACATCTCCAATTTTGCGATTATAGACAAGCTATACTTGCGCCTCGGCCCCGGCTTTAATGCGCTTACGGGCGAGACAGGCGCGGGCAAGTCTATCATCATTGACGCGCTCGGCGCTCTGCTCGGCTCCAAGATAGGGCCTGAGTTCGTGCGGCATGGCGCTACCTCGGCCCGCGTGGAGGGCATGTTCGACCTGGCTTCCATGCCCCCGGAGCCGCTGCAAACGGTGCGCTCAATTCTGCTGGATGGCGGCCTCTCGGACACGGAGGACGGTAGCGACGACTCGGTGATCGTCACCCGCGAGATAAACCCCAGCGGGCGCACGGTGGCCCGCGTGAACGGGCGCATGGTGAACCTGCCCATTTTGCAGCAGATTGGCGAGCTACTGGTGGACGTGCACGGCCAGAGCGAGCACGTGTCCCTGCTGCGCTCCACTACCCACATCGACCTGCTAGACCAGTACGCGGGGCTGTCCAGGGAGCGGCGGGAGATGGCCGAGCTAGTCACCAGGCTGCGGGCCATACAGAAGGAACTGCGGGACCTTCAACGCGACGAGCGGGAGCTTGCCCGCCGCGCCGACCTGCTCACCTACCAGGTGGAGGAGATAGAGAAGGCAGGCGTGCAGCCGGACGAAGACACCGAGCTTGCGGGAGAGCGGGGCCGCCTCGCCAACGCCGAGCGGCTGTCGTCCCTGTGTGACCAGATTTACGCCCTGCTCATCGAGGCGGGCGATGACGATTTCGCGCCCAGGGGCAGGACGGCGGCACCTCCCACTACTTCAGTGCGCGACGCGTTGGGCGAGGCTTCGGGGCAGATGGCGGACCTGGCGCGCCTCGACCCCTCGATGGAGAAGCACCTGCCGACGCTGGACGACATGTACGAGCGTGTGGAGGAGTTGGGCCGCACCATGCGCGTGTACCGCGAGACGGTGGAGCACGACCCCGCCCGCCTGGAGGAGATAGAGGAGCGCATTTCGCTGCTGCACGAGCTAAAGCGCAAGTATGGCCCCACGTTGGAGGACGTTATCACCTTCGGGGAGCGGGCGGCGCAGGAGCTTGAGGGTATATCCAACAGCGAGGAGCGCGTGGCGGCCTTGCAGGAGGAGAGCGAGCGGCTTGCCGCTACCATAGGCGAGCTAGGGCAGCGTATGTCGGAAGCGCGCGGCGTGGCGGGTGAGGGCATGGCCCGCGACGTTGAGAAGTCGATCAAGGACCTGCTGATGGGTTCGTCTCGATTCCAAGTGGAAATCACCCAGCAGCCCTCCGAGGACGGCGTGCCGGTACCAGGCAAGAGCGGTCGCTTTGCCTACTCGGACAAGGGCATCGATCGGGTGGAGTTCCTCATCTCGCCCAACCCCGGCGAGCCGCTCAAGCCCCTGGCTAAGATCGCCTCCGGTGGCGAGACCTCGCGCCTGATGCTGGCCCTCAAGTCGATTTTGTCGGAGGCCGACATGACCCCCACTCTGGTGTTTGACGAGGTGGACGTGGGTGTGGGTGGCAGGAGCGGCGGCGTGGTCGGTGAGAAGCTGTGGGGCCTCACGACGAGCCACCAGGTGCTCTGCATCACCCACCTGCCCCAGATAGCGGCCTTCGCAGACAACCACTACAAGATCACCAAGCAGGTGGTGGGCGACCGCACCCGCACCCAGGTTGACGAGCTTACCGGCGACGACAAAGAGTACGAAATCGCCGCCATGATAGCGGGCGCACCCCCCTCGCAGCCCTCCCTCGAAAACGCCAGGGACATGCTGCGGGAGATCACCGACATCAAAGACGGCATGCGCGAGAAGAGCGCCGTCGGCAGTAGGAAAGCATCCTAGCCGCTGACATGTGAAACGTGAAACGTGAAACGTGATGCGGCTTGCTAAACAAGGTGCGCGAATAGGATACTACTGGTGTAGCAGGACTCTCTCCCCTCCTGTCATCCTGAGCGCAGCGAAGGATCTCAAGAAGTTGGTCAGGGATGCTGTTGAATAAAGGCATCATGGTGCTGACGGTTCGTTATACAGGTAAGAGCAGCATTTGAGATCCTTCGCTACGCTCAGGATGACAGGGGGAGCAGGGTTCCGCAATAGAAGCAAGTTTCAGAAGCAAACTTCAATTCGCGTGACGCCGTTGAGTAAACCGCATCACGTTTCACGTTTCACGTTTCAGCAACGAAGGAGATAGATTTGCTTACAAGGGTAGGTCAGTACGCAGATAGGGTGCTGGAGATGGGTTGGCTGGGCGCGGCTATCATGGTGCCGTTGTTCTTCAACGTCTACAGCAGCCGCGTGTTCGAGCCGGACAAGATTTCTGCGCTCAGGTCGCTGGTGCTCATCATGCTGGCGGCTTGGATCATCAAGCTGGTCGAGGCAGGCTACAGGGCCGTGTTGGAGCGCAACGCCGAGGCAGCGCCGGTGGGCAGGGCCGGTAGAGGTGGGAGGGCAGCGGCCGCGGTTGGCGGGGCGGCGCGGTCGGGGCTGCCCGACTGGCTTGGCATCCTGCGCGTGCCGATGCTCATCCCTATCCTTGCGTACGCCCTGGTCTACCTGGTAAGCAGCATCTTGAGCGTCACCCCTTACGCCACCTTCTTCGGGTCGTACCAGCGTTTGCAGGGCACCTACTCGCAGTACAGCTACATGCTGCTGGCTATCCTCGTGATAGCCAACCTGCGCACGCGCGCGCAGTTCGAGCGGCTGATCAACTTCATGCTGCTCGCCTCGCTGCCGGTGGCCCTCTACGGTCTCTTGCAGGCCAACCGTCTCGACCCTCTGCCCTGGGCGGGCGATACCGCTACTCGCGTGGCCTCCTCGATGGGTAACGCCATCTTCGTGGCGGCCTGGCTCATCATGGTGGTGCCGTTCGCCGCCTACCGCCTGTTCGTCGGTCTGAGCGCCAGCATTGCCGCAAGGCAGGCCAGCCGCGAAACCACGGACGCGCCGCTCACCGACGCCGAGCGGCGCAAGCTGGCCCGCGCCCGCGCCTCGGAAGCGCCCGGCTACGGCTGGGCGGTGGTCACGGGCGGCCTCGCCATCATCTTCATCCAGATATTCTCTCTGTTTACGGCCCTCAAGATCGCGGCGGGCCTGCCCCTACCCGATGCCAGCACCTGGTGGGTGCTGCCCTTCGGGCTGGTGGTGTTCTTCGCCGGCTGCTGGGGCCTGGAATGGCTCGGCAACAACCGTGACAACCCGAGCGTGGTCTCTCCTATGTTGCCTATTCTGGGCGTGACGCTGTTCCTTGTGACGACCGTGGCCCTGGTCTTCAACTGGACGATAGAGCGTAGCGGGCCGCAAGGGCAGGAGCAGTTCGGTGCCGCTATAAATATGGACGGCGGGGCGTTCCTGTGGGTGATGTTCTTCATGCTGCTGTGGGGCACGGTGGGAGCGGGGGCTTACGCGCTGGCGGGTAGCGAGCGGATGTCGGGCAACGCCGGACCCGACCGAGGCATCCTACGCGCCTTTCTCAACGCGGGCTACGGCCTGCTCATATTCCTGCAACTAATCTGCATCTACCTGAGCCAGAGTCGCGGCCCCTGGCTGGGCTTCGGCGCTTCCCTGGTCACCTTCGTGGTGGGCATGTGGCTCGTAGGACGCAGGCGCAATATTCGCTGGATGGCCCGCATCGGCGGCACCGTATCGGCCTTGGCTCTCGTCGCGGCCCTCTTCGTGGCAGCCCTCAACATACCCGGCTCTCCCCTCAAGGCCCTGGACAACCTGCCGGTAGTGGGGCGAGGCATCGAGCGCCTGAGTACCCTCACCCAGACCGACGTGGGCACCGGGCGCGTCCGCGACCTTATCTGGGAGGGCGCTGCCAGGCAGACCCTCCACGACCCGTTACGCGCGGTTTTAGGCTGGGGGCCGGAGTCGATGTACGTGGCCTACAACCCCTTCTACCCGCCTCAACTGGCCCAGGTGGAGCTTCGCAACGCCACGCCCGACCGCTCGCATAACGTGGAGTTCGACCACCTCGTGACGATGGGCGTGGTGGGCCTGGTTGCCTATTACTTCCTGGTCGGCTCCTTCTACTTCCTGGCTATCAAGGCGCTCAAGCGGGCTACCGGCGTGCGAGACTCGCTGCTGTTGCTTGCCCTCCTCTCCGCGATGACCGCGCACTTCGTTGAAATCCAGACCGGCATCCAGATCGCCTCCACCTGGACCTATTTCTACCTGATAGTGGCCCAGATGGTGGTCTTCGGCTACTTCCTCAACCCTTACCTGCGCCGCGAAACCGTGGCGGAGGATGAGTACGTGCCCGTAGCGGTGCCCGCAGGGGCCGCCGTGTTAGCCTCGGAAGCTGTACCGGTAGAGGACGCACGCCCGGTCGCGGCCGGCAGAGGGGCCTCACGTGGGGCGGCTGCTGCTACCGTGCAGGTGGCGCAGGGGGGCAACGGTCGGGCCTCGCAAGGCTCCAGGGGGAGGGCGAGCACGAGCGCGGCAAACGGCCAATCTCGCACAGGTACCGGGCAGACCTCCGACGGCAGACGCGGCCAGGGCCAGGGCGTGCGCAGACACAGCACGGAGCGGAATGGCGATGGCCGCTACAGCAATATCGACTCCGATACGGTGAGCAACCCGCTGATGCTGGTGCTGTACGGTGGGTTGATGTTAGGGGCCATATTGCTGGGGTTCTTCTGGAACGCTTCGGGTGTGCAGGCCGATACCATCTACAAGCAGGGCCAGGCCTACGACAGCGCCGCGCGATGGCCCGAAGCGATACAGCTTTACGAGACGGCCCTTCGGCTGCAGCCGGAGCAGGACTATTACTACCTGTTCCTGGGCCGTGCCTGGCTGGAATTTGCGAAGCAGGCGCGCAGCGAGACACAGGGCAACGTGCGCACCCGCGTGCAGTACCCGAATAGCGACAAGGAAGCGAGCGACCCGGCTATCGCCCAGAGTAATAACAACCTCCGCAAGGCCGAGGAGATAGAGAGGCTCCGGAGGGCCGAGCAGACCCTACGCAAAGCCAACCAGCTAAGCCCGCTCAATAGCGACCACTACGCCAACCTGGGCCGCCTCTACCTCTGGTGGGCCGACCCCACCGGCGGCAACGACGCGTCAAAAGGCCCGCAGGCGGTGCAGGAACTGGAGATGGCCGCGACCCGGTCGCCCGGCAACGCACAGATACGTGACGAATTGGCGGTGGCTTACGCTCGCAACGGCCAGTTCGATAAGTCGATGGAAACGTTGCGCATCTCGCAAGAGGAACTCGACCCGACGTTCGCCCGCACCCCCTTCATACGCTCCCAACTGTTGGGCGAGCGCGCGGGGCTGATCCGCGGTCTGCTAGACCAGGGTCAGCCCTTGCCCACCGAAGGGGAGACCGACTACGGCAAGCTGATGCTCGAGCTTGGGCGGGCCTACTCCGAGACGATAGCTCTCGACCCGGCGACGGTGATAGACAACAACTTTGCCACCCGGATAGATGCGTTGCTCGAGGCTACCGCGCCGTACACCAGGACCAACACCACCCTGCCCGAAGCGCAGGTAACTAATATTGTTACCAACACCGTCATGAGGGCACTGGAAAACGAGCTTGTAGAGGCCGAGGAGAACGTGACAAGGTATCTGCGCGAGCGTGGCGCATTCACCGGCACCGACCAGTTTGTGCCTAACGATGTGCTGCTGCAACTGTTCCAGGACCCTACCTGGGCCGTAGTGCAGGGCGAGAACAGCACCCAGGTCTGGCGCGATCCCAACATGGTAATCCACGCCCACAGGGCCGCGATACTCAACTTCGGCTTGGGCTACGTCTACGGGAAGCTAGGACGCCCTGGCCACCCGACCGAGGCAGTGGTAAGGGCCACCGCACTCGAACCGTATGGCAATTTCCAGATGCCGAATACTCCGCCGCAACAGCAATCGCCGCAACCCTAGCTGAAATGTAATGGGAATACTCAACCCACAATCCAACATCAGCCTCGGCCCGCTGCTCCTGATCTTCCTGCTGGCGCTGGTGTTCACCTTTGCGGCCACGCCGGTAGCCCGGAGGCTGGCGCACAGGTATAGCGTGGTGGATGCGCCCTCGTCGCGGAAGATACACGCCAGCCCGGTGCCCTTATTAGGCGGCATCGCGATCTATGCAGCGGTCATGCTCAGCCTCATGCTGTTCGGGCACTTGCAGTACGTACAGCAGACCGCCTCCATCCTGGCTGGGGCGACCCTCATGTCTATGATGGGAGTCTGGGATGACAAGTGGGGCTTGCGGCCCCTCGCCAAGCTGCTGGGGCAGGTCGTGGCGGCCTCGCTACTCTTCTTCTCCGGCATCTCGGTCGAGTTCCTCCACAACGACGTGCTCAACTACGGGGGCACCGTGCTGTGGGTGGTCATTATCACCAACGCCCTCAACCTGATGGACAACATGGACGGGCTTGCGGGCGGCGTGGCGGCGGTGGCCTCGGTCTTCTTCTTCCTCATCGCCACGCTCACGGACCAACTGCTGGTAGCCCCTATGGCCGCCGTACTGGTGGGGGCGTGCCTCGGCTTCCTCTACTACAACTTCAATCCCGCGTATATCTTCATGGGCGACACCGGCTCGCTCTTCCTCGGCTTCATGCTGGCGGCGGTGGGCATCAAGCTGCGCTTCCCCGCCAACTTCGACATCGTGACCTGGATG
>DASVVE010000038.1:0-7508 GCA_036386675.1 Chloroflexia bacterium | reverse complement strand
GTTCGCGTTCACGCTTGCCGCTGTGGCAGGCATCATACCCAGCTTACTACAGTGGTTCCTCTTGCGCCGCCACTTCAGGAACTCATTCTTCTGGACTGTGTTCTCTGTGCTTGCTTTTGGCTTGTCCGGGGTCGCATGTGTATCAGTGTCCTGGTTGGCAGGCTCCTTCATGGGCGGCGCACCTGTGGTTCGGGATAATAGCGCGGTGGCTGCCCTCATAGGTCTGTTAGGCTGGTGCGCGACCGGCTTTACAATTGGTGCAGCTACAAGTCCGGTCCTGCCATGGTTACAGAGCCAGCCGTTGGAAGAGGGTACTCTTTTCTAAATTTCCTACCCAATATATGACCTGACGATATAAGCTGTCAGAGAGCGAATGCCAGGGCTATAATACGGAACAACGCAGGCAGGTTAGGAGCAGCTATATGATATCCGACAACAAAGTGCAAACAGGGACTCACGCTAACTCCCACGAATGGTACCAGCGGGCCCTCGACGTCTTCCCCAGCGGCGTGACGCACGACAACCGCTTCTTCGGGGAGGTCGAGCCTATCTACATCGACCGGGCGCACGGCTCGCGCAAGTGGGACGTGGACGGCAACGAGTACATCGACTACTGGATGGGGCACGGCGCGCTCCTCCTGGGGCACAACCACCCGGCTATCGTGGAGGCGGTGCAGGGACAGATAACCAGGGGCACCCACTACGGCGGCTCGCACCCGCTGGAGGTCGAGTGGGGAGAGCTTATCAAGGCCCTTGTGCCCTCAGCGGAGCGGGTGAAGTTTACCGGCTCCGGCACGGAAGCCACCATGATGGCCGTGCGGCTGGCCCGCGCCCACACCCGGCGGCAGAAGTTCCTCAAGTTCCAGGGCCACTTCCACGGCTGGTCCGACGCTATGACCGCGGGCTTCCACGCTCCCTTCGACGTGCCCTCCTCCGTGGGCATTGCCGACTCGGTGCTGCAAAGCGTGATAGTGGCCCCCACTGACCTCGCGGAGGTGGAGCGCATCCTCCGGGAGCAGGGCGGCGATATTGCCTGTGTGATACTGGAGCCGACCGGGGCCTCGTACGGCACCATCCCGCTCCCTCCCGGCTTCCTCCAGGGTCTGCGCGACCTAACCAATAAGTACAACATCGTGCTCATCTTCGATGAGATCGTGACCGGCTTCCGCTACACACCTGGCGGCGTGCAAGAGATGACGGGTGTTATCCCAGACGTGACAACGCTCGCCAAGGTAGTCGCGGGCGGCTTACCGGGTGGGGCGGTGGTCGGGCGGGCCGAGGTGATGTCGGCGTTTGAGTTCCGGCCGGGTGACCCGGAGTGGAACCGCTACCGACGCATCAATCACCCTGGCACCTTCAACGCCAATCCCCTGAGTGCCAGCGCCGGTATCGCCATGCTCAAGATCGCCCAGACCGGCGAGCCGCAGCGCCAGATTGACGAGATGGGTCGCCGCCTGGTCGCGGAGATGAACAGCGGCCTGGAACAGCTTGGCATAGAGGGGAGTTGTGTCTACGGCGACGGCCCCATCTGGCACGTCCTCCTCGGCAAAGGGGCTTGCGCCAACAAGGACGGCACTCTACACGAAGGGTCGGCGGACGTACTCACGCTGCGGAAGGCCAACGACGCCAACGTAAAGGCCGCCTTCCAAACCGGCATGCTCAGCAGGGGAGTAGACCTGCTCTCCGGCCACGCAGGCATCATGTCCACCGCCCATACGGAGGACGACCTGGCCCTCACCGCCACCACCTTCTACGAAACCCTACGCGAAATGAGAGACGCCAAGTTGGTGTAAAGCCTAGAATATCCCGCCTACATAGATGAAGCCCCACAAACCCCATCACGTTTCACGTTTCACGTTTCAGCTCCACGCCGCCGAGCGTGAGGCGCTGACCCTCACCACGCTGGCACTCGCTTATAGCAACCTACTGCCCTGGTGGGCCACGAGGCGAGGGCTGAACCCGGAGCTGATGTTCCGGCGGGTGAACGCGGGTCTGGTGGCGCTGATGCTTGCTTATACCGTCCGCAGACCCGGTGGGATGGAGCGCGTGGGCCTGGGGAGGCGCGGCCTGGCAAAGTCGGTCCTGGGTGGTACCCTGGTTGGGCTGGGATTGTCCATCCCGCCCCTCATTTTCTTCTACCGTCCCATCCTGCTCGACACGCCCCTTGAGTACGGCCCCATCCACGGTATGTCCCGCTGCCAGCTAGTGCAGGACTTGCTCGTGGGTGTACCGGTGAACATCTCCCTGCTGGAGGAATTGTTGTTCCGGGGCCTCATCTTCTCCGCCCTGCGCCGCAACCACTCTCTGGCCGTGTCGCTGGCAGGGGCCTCGGCTGCGTTCGCGGGCTGGCACTTCTCGGTGACTTACACCACGGCCGCCCAGACCAACCTCGCTACCGCCGCACGTCTCCCCGCCTTCCTCAAGCCCTTCGTGCAGCCGCTGGCCGTCATAGGCGGCATGCTCACCACCGGCCTCGCGGGTGTAGCGTTCGGCCTCGTGCGACACCGCACCGGCAACCTCGCAGGCCCCATAGTGGCCCACTGGCTCGTAGACAGCATCATGATCTATGCCCTCTGGCGCGGCCGCCCCGACCAAACGCCGCTTTGAAAAGCTTCACGACCCGAACACCAAGGTAGTGCTAAGTGAATAGTTATTATTCACCGCAGAGACGCAGAGGACGCAGAGGCTACGCAGAGATAATGGTTGTTTGGATAAGACGAAGGGGAGCATCGTACTGTACGATGCTCCCCTTGCCGCAAACACCCTCCATTCTTCTCTGCGTACCTTTGTGTCCTCTGCGTCTCTGCGGTGAATAATCCATTTCTCCTGGCGTGCCTCCTAGCTTCTTGGCGTTTAGACGCGGTTGTATATACTTAAGCCATTCCAACGTTCTACCCAGGAACTTTCGCGGTCCAGGTCCGCATACTCTATTGTAAGAAGCGCTGTTGCCGGCGCTCTTGTGGGAGGAGATGCCCCCCGTAAATGGCAGAAGACGACCTTATCAGGCGGGCGCGCCTGGGAGACCAGGATGCGTTCCGCCAGTTGGTGGAGATATACGGTATGCTCACCGAGCGTACCGCGCGTGTGCTGCTCTCCGACAGGTCGGATGCCGAAGATGCCGTACAGGAGGCCTGGCTCGACGCATGGCGGGGGCTTGCCGGTTTCGAGCTTGGCAGGCCGTTTCGACCCTGGCTGCTCACCGTGGTGGGCAACCGCTGCCGCATGGTCGCCCGGCGGCGTAAGCTCACCAGCGTGCCCTTCGATGAAGGTCTTTACGACCGCATAGAGGGTCTTTCACAGCCCCAGGCGAACCCCCATGCTGCAATAGAAGCGTATTACGAAGACCTGCAAGAAGCGGTGGAAGCCCTGGACGGCGAGCACAGGCGGCTCCTTGCCCTGCGGTTTTTCGCCGATCTACAGCTTGAGGAGATAGCCGAACTACTCAACGTGCCGCTGGGCACCGTGAAGTCTCGCCTGCACCGCACGTTACAAACATTGCGCCTGCGTCTTCAGACTGAGGCACGCGTCGAGCAAGGTAAGCGGTAGGGAGCTAGAGGGATGGGGATAGAAGTAGAGGTGGCGGTATGAGCCAGGAAGACATGACAGACGAACAACTGGAGCGCCTGCTCAGGGAGCATTTCGAGGAAGAATATGGCGACACCCGGCAGTCCGTCGAGCTTTGGCGCGCCCTCCAACCCAGGCTGGACCGGCACAACGCCCTCGATACGCTGCCACCCCCACATCTCCTCAACACCACTCGTGCTTCTACTTCAGCGAAGCCCTACAAGCACAGGTCTGAAGACTGGCTGCCCCTACCCAGGGGCGTAAAACCGGCCCGCGTGCAGCGACAGCCCTCCTTCCTGCCCTTCGCCCTGGTAGCCTGCCTTGTGCTGGGTGTGGTAGTGGCTGCTTTCCTGCTGGTGAGGGCGCGGGACGGACAGCCTGGACGGTTCCCTTTGGCCGGTGTGCCTACCTCCGTGCAGTCCCAGGCAGTAGTTACACCCACGGTGGTCGTTCCGGGCACCCTGATTGTTGAAATGGCTTCCAATAACTGGCTGCTGCGGGGTGACGGCAGGTATGCCTTTGAAATGCGCTCGGACCGGAGTGAGACTTACAGCGGCAACCCCAGCGCATACCTGACGCTGCTGCCCTCCAACGCCTCGGGCGATGCATACTTGCTCAAGATGGTCAACAAGCCGGAACTGGCAGGCAAGCGGGTGCGCTTCTCGGCGTACGTCAAGGCGGAAGGTGTGGCGGAGCACGCAGAACTGTGGCTCGCCACGAGCCATTACATGCCCAAGTTTGGGCGCTTTGACGGCAACCTCAACCGGGAGATTACGGGCACCAGGGAGTGGGAGCGTTACGAAATCACGCAGGACGTGCCGCAGGGCAGTACAAGCATAACGTTCGGCCTGAGGCTCGTGGGGCAAGGTAAGGTCTGGATAGACGGGGCAAGGTTAGAAGAGGTGGGAGATGACGTGCCGGTGCTGACCACGCGGAAGCTGACCAACGGTAGCTTCGAGAGTCTTGTAGGATGGGAGGTTCTTGGCGCGCGGAACACTGTGCAACTTGATACGGCAGTATTCCAGGATGGCGCGTCGAGCCTACGCCTGGAAGGGAATACGTCCTCGCCAGGCAGGGGGCCGACCCATGTAAAGCAGAGCATCCAACTCAGCGGGTATGCGGGCAAGCGCATCCGGGTGACGGCGTACGTGAAGACCGAGAAGGCGTGGCGGTGGGCAACCATCTACACCGACCTCGAAGATAGGACCGACGTCGATGCCTCCCGCAGGCTGGCGCACGATGACCTCTATACGAGGCCGGTGCCCTCAACCTGCAATTGGACCCAGTACAGCATGGTCATGGACGTGCCACACGGGAATGTAGTGCTGACGTTCGGGGCCTTTATCGACGGCGGGGGTACGCTGTGGGTGGACGACGTGCGTATAGAGGAGGTAGGGGAGGAACCGGCCTCCACAGGCGCTCAGTTACTGGACCGACCTACCAATCTCGACTTTGAGTCGGGCCTGACGGGGTGGCTGGTAGATGGCAACTACCCTCCCGGTTTCGAGATCGGCCTGGACGACAAGGAGGCGTATGGCGGCACGGCGAGCGCTTACATAAAGTCTACCTCCAACCTGAGTAGTGACAGCGACGCCGCGAGCCTGGAACAGTGGTTTGACCCTTCCCAGTTCCGTAACCAGCGCATACGTGTGAGCGGCTACATGAGGAGCAACAACATTTCAAAGAACGTGCTCCTACGGGTGGGCGTCAAATCGGGGAATGGCAGGGCGGCGAACGTGGCCGAGATTCCCACGGGCGTAGTACATGGCAGGCAGACCTGGCAGCCGTACAGCCTGGTGGTGGACGTACCCCGCGACAGCCTCTATATCAGCGTCAGCATGTTGCTCGAAGGCCAGGGCGAGGTATGGTTCGATGACCTCAAGGTAGAGATAGTGGACAGGAGCGTGCCCCTGACCGGCTCGCCCTCCTCCCCGTAGGCTCAATGCACATCTGTAGGAACACCAGATAAGGGACGGAACCGCCAAGACGCCAAGAACGCCAAGGTGGCGCCAAGGTTAATGTGTAGGGGCACTGTAGATGATGCCCTTTCGTTCTGGTGAACCCTCTATTTTCTTGGCGCTATTCTTGGCGTCCCTGGCGTCTTGGCGGTTCCGTCTCCTACCAGTACTTCCACCGCCCGTTCTACGCTGACGCCAAGCGCCCGCACCATCTTCTGCCGGGAAGTCTCCCCCGATACCAGGCTGACCGAAGACCTGGGCACCCCCAGCAGCTTCGCCAGGAACTCAACCAGGGCCTTGTTCGCCGCACCCTCTACAGGCGGCGCGGTGAGGGCTATCTTGATAGCACCGTTGTGCTCGCCCATGACCTTATTCGTTGAGGATCTCGGAGAAACAAAGACTTTGATAATCACTCCGTTTGCGGTCGTCAGAATGGTAGAGCTTGTCATGGTAGGGAACCGTGCTAGGCAAAGTCTGGGTGCTAATTAGTACGCACCGCTTTCGAGTCGTCCATCCGGCAAGGGTATGATGCCTGATTGCATGTCTGGATTGTCCTCGTTGCTGTATCTAGGCTCAAATCCAACGGCTATATACATACCCTTGAACTCTTCAAAGACTGCTCTCAATTCCTCATGAGTCCTACCGGCGTCGCTGGTATAGTCGCTGAATTGATCGTCCTCCGAGGCCAACAGGAACCACCATTCGCCTTCCGGTATCGACTTGAGTACTTCCTCCAGCATTTCCGTACTGGCTATGCCTCTATACGGCAGTTGCTTGTTACGAAAGACAATGACATCCGATCTCGGTGGCAGGCGGTTTAGCAAGCTCTCGAATTGCTTCATGTTACGGACGAAAAGGAAGTCCTTAGACCCTGCTGCATATGCATATCGAACGACAATAAAGAGTTCGTCCGCTCTGTCGAACCAGCTTCCAACTTCTTTATGAAAGCTCGTATCGAAAGCAGACCTCAATTCAGCTACTGTCTTAAGAACGGCTTGTGCTCTTTTACTGGCACGTGACTTCCACCTCAATTTTTCTTCCCCTTCCCCCTATTACCTTCTTGCCGAGGCTTCGGCCCTCGTACAGCCGCAACAAAAGCGGTCGGGTCGGCGGGCGTGAGCACCACATTGCGGCCGCTCTTTAGCTCCACCAGGACGGCGTTGGCCGGGTTGGTGCCGAATACCTCGGCCTCCAGCGAATCAATATCGGTGGGTTTGCGGATGCGGGCCTTGCCGGACCAACCGAACAGGCCCCCCGTAGCCAGGATCGACCTGTTGAAGAACGAGCCGAGGTTGGGCCTCACTTCGATGCTGGCGATCTCAGCTCGGTCCAGGCGTATGCGGCTAGCGAGGGTGCGTGCTACCTCTATCGTGCGGTCGGTCACGTGGTAGGCGCGCACCGACCGCACGAAGCCGAGCACAATCAAGATGCTCAACAGCACCGATACTCCAACGTCGAACGGGTCGCTAGCGCCATTGGCAACCATGCGCCATAGGAAGAAGGCGAGCACTACGAAGAAAGTGCCTGTCCAAATCCAGGTCGTCACGCTGAAGGGCGCGACTCGAAAGGTCGTGTTCAATGAGTTCCCCCTCCTGTGTTACCTATAAGATACAACACAGAGCAAGATAGAGTTCTAAAAGGACGATGGACGATGAGGTCTGAGTATCAGCCACACATCCACCTATCTTAATCTTTGCGCGTCCTTGGCGTCCTCTACGTCTTGGCGGTTCCGTCTCCTCCTATCGTCCATCGTCCATCGTCCATCGTCCATCATCCCCTCACAAAATTGCTCTAAAATAGCCCTGAAACTTGCTTGACATGCCCGTATGGGTTTCGTATAATAATTGAGCCGGCAACGGTAAGGGTTAATAATCAAACACAGGAGCAATGCTTGCGAGGATAAACATTCATAGTAGCCGCTGAGGTGATATGTTTGTGCGTCCCGCCGGTGTGAAAACGCCGGTTTTTGTTTGCTCGACAGCCTTT
>DASVVE010000037.1:0-18918 GCA_036386675.1 Chloroflexia bacterium | reverse complement strand
CCCTCCTCTAGATGAGCCTTCTCACTCCCCCCGCAAGGGGAGGAGGTAAGACCCCTGGAAGAACACCAGGTTGTGAGTTCGCAGGTGTATGGTCAGTAATGGCCGAGCCTAGCTGTTCCTCATGGTCGAGGGCTTGTTTTCACCCTCTCTCTTCTCTTCCTATTCCGTTGCGTTCGTGCCTCCCTCCCCTGAATAATGGGCGGGGTGCCGTTCAACGGTCGAAGATCGAGAAGCGAGAGTTAGAAATCTCAAGCACATCGCAAGCACATGTTCGGTTTTCTTCGAATTCCCGCCAATGAGCTAGTAAGTTTGCAATTATTCTCACCTCTAACTTAGTAAGTGAGAGGGAGTTGTTCCGTGATAAGAGCGCAGTGGACCCACCCAGACCCATCCCGAACCTGGAAGTGAAACGCTGCAGCGCTGATGGTACTACAGCCGCAAGGCTGTGGGAGAGTAGGCCATCGCGGGGCGATCTCTCTTTCTTTTTAACCCGGTAATAAGCTCAACTCCTCGTTTCCTGTCATAAGGCCGGGCACGGGGAGATTTGCATTTAAGGTGTGACACGAGGCCCTTGCACCTGGGAGCGGGTTGTGCCTGTACCCATCTTGAGCACCATCCTCCCCCTGTCATCCTGAACGCAGTGAAGGATCTCAGGTGCTACCCTCGCCTGTACGTTGAACTCTCGGTACCATCTTCCAAAGTATTCAACATCATACCTACTCAGCTTCTTGAGATCCTTCGCTACGCTCAGGATGACAGGGTGGGGCTTGGTCCCAGCTATCCTGTCTCAAAGGCAGCCGGGCAATCTGTCCTGCGGCTCATGCGAGGGCTTTCAACAGTGCTGTATACTGGTGAGACTGGCGCTGTGGCGAGCACGGTACAACACGTTGGAGCCGGAAACCTAATGTAGGGGTGATAACAACATGCCCGACCCACGCGTCGAACAGTATGCCCGCTTGTTGGTTGAGCGGTGCTTGAACGTGCAGCCCGGCTGGCAGGTGGTGGTGCAATCAAGTCCGCTGGCCCGCCCGCTTGTAGAGGAGGTGTTGAGGCACATCGCCCGGAGAGGCGCATACGCCCTGCTTCGCCTGTCGTTTGGCACGCGCACGTGGGCCGTGGAGGCCCCGGAGGAACTTCTGGTCGCGCTTCCGTCCATTGCCCACCACGAAGCGGAGAACATGGACGCTATTATCGTCATCGTTGCGCCTGAGAACACCCACGAGGGCACAGAGATAGGCATGGCCCGGTTCGCGCTGTTGAGCAGGTCCAACAAGCCGCACCAGGACCGCATGGCTGACGAGAAGTTTCCCTGGGTGTTGTGCCAATATCCGACCCCGGCTATCGCTCAGGAGGCGGGCATGGCTACGTCGGTCTTCGAGGACTTCCTCTACAATGCCTGCTTGCTCGATTGGGACGCGGAAGCCGCGCGCATGCAGCATTATGCCGATAGGTTCGACCGGGCGGACGCGGTGCGTATCGTCGCTAGCGGCACCGACCTGACGCTCAGCTTGAAGGGGCGGGTGGGCATGGTGGACGCGGGGCACAAGAACATGCCGGGCGGGGAGTTCTTCTACAGCCCGGTGGAGGATGGGACGGAGGGTGTGGTCACCTTCGCGGAGTTCCCGGCGGTGTACGCAGGCAACATGGTTGGGGGCATCCGGTTGGTTTTCAAGGGGGGCAGGGTGGTGGAAGCTACCGCGGCGCAAGGCCAGGATTTCTTGAATAGGGTCCTCAATGCCGATGCGGGGGTGCGTGTGCTGGGGGAGTTAGGGATAGGCTGCAACCCGGCCATAACCCGTTTTATGGGCAATACTTTGTACGACGAGAAGATCGACGGCACCATCCACCTGGCGCTCGGCAATGGCTTCCCCTTCATCGGCGGCCGGAACGTGAGCGCGGTGCACTGGGACATGGTCAAGGACATGCGGCAGGGCGGACAGATATATTGCGATGGGGAATTGGTGCAGGAGAACGGACGTTGGCTGATATAGCCGCTGCGAATTTGAAACGCCAGGACGCGAAGATGCAAAGGACGTGCAACTAATCTTTAGCCCAAGATAAGAGCAAGCAGGGTACGACATTCGTACCCTGCTTGCTCTTATAGCTACAGTGTCAGGTGCTACTTGCGGATTCGTGCGTAGCTGCGGCTCCGGCGGGCAAGGGCACCCACCAGTAGCAACAGACCACTCGCCGCCGCCAATGGGGGCCATAGCAGCGAGTCGGGTCCGCCCGTCCTCGGCATACCGACAGGGGTGACTACTGCTTCGGCGGTAGGGGTGACAATCGGCGGCCCATCAATCGCTTCAACGGTTGAGGTTGGTACCGTCTGAGGAGGCGCGGTGGCCGATACGGCATCGCCTATGACGGGTGTAACGGTGCCCTGAGCAGCACCGCCACCCACGGCTCTTGGTATGCCGGGCACACCTACGGCAAGCTGGACCACCGAGGCACCGATACCGGGGGCTGCGGGGCTGTTGGCACCGCGCTCTATGTCGAAGTTGCTCGCGTAGAGGTTGCTGCCGGAGAAGGTTACGCTGGCGGGGAACTCCAGCGGGCCGGTGTTGCCATTGGAGGCTACGTCGCTGACCTGCCCGGCGGGCGTGACCCTGACGATGGCGTTGCGCTCGTTGGCCGCAACGTAGAGGTCGCCGTTGGCGGCAAAGGCTATGCCGTCAGCTCCGAGCAGAAGCGGGTCGGTCACAAAGCGTTCAACGGGGCCTGCCGTGCCGTCCGCGTTTACAGAGAGGCGGTCGATGGCCCCGGTGCCGGTGTTGGAGGAGTAGAGCCTGCCGTCAGGGCCGAACCCGAGGCCGTTGGTGCCGATCTGCTGTGCCTCGCGCTCGGAGCGGAAGCCGCTGGCGAACGTGCTGGTCATGCCGCTGGTAGCCACCACGTAGATGTTGCCCGTGGCCCCGCCCGACACGTACAGCCGGTCCTGGGCGTCGAAGATGAGGCCGTTCGAGCCGGTCACGCCGGTGGCGAAGGTTTGCACGTCGCTCTCTTGAATCTGGTTGCCTTGCAGCTTGTCAGCTCCAATTTTGAGTATGTTGCCGCTGCTTGCTAGGTAGAGATTGCCCGCGCTGTCGAAGGCCATACCGGTGGCGGCCGTGGGGAGGGTGCCCAGTACCGTCACCTGTGGGCTGTCGGGTGTCAGCCGGTAGAGGCGGCGGGAGGCGGTGTCCGAGGTGTAGATGCGGCCCATGCTGTCCGCGATGAGGCCCTCCGTCCTGATGCCCGTCGCGCTGTTCGGGTCGAGGTCCGCCAGGATGGTGACCGGCACGGTGCTCATGGCGGGCACCGTGGCCTGGGGAGTGGTGACTGCCGTGCTTACCGGCGTGGTCGCGGGTGTGGTTGTGACACCCGGTGTTTCTGCTTGCGCCATAATCCGGCCTGGGAGGAGAGCCAACATTAGCGCGCCCAATGCTATGAACCGTTTTTGCATTTAAGTATCCTCACATTGGAAAGGTGACTAGCCAGGTCGGAACCTTTCACTGCAAGAACGGTACCCATCTTCTGTTTTGCGGCTCATGGCAAGATTACTACATACCTGGGTCATCCGGTCGCCACGTAGAAGCTCAGGGCTATGAGATAGTCGGGTGGCAGGACCAAGCCCCTTTTTGTCATTCTGAACGCAGTGAAGAATATCGTCCTCCAGCACCCAAATACCACCTTTCTACGGGAGCACTCTTGGTGCGGAAAGGTGTCTCACCTTCGAGGAGGACGAGATTTCACACTACGTTCAGAATGACAGGGTATGGACTTTGGCTGCTGTAGGAAAGGTGCTACTTGGGTGCTGAAGGACGAGATTCTTCACTGCGTTCAGAATGACAAGGTGGGGGAGTTGGTCCCGGTGTCCAGTATGGGCACAGCCGCAATACGAAGAGCCACTTCCTTCAACAAGGGGTGACTCTTTATGGGTAGGGGGAGTTGCTCTAGTATTAGCCTGGAATGGGTTGTACTGTTACTGCTCGGTGCAACCCCGGCCTAACCTGTGGAGCATAGCCTGGCGGTCAAGGTCGTCCACGACGCCGTCGAGGTTGAGGTCGGCTTTGGGGTCTCGCGTACCGAGGGCGAGGGCGAGGGCCTGCGTGTCTGTCGCATCTATGCGGCAGTCGCCGTTGAGGTCGCCCAGGGCGCTCTTGGCACCTTTCTCCATGCGGACCCGGTAGGTGCCCGTGCCCTCGTACCTGGCGGCGACAATCTTGTAGGTGCCTTTCTTGGGCAGCCGCGCCACGAGGAAGGAGTTGGTGCCAATTTGCGCGCCGTCGTCGTCAGAGGCCAGCAGGGTGCCGTCGGGGCCGTACAGCTTGAGCACCGTGTCAAGCTTCGCATCCTTCCCGGCGAACATCTTGATGGATAGCCACTGAGCGGCTTCCACGTCCAGGCAATACTCGTACTGCGTCTTTGCGTCGGTGAGTTGGCCTTCCACGGTGCTATCGTAGGGCAGGTCGCAGGGGATAGGAGTGGCGGTGGCCGTAGGCGCGGGAGTACGTGTGGCTGTGGCGGTCCTGGTGGGTTGGGCGGGCTGCTGTGGCTGCTCCTGCCGGGTTTGCGCGGTCGGTTGGGGCTGCTCTCGCCTGGTGGCGGGACCAGCGGGTCCACCGGAGAGCGGCTGGCCGGAGGCAAAGCTGGGCGGGTTGGTGGTCCACAGGTTGTCGGCCCCTATCTCGCAGGTAGCGCAGCCAGGCATGTACGGCTCGCTGGTGGACCACAGGTCATAGGGGTCTACAGGGCCGGAGGGGCGATTGACCTGGAAATGCAGGTGAATGGTGGATGCGCCGGTGCTGCCCGCCACGCCTATCTTCTGGCCGCGCTTGACAAATAGAGTGTTGCGCTGGTTGCCCACCGGGATGTCGCTCTCGATGGAGTCGAGGTGGCCGTAGTAGGTGTAATAGGTCTGGCCGTCCACGTCATGCTTGATCCAGACGGCGTTACCCTGGCGTGAGGTGCAGTTGCCGCAGGCGTAACCATCGGCGGAAGCGACTACGTCGAACTTCTGGAGCTTCGATATTTCAGGCCCGCCGAGCACATAGTCGAGGCCGTAATGCTGGCTGCCCCAGCTATACACCCAGCCCTGGTTCACGGCGATGCCGGGGTCGTTGAAGGGGAGGGTGAGAAAGCGCACGCCTCCGGTCTGGCGGCTGGGTGCGTACACGCGGGCCACAGGCGCATTAGCATTGGCTGCCATGACCGCCTGCTGTCGATTGGACGCGGCCGCGCCGACCCCTGCCACGAACCCCAGGTAGATGAAAAGCACCGCTGCCCAAACGGTAACGCGCCTTAGCAAATAGCCACCTCCGAAAGACCGGCTGCGTAGCCCTGGTGGGCTTGAGCCGGATTAGCTGCCATCGGACGCGCCATGATACGCGCGCCCACTAGGGGTTCTATATCCGAGGGTGGAGTCATATGTCAACCCTTTGGAGTAACCTTTAGTACTAACTTCCTAGTAGTTGTGGAAAACTCCAGGTGAGTAGAGGCAGGGGAGCACGTGTGTTGCAGTTTGGAAGGTGTCGCAATTAGTGGAACTCTGTAGGCTATTGTCATTTCGAACGCAGTGAGAAATCTCGTCCTACACCCCAAAAGTAGCAACTTTCCTACAGTACGAGTGTGCCATAAGAAAAGCGCAACATCCCGGTGGAGGACGAGATTCTTCGCTACGCTCAGAATGACAAAGAGGGGCTTGGTCCCTGTAATTCTGCATTCCGGCTAGTCGTTCGACTCCTTCCACCTTTGAAGTGACAGAGGGGCCAGCTTCGGCCTCTGGCATTGCAACTTGCTAGACTTGCCCCTGCCGCGCTTAGGCAGCTAATCCTATGGCAGATCGACCAGCCGCCGGATGTTACCGCGCACTCGGGCCGGTGCCGGTATTCGGCGTGGGGACGTGAGTCTAACTGGCAGACCGCCCCTGGGGGTTGCGAGAGGGGAGCCGCCAAGGTCCACCTGTACGCCTTCGCGCAGCCTGATGCCAAAGCGTTGCAGTATCACGGGCAGCACCATCTTCATCTCCATGATTGCGAAGGTGGCCCCCAGGCAGCGGCGCGGGCCTGCCCCGAAGGGCATATACTCGTATGGTGTGGGGTCTATGGTAGACCAGCGTTCGGGCTTGAAGGCGTTCGGCTGGGGGTAGAGGTCCGGTTGGCGGTGGACTACGGCGGGACTCCAGAGTATAGACGTGCCTTCCGGGATGTCGTACCGGCCGAAGTTGGTGGGAGCCGTGTTGACGCGCAGGAACCAGAGGCCGGGCGGGAAAAGGCGCAGGCTCTCCTTAATTATGGCATCTAGCAGGGGTAGGTCGTTCAACTGCTCGACGGTGGGTGGGGTGCCTCCTAGCTTGCCGTGTAGCTCGTCCAGCAGGTCTCGCAGGACGCGGGGGTGCTGGGCGAGCAGGAAGAGGGTCCAGGTGAGGGCGCTGGCGGTGGTCTCGTGTCCGGCCACGAAGAGCGCGGTGGTATGCCCCACCAGCTCATCGTCGGTCAGGCGGGTGCCGTCCTCGTCGTGCGCTTGCAGGAGCATGGAGAGCGCGTCCAGCCCGGCGGCCCCATCACCCATCGTGCGCCTGCGCCTAATCATGGCCCGGATTTCAGCGTCGATACGCTCGGCGGACCGCAGCATCCGGCGGAAGGGTGTGCCGGGCAGGTCGTAGGGGAAGGCCACCACGCCATAGGAGAGGACCAGCTTGAACCAGCGCTCCATAACGCGGCGCACCCGGTCGCCCTCGTGCCGGGGGTCCAGGCCGAGTATGGCCTGCACCGCCACGGCGAGGGTGAGGCCCTTCATCTCCGAGAGGAGGTCAACCTGCCGGCCCGGCTGCCACCGCTCAATGTGCCGTTCGGTGCGTTCCAGCATTACGTCGCGCAGGGCCTCGATGCGCTTCTTGTGGAAGGCAGGCATGAGCAGGCGGCGCTGCTGGACGTGCTTGGCCCCGTTGCGCGTGGTGATGCCGGAGAAGAGGCGCACCGCCGAGGAGCCGGGAGGCAGTTTCACGGGCGAGCCGGGAGAATTGACCTCGCCGTTGTAGAAGAGCATCTGGTCGCTGAGCACCTGGCGATTGTACTCAGGCGCGAAGACGAACACGAAGCGCGGGTTGCGCCGGGGTAGGGCGACTACATCTCCGTAGGTACGGTGCAGCCACAGCATGTAGTTGATCGGGTCGCGCAACAGGGCCAGCATGTTACTCCGCCAGCCGAGGAGGGGCAGGGCGTGCGGTCCGGGGATTTGTGTAATAGGAACTCTTGAACGGTCTGTAGTGCCAGCTATTGACATAACCTCAGCTTTCTGCTGTTGGGGTCGAATGAGGTGCCGTAGTGATGTCGACGTTGTTCAATTATACGCTTTGAGTGGTCGTGACGATTAACCTGGAGCAGGGAAGGGGGGAAACGAAAAGGGGCCTGGGAGTCGATGCAATGAAACGAATGATACTGGCTACAATGCGGTAGCGTGGCAAAACAAAAACTCGAACTGTCCGTGAGGACCGTCCGAGTTTTGTTCCTCCGCGTCCACCGGCGGACCGGCGACCTCGAAGTGACCTTAGTATAGCTAGTATAGGCGAGCAGGTCAATAGTCAGGCGTGCAGGTTTTCCACATCCATCAGGAAGCTGGAAGGTTAGCGGTACGGTGGAACTGCCCCTCGTCGTACAGCATAAGCGCACGACGTGTAGTAACTTGTGGCCGTAACTAGGGAGAGTAGTTTGCGTTCAAGCTGCCCAACCGATCCCCGCCATGTTCAGGCCAACAGTACTTTGAACATGTGTCTAAATGACAACGCGAGAGGTGCAGTGCTCTTTTCTTCAAGAAATTGTAAAAATGGTCCATCACAGCGCGTACTTATGTGCTATACTGATATAGAGTCAAGCACCAGCGGTATGCCTATTGTCATAATGTACTCAGCTACCCGCACGCATAACTCGTATAACCCGCTCAGGAGCGAATACCTTGAAGGCAGGCGGATTTCGCCATCTCCCTTCGAGCCACATATAGTCAAAGACATTGGGGATGGGAACAGAGATCAATAGGAGGCCGCCTGGTGCTCGCACGCAATTGCGGCCCGATGGAGGGACCGTTATGGCAACAAGTATAACTCCAGCTATACTCGGACGGCGCATTAGACAGCTAAGGATTCGTCGCAACCTTACGCAGCAAGACCTCGCGGGCGAAGACTACTCCAAGAGTTACATTTCGGCAATAGAGCAGGGCAAGACCCGCCCCTCACTCGAAGCATTGCAGCGTATCGCCTCCCGGCTGCAAACACCTGCCAGTACCTTACTCGACCCTAACGCCCCCGACCTGCAAGACACGGAGGCCCCGGACGCCCCGAAGCGTGTGCGCAGAAAGCGGGGCGCGAACCAGGCCCCTGGATTCGAGAACGAGAGCGCCGCTGTTGACTTGCAACTAAGCAAGGCCGCCTATTTCGTATACACCGGAAGCGCTCAACAAGCGGTGGACTTGTTGCGTCCTCTGTTATCCGGCCAGGAGGCGTCCGCCGCGAACGCGCCCTCGCTTGATGCCGGGCAGCGGCTGACCGCCCTCTACCTCGTAGGCCTCGCGCTCGTTCACCTGGATGATACGGAGCAGGCAGCCTCTTATCTGCAACAGGGCCTGCAGGCGGCGGAACGCCTCGCCGATCGTGAAATGGCCGAGCGACATCGCAACCTCCTCGGCACCTCATACTTCCAGGCCGGGCAGTACCTGATCGCACTCGAACACCACGGACGTTGCGCCGAAGCCATTGAAGCGGGGATAATCGTAGATGCCAATTTGAAGCTGCTCATCTACTCCAACCTGGCGGCCGACTACTGGGCGCTGCAAAGCCGCGAACGGGCGCTGCTGGCCTACAGGTCGGCGGTAGAGTTCGCCCGCGACCTGGGCAACCTGCCCAGCCAGGCGGAGGCGTTCTGGGCGCGAGCCACGCAGTCAGCGCCCGACTGGCAGCCCTGGCAGCGCAGGTACGCGCAGCACAACCAGGATGCCAGCAAGACCCTCGGCGTATTCGAGGCTATAGACAATATACGTGAGGTGGCAATGTCGGAGTGCAGCTTCGGCCAGGCCCTTCTTGAGACCGGCGACCTGGACCAGGCGGAGAGTCACTTGAGGGCGGGGTTGCGATTGGCAGAGAACCTCGAATTGGGGCTGGACGAAGCAGACCTGCTCAGCGGTATGGCTCGGTTGCATATAAAGCGTGGAAATCTTGAAGAGGCCCAGCGGTACGTTGACAGGGCTATCGAGGTGTCACAGGACGCAATGTCGAGTCAGCACGAAAGGCGTGCCTACAGTACTGGCAGCGCCCACGGCGCGCGCATACCTGATAACGCACTCGAGGTGATGTCGAATGCCCTGGCGCTGGCCGGGGAAGTAGCCGCTCACAAGGGCGATAATGACAAGGCCGAGACCTTGTTTGGCCGGGCCATAGACATGATCGAGTCAGCGCCCGGTGCGCGCAAAGCCGGCGACATATACCAGAGGTACGCCCAGTCGCTGTCGAGCCGGGGCCAACATGAAAAGGCCTCGCGTTACTACGAGCGGGCCTACGCGGTTCGCACGAAAAGGGCGTAGAGGACGATGGAGATGGACGATGGACGATGGACGATGGACGATAGCAGCCCTGCTATCGTCTTGTTTTGTGGTGGCAGGAGGCATTCGCCACCGGGGCTAGTACTAGGAACGTAGTTTTTGGAGGGTGGGAGTGGTCGGGGTAGGTGGCGTCGTTAGGGTGGCCCTGGTAGGGGATTACGATCCCAATGTGAAGGCGCACCGTGCCATACCTGTTGCCTTGCAAATGGCCGCCCAGGTCGCTAACTGCCGCCTTGAGCCGGACTGGATGGGAACTGAGGAACTTGCAAAAGACGCCGCCGTGCGCCTGCGGGGGTACGCTGCAGTGTGGGTGGTCCCCGCCAGCCCATACCGCAGCATGGACGGTGCATTGGCCGCTATTCGTTACGCACGGGAGGGTGGCCTGCCTTTCCTCGGCACCTGCGGTGGCTTCCAGCACACGCTCATCGAGTATGCACGTAACGTGCTTGGGCTGCGAGATGCAGACCACGCTGAGACCAACCCCGATGCTTCCTTGCTTTTCGTCTCGCCGCTGTCCTGCGCCATGCGCGACACCGACGGTCCTATTCACTTCAAGCCCGGCTCCACGTTGGCTGCCATCTACGGCACCAGCGACACGGTAGAGCAGTACAATTGCGGATTCGGCCTCAACCCTCAGTACCGCGAGCGCCTGGAGGACGGCCACCTCAGCATCACCGCCACGGACGACCAGGGCGATGCCCGCGCCATAGAGCTTGCCGACCACCCCTTCTTCCTGGCTACCCTCTACCAACCTGGGCGCTCTGCCCTGCGCGGCGTCCGCCACCCCCTAATCTCCTCCTTTGTACTCTCAGCAGTAGGTGTAAGCGACGGAACCTAAGAGACGGAACCGCCAAGACGCCAAGGACGCCAAGGACGCCAAGAACCAGCCAAGATTAGAATAGAGGCTCAAGCAGGAGGATCACGGTACGAAAATTTGTACCCTGGTCCTCTTTGCTACTATCCTGCCTTAATCATCTTGGCGTCCTTGGCGTCCTTGGCGTCTTGGCGGTTCCGTCTAACCTTAGCTTTGGCGATTCTGCCGGAAGCGTTTTACCTTGTTGCGGTTGCCGCAGAGGTCCATTTCGCACCAGCGGCGCTTGCCGTTGCGGCTGAGGTCCATGAAGAGAAAGGCGCAGCCCTCGCCTGGGCATGACTTCACTTTCTTCAGATCCTCGGAGGTTAGAAGCTCGGCAAGCGACCGTGCGGCTGCCCAGCGCAGCATATCGAATTGTGGAGTCTCGCTTTTCCACCGCCACTCGAAGCTACCGGCGGTTAGGGAGGGCGCTAGGTGCACCTGGTCCTGGGCGTCCGTTATCACCTCATTCAGCAGCGTTATGTCTGAAGGGTCGGGCGGCAGGTGGTTGGCGACAGCCAGCAGGACTCGGTATGTGACTTCACGAAAGACCTTCGCCCTCTCTAGTGCCGCTTCGGCCTCATCAGAGGCGTGCGCCGCTTGCTGCCTCAGGTACGTGAGTTCACCTTCGTCGAAGATGCCCGCCCACCGGGCGAACCGTAGCAGCTTGTCAGGCTCAGTCAGCGTGTCCTGGGGCCGTTCGCCTGCCCTCCAAACTACTGAATTGGCGAAGTGGATGGATATCTGCTTGAAGTCGCTTACCGCAGGTACCTGTTCCCCTTGATGTGCTGTTGCCATATGCACCACCTATATCCCGTTAGTAACCAGTATTTGCCTATTGACAGGTTACCGAGCATGGTCTATACTGTAACCACTTTCGCTATTATAAGAGGTTACAGAGGGCAATACAAGCCTCTGCACCAGTTCCAGCAGGAGCACTCAGGAGCACTCAGGAGCACTATTGTATGGACCAGTCGCTGACGAAGAAGCAATTTGTAGATGCGATGCGCGTGGAGCGGGCGCGCTGGGAGATGTTGCTATTGCGGGTTGGCCCCGGTCGTATGTGCATGCCGGTGGTAGGGATAGGGCAGAGCGTATCGGACCTGATAGGTGCCCTGTACGAGCGAGAAAGATGGTTAGTTGAGCGGCTGGCTTCAACGCGGGCGACTGAGCCAACACTTGTGGGCATGCAGACGCGGGAAGTGGCTACCCGCTCGGTGGCGGGCATAATAGCGGCTTCCAGGGACGCATTCAACGAAATCTTGCGTCTGTTGGTTCCTGTCTGCGAGACGGACTTGTTTGGCGGGGGGCGCTTCGACTGGACGCGGGGAGGCACGCTGGCCCAGGTGGTGGCGGCCTGCACCAGCAACTACTACCTGGAGCACGATGGGCCTATTCGCTCGTGGCTGTCGCAGCCGGTGGCGCAGGCGGTCTGAGCGACACCCGGTTCGCACATGGGCATGAAGGCGGCAAGAACAAAACAAACTTACATGGGGAGAAACTAACATGTTCGAGTACGACCAATCAGCGGCACTGGATAGAAAAGAGGTTAGCCGGGAGGCGCGCGGCGGCGTAACCGTGCAGGACATCAGCTTTGCCGTGCCGGGTAGCAGAAGGCGTGTTGGAGCTTACCTGGTAACGCCGCCCGGCAGCGGACCCTTCGCCGGGATACTCTACGTCCACTGGTACGAGCCGCCGAATCCGAGTTCCAACCGAATTCAGTTCCTTGAGGAAGCTGTACGCATGGCCGAGCGAGGGGCGGTGTCGCTGCTGGTCGATACCATGTGGTCGCCGCACGAATGGTACGTCCAGCGCGACCTGGCCGACGATTACGAGGCCTCCACCCGGCAGGTGATAGAGTTGCGGCGGGCGCTCGACGTGCTCATCTCGCAGCAGGGCATTGACAAGGAGCGAATTGCGCTTGTGGGGCACGACTTCGGCGGCATGTTCGGGTCGATAGTGGCGGGCTGGGACGACCGTGTAAGGTCGTACAACATCATCGCTGCCACCCCTCGCTTCAAGGAATGGTACCTTTTCGGGGCGAAGCTGGAGGGCGAGGAGCTTGAAGCTTACGTGCGCCGCATCTCCGAGCTAGATCCCATCACTCACATCGCCAGGGCAAAGGACGCGACCTTCTTCTTCCAGTTCGGGCGCATTGATCGCTTCGTGCCCGAAGACAAAGCGTTGGAGTTCTACGAGGCCGCGCCCGGAGAGAAGCAGATTGCCTGGTACGACACCGACCACGAAATGGAAGCCCCACAAGCCCAGGAGGACAGGGTGGCGTGGCTCTACGAGCGGCTGGGCTTGCAGGTGCCCGTTTAGAAGCTCCCTCAGAGACGGCAGTCTCGAACCTGGTAGCAGAGCCGGCCCTTGTCATTTCGAACGTAGTGAGAAATCTCGTCCCTCAGTACCCAAATAGCCTCTTTCCTTCGGCCACACAGCACCATTAGAAAGAGGAAACATCGGGGTAGAGGACGAGATTTCTCACTACGTTCGAAATGACATAGGGGACCTGAGTGCTCTTTTCCGCGCAAAAGCCCCTCGTCAGGTCTTTAGACCCAAGGAGGGGCTTTTGTGTTTCCGCACATGAGCCTATTTCGGCGTTCGGGGTCGGTACACCAATGTCTAAGCAGAGGTGGGTTGAAGCTGGGAAGTACAATTGGGGCAGCGTGTCGCCTGCAACGGGATGGTAGAGAGGCAGAAGCGGCATTCCGTGGTGTCAACTTCGGCAACGGGGGCTGGTTTGGTCTTGTTGTACGCTCGGACGATCAGGAAGACCACAAAGGCGACGATCAGGAACGTGATGACGTTGTTCAAGAAGACCCCGTACCCGATTACAGGCGCTCCCGCCTTCAGCGCCTCGTCAAAAGATGTATAGGGTTGGTTCGAGAGGTTGATGTAGAGATTGGTGAAGTCTACGCCTCCCAGCAAAGCTCCTACCGGCGGCATGATTACGTTGTCTACGAGCGACTTTATTACCGCTCCAAAAGCCGTCGCAAGGATAACTGCGACGGCCAATTCCAGTATGTTGCCTCGGTTGATAAACGCCTTGAACTCGTTGAACACTGAATTGCCCCTCCTATAAGATGGTGAGCTTCCAGGCCAAACTTGAACGTTATGGCCTGCCCTCTTGTGACATAAGCGCATACGCACAGGTCACGTTTGGAATTACTGGAAGCCATCTCATAAGAACACATTTCAAAACCTAGCAGATAAAGGTTCTAGGGGCAGGCCCCGTGCATACCTGGTACTAATCTCCAACTAGGGCAGGCACAGGGGCCTGTCCCTACGGTGGTTTTGAAACACGCTCTAAATACCAGCCCCGAATACCAGCCCCGAATACCCGAGGCAGAGTCGGTCCTTGTCATTCTGAGCGTAGCGAAGAATCTCGTCCAGTACCGGGATGTTTCCTCTTTCTCATGGTACCTTGTGTTTGAAGGAAAGGTGGTACTTGGGCCGTCAGGGACGAGATTCTTCGCCGCGCTCAGAATGACAGGGAAGGAGCCATGTGCTCTTTCCCGTTGCATATTGGTGAGATGACTTCTATTCATCATATCATACCACCGGGTGGGAACTATTGTTGCTCTTCCCGGTGCAGGGCAGCGCCTACTTCTCTGGCTACGTCATCGCGCACTTTGGCTGACAGCAACTCACCAGGGATCTTCATGAGGTTGCGGGCGTACTGAGGGTAGCGCGTAACGTCCCGCTCCTTGCCGCCCAGGAACTCGCCCAGCACGCGTGCATGCTCCAGGTTGAAGGCCCACAGGGTGTTGCCCCTGATCTGCCATTGGTAGTAGGCGTCGTGCGGCCAGCGTAATGTGTGCTGTGCTATCAGGTGGCAGGCCGAACACTTTACCACGCCGTCGCTCTCGCTGATGCCCTCAGCCGCGCCATTCCACGGCTTAATCGAGGGGTACCGCTCGGCCACGAGCCAGCCTCCCCAGCGGTGTAGTGTGCGCTCCTCGCCGGGAGGTTGGCCTTTGGCTGCCGTGTAGAGGTCGAACGGCAGGTCGTATTCAGCCTTGCCCCCGCACCTCGGACAGCGGATGCTCAGCGGCCCCGGTATGTCGCCCATGTAGCTGATTTTCTTCACGGCTCTTCTCCTGCTGCACGGTCTTTGCTCCGACTATGCTTATCCGGTGTTGACTGCGCCTGGAGGCTTTGTTATCATACCCCGGCCACGACCTTAACAGTGCGCGATGTCCCATACGGGCGTAAGTTCGTGCCCGTTTTGATTGTTCGCGACATATCTCACACCCGGAAGGACCGATCTGATGGCACCAGTAACAGACCAGATAAAGGCGGAAGACCCCGCCAAGCGCAAGCAGTACATAATAGACGTTTTCTGCACGGCCTACCGCGACCTCATGGAGCGCGACCCCGACGCCTGGCGCGGCAAGTACCGCAAGATGGCCGCCACGCCCTTTGCCTTCTACAGGGGCAGCGCCGCGCTGTTCTACTCCGACCTGGCCCGCGACGACGAGCCGTTCGCCAACGAGCAGACCGGGCGCATCTGGATACAGGGCGACCTGCACGCCGCCAACTTCGGTACCTACATGAACAGCCAGGGCGTGCTCGTGTTCGACGTGAACGACTTCGATGAGGCCTACATCGCCCCCTTTACCTGGGACGTTAAGCGGCTGGTCGCCAGCCTGGCGCTGCTCGGCTATGAGAAGGCGTTGAGCGACGATGAGATACGCGAGATGGTCAGGACCGCGGTGCGCTCCTACGTCGAGCAGGTGAAGAAGTTCGCCAGTTCGGAAGCAACGCAGAATTTCGCCCTCACGCTGTCTAACACGAAGGGTAAACTGCTCGAAGTGCTGCGCAACACACGCCTCAATACTAGATGGGGCCTGCTCCAACGCTTCACCACGATTGACAACTTCGACCGCCGCTTTATTATAGACCGCTCGACCACGAAAGTAGACGCGGATACGCGCAAGAAGGTGGAGCGGGCGTTCGAAGAATATCTCACTACGATCCCCGAGTCGAAGCGGTTCCACCGGGTGAGTTATAACATCAAGGATGTGGTGGCTAAACGCGGGGTGGGCATCGGTAGCGCGGGGCTGCCGTCGTACAACGTGCTGGTGGAGGGCAACACCCAGGCGCTGGAGAACGACATTATCATCTACATGAAGCAGGCCCAGACCGCGTCCCCCAGCCGCGTGATCGAGGACCAGAACATCAAGAGCTACTTCCAGCACGACGGGCACCGCACGGTCCTCTCACAGCGCGCCCTGCAAGCCTACGCCGACCCCTGGCTTGGCTACACCACCCTGGATGGTGCGGGGCAGCTAGTAGCCGAGGCCAGCCCCTACGTTGGCGACCTCGACTGGACCGACATCAACGACATGGACGATATTCTGGAGCTGCTGGTCTACCTGGGGCAGGCGGTTGCCAAAGTCCACTGCGTGTCCGACGTGGATAGCGACCTGACGCTAGTGCCTTTTTCTACCGACAAGGCCCTCAATGGGGTGCTACAGGGACGGGAGGAAGAGTTTGTCAATTCCATGTTGCAGTTCAGCGAGGGATACGGCGACGTGGTGCGCGACGACTATCGCTACTTTGTGGACGCCTTCCGCAACCACCAGATAGCGGGGTTGTAACCGCGCGGAAAGCAAAGTAGCCCGGTGACAACTATCTTCGCCGGGCTACTTTGCTTTGTACCTTCCTACCTCTGGTAGATCCAGGCTTTGTTGGTGCTCTCTATGTGGTTGTCGTAGCCTCCCACAATGAGCACGCGGCCATCCATCAGTGTGGTGGCTGTTTGATAGAGCCGAGCGGTATCCAGCACACCTTGTACGGGGCGGAACGCCTCCAGCGAGGGGTCGTATAGCTCCACCGCTGTAGCGCCGCCCGCTATCAGTATCTTACCGTCAGGCAGGGTAGCTATGGCATCGCGGAGCTTGAAGCGGGCGGCGCTCATCTCACCTGCGGGGGCGAACGTACCGCGTGCGGGATCGTAGAGCAGGCTGCTGGCGTAACGCCCGTTCCAATCGCGGTTGTCCGAGCCGCCCGTGATGAATACCTGTCCGCCCGGTAGCAGGGTGGCGGTGTGCTTGTGCCTGGGAAGGGGCAAGGTGCCCGTGGGGGAGAAGCGGCCCGTCGCCGGGTCGTAGGTCTCGGCATCCGAGAGCACGTTCCTGCCGATGCCCCCGGCGACAATCAGCACCTTGCCGTCAGGTAGTAGAGTCGCGGTGTGGGCGCTACGGGCCGCCTTCATGCTCGCAGTGAGAGTGAACTTGCCTGTGGTGGGGTCGTACACTTCGGCACTCGACTGCCCCACGCGCCTGCTGAAGTCGAAGCCACCGGCGATGAGCACCGTGCCGTTCTTCAGCAGGGTAGCGGTGGCACCATCTCTGACTGCGTTCATGTCGCCTGTTCGGGTGAAAGTGCCCATGTCGGGATCGTACAATTCAGCGGTGGTCCCACTACCCGACTCGCCACCCGCAACAAGCACTTTGCCGTTCGGCAGGAGGGTGGCTATGTGGCTGGTGCGCCCCACTGCCATGTTCCCTGTCGGGCTGAAGCTGTTTGTGGCGGGGTCGAATAGCTCGGCGCTACGCTCGTAGCGGCCCTCGCGTATCATGCCGCCAGCGATTAGCACCTTGCCGCCGGGCAGCAGGGTAGCGGAGTGGCCTGACCTGGGCACCGACATGCTGGCGGTTGGCGCGACCTTGCCCGCCGATGCTGCCCCATACCTGGCCTGGTAGCGGAAGGTACCCAACTGGGAGAGGAGCACATCGAAGGGAGCCTGGTTCTCAGGGTGCAACTCGAACACAGCACGCTCGAAGTACTGCACAGTGTAAGGCTTGTCGTTGAGAACTGATACCTCAGTAAACTCCTCGGTGAGAGGGAAGCCCTGCTGTGCCAGACCACCATTCTTGTTCCAGTAGTCGAGGAACTTGCCGCCTACGGTTTTGCCTGTCTCTGAGAACTTGCGGGCACCGGCAGCCGTGCTTGCCTTCTGGCCCGGAGCGCCTGCTGTGCCGTACTTGTCCTTGTACTCGAACACTCCCAGGAGGGAGAGGAGCACGTCATCGGGGTGCTGGTTCTCAGTGTGTGCTTCAAAGACAGCACGCTCGAAGTATTGCACCGTGTAAGTCTTACCGTCTGTGTTACTCCGCTCCTGCATCTCATCAGTGATAGGATAACCCTGCTGAGGGAGGCCGCCATTTTGCTGCCAGTATTCCAGGAACCTCCCCTTCACCGTCTTGCCTGTTTCCGAGAAGGTTTGGGATGTACCCTGTCCCGTGGCATAGTAAGAGGGAGCGAGTGCGATGAGTAAGGCTAGGATTGTGAAGCTGGATAGCCTCAAGAGGTTTTTCATTGTGACTCCTGGGAAGTGTATTTAGCATTGGTACCCCGCTGCTCTAACTTTGGTTCCCAGGTGGTTGCAATAGGGGGCTTGCCTGGCGCTGTTTGACGCAGCCTCTCGCTGTCTCTCGCCCTCGTAACATTACGGTTTTGACGTTCGACAATATTCCCTATTCACCTTCTTGAGATCCTTCGCTACGCTCAGGATGACAGGGTGGAATGGAGTCCTGCTGTTCGGCTATGGCAGAGGCGCGGACGGCTATTTGTTAGGTTGGCCGAGGGTGAAATCGAGGTTGTACTTTGCGTTGAGGGAGTCTATTTGTTCTTTGGTGGGGCCGTTTGGCTGGTGGAAGAGAGCGGAGAGTTCCGCGAAGTAGTGTTCCAGTCCCGCGGGGGTCAGGATGACCAGCATCGTGGCGGGGGTGTCTTGGCCGTTGGCGAAGGCGTGGGGAGTAAGCCTGGGGATGGTTACACACTCGTTGGCGGTGGCGCGTATCTTTTCTTCACCTAGCTTGAAGGTCATCGCGCCTTCGAGGATGTAGAACGACTCCACCTCGTTGCGGTGCAGGTGCAGGGGTGCGCCCGAACCCGGCTGCGCGACGTAATGCGCCACCGAGTAAGCCCCGTCGGTATCGGAGCCGACGGCCAGGAAGGTCATTAGATTGCCGCCGAACTCTACCGTCTCACCTGTGCGGGCGATGGGTGTGGCTGGCACGTTGTCGGTTCGGGCGGTCACGATATGTCTCTATCTCCTGGGCCTGGTGCCCTGGTGCCCCGGTGGTCTTTACGGCCGAGGCAGTCTAATCGCAGGGCCCGGAAGCGCCCGAGCGGTACATCATAGCGCTCCCGGTCCCGCTGACTGTTAATCGCATTTGTGCCAGGCTGACTAACGCGGAAATCTGCTTGCAGTCCCTGATCTTCGGGGCAAAAAGAAACTCCCGACGATCTTTCAAGGGATCCTCAGGAGTTCTTGCATCACGAGCAAACGCGATGTGAGATAATGTTAGCAGAAATTGTATGTCTTGTCAATAGGGTAGACGGCCGATTTTAGATTAATGTTGCTCGGCTCACAGGCAGGGGAGAACCTGTTGTGCCGGTATGATCCTGGGCAAAAAGAAACCTCAGACGATCTTTCAAGGGATCCTCTGAGGTCTTTACATCAAGAATGAACCCGATGCCCC
>DASVVE010000036.1:0-17098 GCA_036386675.1 Chloroflexia bacterium | reverse complement strand
CCGCGCGACACGCTCGCAAAGGTCATGTCCGAGCACGACGACGTAGACGCGATGTGGTACTTCGGCACGGCAGAGGGCAGCAAGCTGGTGGAGCACTCCTCGGCGGGCAACATGAAGCGCACCTGGGTCAACTACGGCCACGCGCGCGATTGGCTCTCCAGGGAGCAGGGCGAGGGGCAGGAGTTCCTGCGCGAGGCGACCCAGGTGAAGAACGTCTGGACGCCGTACGGAGAGTAGCCGATAAGCAGTATGACGTGATGTGCTTGTTCATGAAGCGCCGACCAATCTTTGTCCTGGTAGCGCTAGCCACATTGTGCGCGCTGCAAGTCATTGCTCCTGCCATCGTAGCGGCATGCTCTCCTGCCGTGTACACGCCCGAGTCAGCCCTCGAAGAAGCAGATGTGGCCTTCGTGGGCACCGTAACCGGCCTCACGGAAGAGGCGCAACTGGCTGCCAACGGTGTAGACTACACGTTGCACTATACTTACGCATTCCGGGTGCTTACTTCCTGGAAGGGTGTCTCTCAGCCCCAGGTGACGGTCCGTTGGGAAAAACATATAGACTTGCCGGAGTCGGACGCGCCTCCATTCCCCTCCCCGCCCTGCGGACCGGTCGGCTTTGACGCCGGTTCTACCTATCTCGTCTACGCCAACTATGACAGCAGCAACATACTCGTCGCTATGATCTACTCTGGCAGGAACGATATCCCGATTCGTAGCGTTAACGATGTAGCGGAGGAGTTCAGGTTGTTCGGGCCGGGCAGGCAATGGAACGAGCCTATTGGAGCAGGCATGCCGAAAGCAGGCGAAGGTGCTTCAATCCTCGGTGGTACGCTCATACTTGGCTTACTTATTCTAGGCACGGGATTATTACTTACACGGCTCTCCAATGCCTCGTCGTCTTGGAGGGTATGGTCTTAGCAGAGAGGATGGCCTATTCTTGAAACGCAGAGCACTCTTCGTCCTGATAGTGGTGGCCGCCTTATGTTCCACGCAGGCGGCCAGCACGCCTCCCGCGCTCGCCTGCTCCTGTTACAGACCCACGCCCGCAGACTCCTTCCAGCACTCCGACGCGGTGTTTAGCGGCAAGGTGGTAAGCGTCAAGGAGCAAAAACGGCCCGCTAAGAACGGCGACAGCTATGTGACGCATACCTACACCTTTGAAGTGCAGAATAGTTGGAAGGGTGTCGCCAGCTCACGTATCACTACCTACTTCTACTCGTACTTCCTTACCGGTAGTGGGACGTACGTAACCGGCTGCGACTTTGAGGGATTCAAGGTTGGCGAGACCTACCTGGTGTACGCGGGGCGAGGTGCAGGCCCGCCGGGCTTTCCCGATCTACACAACGAACTTGGGGCGGGTCTCAGCTATTGTGGCCGCTCCGCTTTGCTAAGTGCCGCGTATGAAGATTTGCAGGCGCTCGGCCCCGGTACTGCCCCTTCTCACCCTGGACCGGCATGGGGAAGTGGACCTTTTAGCATGCTGGATGTGTTTGGCTGGATTGGTAGCCTGTTCGCATGGCTTCTCAGCTTGTTGCGCTAGTATGCCGGACCTCAATCCGGTCATGGTACCGCCGTTCGTAAGAGGAATGGGGCGATGAGTACTCGTGTCCGCCGTGTCAGGTTTGTGGAGCGCCCATTTATAGAGCGCCCATCTGAATACGACATAAGTCCCCGGTGGACAGTAGTCACTCTTGTAGCCGGGATGGTAGCGGCCGTGCTGGCACAACTGCTGTGTAGCTTCTACGCAATGTTACTTATCGGCCCTATTTTCTGTCTCACCAGTGGCGTAGCACAAAGCCATGTACTCTCGCGCTACACAGGTGGCCTCGTACGTTTCACCTGGTGGGAATGGGCGCTCTACACGACGGCCTTTGGCTCTTGCGGTTGGTTTGTAGGTATGTCTCTCTCGTTCACCATAGGCAGAGACCTGTTCGCAGGTAGCTTCGACTTCTTATCAGTCAGCCTAGCGAGCCAGGTTGTCCTCCTTTTCTGGGGTACACTGACAGGTCTCATGCTCGGCTTTGGACAGGCGTTGATCTTGAGGTGGAAGACCAGGGCTATCTTCGGACCGCACTTCTTTGCATCTACCGCGAAAGCCGGTGCATTATGGACCGCAGTGAGCGCTACAAGCTGGGCTGTAGGTCTTGGGCTTGGTGGCCTCATGTTTGTTGTGACGACACCCGTGTTTGTCAAAACCACTCCGGGAGATGACTTGTTTCCTGAACTGACACCTGAAGTATTCGCAATGCAGATCATCTCACTGGTAGTGTTTAGCGTGCCAATAAGCACTGCCACAGGTGCTACATTGGCCTGGTTATTGCGACACTCAGTCACGGGCGCATCTCACAACCCCAACTTTATCTCTCATAAGGTGAATTAAGTCCCTACATGCCCCATTACCTTCGTTCCGCCCCAGGACCAACCTTCCTGGCCCTAGTTCTACTCGCAGTCCTCCTCAGCCCCACCTCCCACGCCGCGCCCCCGCAGCAAGCCAGGCCCAGGGTGAGCGCGCCCTACCTCCTGGCGGGGGGTACGGGCAACCAGCAGCAGGTCAGCATGGCAGGCATGTTCATGGCCTACTCCAACTGCAAGTCCGCCGACTGCGACATCTACGGCGTGGAACTGGCTACGCGGCGGGAGATCGTCATATCCGAGCAGGGGTGGGACGAGGAGCAGCCCTCCACCGATGGGGTGAGGGTGGTGTGGCGCGACGCCCGCAACGTGGACCGCGCCTACCGCAACGGCAACAACCAAGTGGTCAACTTCGATCTCTACGGCACCGTGCTGGGCGACGGCAAGCCCGCCATCATGTCCAGGGCCGCGCAGATGCAGAACAGGCCCGCCGTCTGGGGCAACACCGTCGTGTGGGCCGACTTCCGCGACTCGGCGGGCGCTGACGACCCTGAGGCGGGCAACATCTATATGACCGAGTTTCCCTCCGGCAAAGAGACGGTGCTGGTAAAGGCCAACGGGGCGCAGGTCCGCCCCGCCACCAACGGCAGGTTCGTGGTCTGGACCGACTACCGCAACGAGCCGGACCCCAACGGTACAAACTCCGATATCTACGCCTACGACCTGGATACTGGACAGGAATTCCCTATCAGCACGGCCCCTAACACGCAGACCGACCCGGTTATATCAGGCAACATTGTGGTGTGGGCCGATTGGCGCAAAGGCGACAACACCGCCGATATCTACGGCTACGATCTCACGGCGAAACGAGAGTTCCCCATCAGCACCGCGCCCGGCAGCCAGATACAGCCCGCCATCTCCGGCAACATTGTGGTCTGGGCCGACTTCCGCAACGAAAAAGACCCGGCAGGCAGCAACACCGACATTTATGGCTACGACCTGACCACCAGGCAGGAGTTCCTCGTATTCGTGGGTCCGGCCCCGCAACGGCAACCAGGGGTTGCGGGCGGCGTTGTCTCCTGGGAGGACGAAGCGAAGGGCAACAAGGACCGCGATATTATGGGCGCTACCATCTCCGGCATCGCCATCATGCCGCCACCCCCGCCATCACCCGCCCTGCCCGGCATTGGCGCGCACCGCTTCCCCGAGACCCGCCAGGTGGTGACCGGCCTCTTCCTCGACTACTGGGAGAAAAACGGCAGCCTCCCCCAGCAGGGCTACCCCATCTCGCCGGTGATGCGCGAGAAGTCGGACCTCGACGGCAAGGAGTACACGGTGCAGTACTTCGAGCGTGCCGTGTTTGAGTACCACCCGGAGCAGAAGCCGCCCTTCAACGTGCTCCTTTCGCAGCTAGGCACCTTCCGCTACCAGCAGAAATACCCCAACGGTGCGCCCAACCAGTCCACCAACAACTCGCCCGGTGCCCGCTTCTTCCCCGAGACCGGCAAGACCATAGGCGGCCTGTTCCTTATCTACTGGAACAACCAGGGAGGCCTCGCGCAGCAAGGCTACCCCATCTCGGATGAGTTCCTGGAGAAAAGCGAGCTTGACGGCAAAGAATACACCGTGCAGTACTTCGAGCGTGCCGTGTTCGAGTTGCACCCCGAGAACCCCGAGCCGTACAGCGTGCTCCTGTCGCAGTTGGGCACGTTCAGGTACCAGCAGAAGTACGGTAGCAGGTAGCAGGTAGCAGGTAGCAGGTAGCAGGTAACCGGGCTACTTTGGGTCCGCGTAACGCCATGAGTAATACTGCGCGCCCACGTTCCCCATCTCCACTTGCCAATCCAGGGGGTTCATAGGCGAATAAGTGAGAATGCGGCGCTGGAAGGCCTGGAATAGCACCAGCCTGTCTTCCCCGGCCACTTTGATGCGCGTCCAGTAGGCCTCGGTAATGGGATAGCCAAAGGACGACACCCAATCAAACAGCTTGCCCGTGACGTAGCTGCCTTCCTCGTATACCAGGCCCTCTGATCTGAGGTATTCCCAGAAAACATCGGGTATGTTGTGGCCCGTTTCCTCGATGTAGACCGCGGGTCTGAACTGCGCGGGCACGGAATAAGGGGGAAGTCCGGTCCACTCTCCATCGCTGTTGATAAAGAGTGATGGGAATGAGCCGCGTGGATCGAGCGGTCTGTCCCTGTTGTCCTGTCCCTGTAGACCCACGGAAGCCACCTTGCTCAACGCCGCGTAAGTAGGAGCATTCGAGCCTGGATCGCCCGCGATAAGCAGGTCGTTCGGCAACACAGGCTCGAACTCGTTAACACCCGTCTGTATGCGGCCACTGATCATCTCTACCACCAGCAGGCCGTTGGTGACGTAGAAGGGGCTGCTAGGGTCGGCGTTGGGGTTGTTGACCTCCATCCGGGCCTTGTCGAAGTACTGCACCAGGTGCGCGCCATTAGCCCCTTCCTTGAAAGGCTCCAGCCTCGAGCGGCCCGGCGTGGGTCCCCACACCCAGGTGCGGCTGGCCCTTGCCTGTGCCACGGGGGCATCGGTGCGCTCCCAGAGCCGCCGGAAAGAAGGGTCCGCGAAGGCTTCATTCCCTGCCTGCGCGTGCAGCATCTCGCCGCCTGCACCCAACAGCGATCCCAACATCAAGCCTGCCAGGGTACTGCGCCAGCCCTTGCGCCTTAGTGTCGTGCCACGCATGCCCTTCCTCCACTTGCACTAACAACACCCGCAGGTCGTCTGCTATCCATCACAGTGGTGTAACGGCGTCGGTGGCAGGAGGTCGCGCGGATTAGCGACCATCCGCCTCTTATTGCGGCTTTTGCCTGGACACTCCGCCCTCCACATGTTAGACTTAAGTCTGTTGCCGCGCACGATGCGCGGCCCGTTCCCGATTACTAAAGGAGTACAGGTTGAGAAGGTTTCTAACGGGCATATCTTTGGTTTCTCTCTTGACACTTTCCCTGGTGGGTTGTGGCGGAGAAGCACCGGCTACATCGACACCCACTACCGTCACCACAGAGGCGCAACCGACCCAGACCACACTACAAGCCACACCAAATACTACAGCGGAGGCACAACCAGTGGGCGACGAGCATATTGCTGTTCAGCACATTCTCATCGGCTTCAAGGACGCGGTAGGTTTCCAGGGCCAACCCCCGGAGAAGGCGGCTACTCGCACCCAGGAGGACGCTCGCAAGCTGGCTTACGACCTGCTGGACCGCGCCGAGAAGGGTGAGGACTACGACAAGCTCGTGGCGGAGTACACCGACGATAGCGCGCCGGGTATCTACAGCATGTCCAACAACGGCATCGAGCCTACTAGTGAAGAGGAGTTCCCTCGCAACCAGCTAGTGCCCGCCTTTGGCGATGTGGGCTTTGGCTTACAGCTTGGCGAAATGGGCGTGGCCGACTACGACCCCGACACCAGCCCCTTCGGCTACCATGTCATCAAGCGCGTGGCCCCACCGCCGCCGCCCTCCAAGCCCGAGGGCGAGGACGACCGCATCACCGTACAGCACATCCTGATTGGCTTCAACGAAGCGATAGGCTTCCAGGGCAATGTCCCGGAGAAGGCCCAGAGCCGCACGATGGAGCAGGCCAGGACGCTGGCCTACGAGCTTCTGGACCGCGCCAAGCAGGGCGAGGACTACGACAAGCTGGTGCAGGAATACACCGACGATAGCGCTCCCGGCCTCTACTCGCTGGCTAACATCGGCGTGGCTGCCGACCAGGCCACAGGCGAATACGGCCGCAAGAACATGGTGCCCGCCTTCGGTGATGTAGGCTTCAAGCTCAAGGTAGGCGAGGTAGGCATCGCTGACTACGACCCCGCCACCAGTCCCTACGGCTGGCACATCATCAAGAGGGTCAAGTAGGTCTTCGGAAAGTTGCAGCACCCCGAATAGACCTGGGAACGAGAAAAGCCAGGATGGGATGTAGCAGGTGGGTAGTGGACTGACCACAATCCACTCAAGTCTGGTTCGAGGCGGCAAAGCGGAACTGAGGCTTCTCGGTTCCGCTTTGTATTTGTAAGGACCTGAGTCCTCATCACTCCTATCGTCCATCGTCCATCCTTCGCAGGCTCAGGACCCATACTCTATCGTCCCTTTTCTTCCTCCCTACCGAAATGATACAATCCCAGCATGACCGACGCAGCTACCAACGTCACGGAGGGGCATAGGCTCTCGCCGCAGGAGAAGATCGAATGGGTGCAGCCGGCCCTCGCCCAATACTACGGCGAACTCTTCTGGAAGCAGAATTTGGACCCCCTCTCCGAGTTGGTGCTGACCATCCTCTCGCAGCACACCAACGACAACAACCGCGACCGCGCGTTCGCCACGATGAAGTCGAGGTATCCCACCTGGGAGGAAGTGGTCGAAGTGCCCCCTGAGGAGCTTGCCGACTCCATCCGTGTGGGAGGGTTGGGCAACATCAAGGCCCCGCGCATCCAGACGGTGCTTCGGCAGATATGGCAGGAGCGCGGGTCGTGGGACCTGAGCTTCTTGACCACCATGCCTGTGGAGGAGGCCAAGGCCTGGCTCTCTAAGTTCAACGGCGTGGGGCCGAAGACCGCCGCCTGCGTGCTGATGTTCGGCTGCGGCACGCCTGTCTTCCCGGTGGACACCCACATCTACAGGGTGTCGCAGCGTATCGGCCTGATAGACGCCAGGACCAACGCCGAGAAAGCCCACGACGTACTTGAGGGCATGGTGGTGCCGGAGAAGCGGTACACCTTCCACATCAACCTGATCCAGCATGGCCGCAAGATTTGCAAGGCCCAGCGGCCCCTGTGCGAGCTATGCCCGGTGAGGGAGTGGTGTAACTACTACAACTCGCTCGTAAAGGGCAGCTAATGAAGATTAACAACCTGATGAGGTAATGCACAGGGGTGCGATGTGCCTGTGTAGGGGCAGGCCCCCGTGCCTGCCCTTAGTGGAGATTTGTAACATTGTAACCCTGTACGCCTGCCACCGAGGGCAGGCACGGGGGCCTGCCCCTACACAGTATTACCTCATTATCCAGTTATTCTTCATCAACCGCTCAGACTCCTAGAGCAGCCACGTCAGCAACAACGCGACCGCTACCGAGGCCAGCACCAGCGCCGCGCTACCCGCCGGTATGTTGGTGCGCCAGTCGTTCACGCGCCTGCCCATGACTCGCCTGTTGTTAGCCAGCATCAAGATGATCACCAGGAGCACCGGCGACAGGAAGCCGTTTATGACCGAGACCCCGAACAGCGCCTCGAACGGGTTGATGGGCGTGAAATTGATGAGGGTGCCGACCAGCGCGGAGGCCGCTATTATCGCGTAAAACTGCTTGGCGCGGTAGGGCTTTTCGTCCAGGCCCCAGCGCCACCCGAAGGCCTCACTCACCGCGTAGGCAGCCGAACCGCACAGCACCGGCACGGCCAGCAGCCCCGCGCCGATGATGCCCACCGCGAACAGCAGGGTAGCCACGTCACCCGCCACTGGTCGCAGTGCCTGGGCCGCGTCGGAGGCCGACTGTATGTTGGTGTTGCCCGCCTTGAAGAGGGTAGCCGCCGTTCCAAGTACTATCGAGTAAAACACCATGTTCGCGAAGCCTATGCCCAGCTTCACATCCAGCGCCGTGGCCTTCACCTTTGACCGGCTGGGGTTCTTCAACTGGCTAGGTGGTAAATCTATCTCCCGTGCGTCTTCGCCTTTCTCTTGGCTCAGTTCCTCTCTCACCTGGCTTTTCTCTTCTTCGACCACCTGGCTGGCGTTCCAGAAGAAGAGGTAGGGTGAGATATTGGTGCCGAGTATTGCCAGCATGGTCGCCAGGTAGGTCCCGTCGAAGCGCAGGGTAGGTACGAAGGTGCCGCGCAGCACCTCCAGCAGGTCGGGCCTAGCCAGGAAGATGGTGATTGTATAGGCCAGCAGCGCCAGCGTAAGCCACCGGAAGATGCGGGCCAGCACTTCATACTGGCCCAACGTCAAAATCACTGGGATCAAGATGGCTACCGGCACGATGATGAAGGGGATGGGTATCGGGACCAGCAGGTTGATCCCGGCGGCAATTGCTCCGATATCGGCCCCCGCGTTGAGGGTGTTGGCGATTACCACTCCACCTACCACGACGTACAATACCCACCTGGGATAGTGCCTGCGCACGTTCCCCGCCAGCCCTCTGCCGGTTGCCAGCCCGATCTTGGCACAGGTGAACTGCACAGCGGTCATAAGGGGGAAGAGCAGCAGGACCAGCCACAGGGTCGAAAAACCGAATGAGGCCCCGGCCACAGCATATGTGCCTATCCCTGCGGGGTCGTTGGCCGCGGCCCCTGTAATAAGCCCCGGCCCCACCACCATGAGCAACCGTTTCAGGCGGTTCGGCTTCGGGCTGGCTGCGGCTTCATGTACGGCCTGCTCGCTTGCTACTGTTTCCAAGAGGCTAGGGGCGCTCGCTTTCTAGGACGTTCTGCTACTCTGCTACCACCTAAAGAGCGATAATTGTGCCAGGCTGACATCTCATGATTGCAGCACCACAGCAAGGGGAACACGAGGACGGAAACGCCAAGACGCGGAGACGCCAAGAACGCGCCAAGAGGATTAGGGTGTTCTAATGGAAAGGACCCAGGTACGACGTTACGTACCTGGGTCCTTTTGCTATTCTCCAAACCTTATTCTTCTCTGCGCGTCCTTGGCGTCTCCGCGTCTTGGCGTTTCCGTCTTTACAAGTTGCTGGTAAAGCCCATCCGTTGATGCTTAAGGCTAGCTCATGTCTATGAAGTCGCGGCGGCCGGAGTGGGCGGCGCGGGTTTCCTGGGCGCGTGCGACTTTGAGGTTGAACGCCTCGGAGGAGGCATGAGTGCCGTACGGGTGCGTGTACATGCTGTTGCCGGGGATCACCCTGGATATGAGGCCCTCTTGCACGGCGTAGGCGGCGGCTTGCTGGCGGTTGCGCAGTTGCAGCTTGTCGAGAATGTTGCGCAGGTGCACTTTCACCGTGTTCTCGGTGATAACCAATTCTTCAGCGATGTCGCGGTTGGTGGCTCCACGGGCGACCAGGCGTAGTACATCCTTTTCGCGGTCGGTGAGCGCGTCGATGCCCTTGGCCTCTTGCAGGTCGCGGCGGCGGGCCAGGTGGGTGAACTCTTGCAGCACCTTGGTGAACATGCTGCTGGAGAAGTAAGCCCCGCCGGAAGATAGCGCGCGCACGGCCCTCACTAGCTCGTCCAGGCTGCTGTTCTTGAGCAGGTAGCCCTTCACGCCCAGCTTGCCCGCGGCCAGTACGTCGTTGTCGTCCTCGGATGATGTGAGGATCGCCACGTTCGTCTCAGGGAATTCTTCCTGGATCGACATTACGGTATCGAGGCCGTTGCTGTTGCGCAGGTAGATCTCGATGAGCATCACGTTGGGGTGAAGGGTTTCCACCATGTGGCGTGCCTCGATGCCATCGGTGGCCTCACCGACAATGTCAATGCCGGGCTGCCTGCTCAGCAGGCTTGCGAGACCTTGCCGGAAGAGGTCGTGGCTATCGGCTATAACAACCCGTATCGGTTCTTTAGACATACGAATATACACCCCTACCTTAAAAGATGCCGTCGAGCAAAGGTTTATCAACCCAACGTCTTTGCTTCACAGTGACTATAGCATACGAAGAATCGCGGAGTCAACCGAAAGAGTTATGAAATAAGTACTACCTATGGCAGTTTAAAGGTCCGGTTCGAGTTAGGACCATAGGGGGTTCTGTATCTGAAACGTGAAACGTGAAACGTGATGCGGCTTAGGGTAGTTGGTACGTGGGATTGGAGCCGTAGATGCAGCGGGACCAAAGCCCCACCCTGTCATCCTGAGCGTAGCGAAGGATCTCAAGAAAGGGGTAGCTGGATACTGCCGAACGCTAGAGAGCATGGTCCCGAGGGTTCAACACACGGGCAGAAGAAGCATCTGAGATCCTTCGCTGCGCTCAGGATGACAGAGGGGATTGGGGTCCTGTAAGACAAAGCACCTGGCAGTCACGTACTCTGTTGAGCAAGCCGCATCACGTTTCACGTTTCAGAACCACGTTTCAGACTTCAGAGCCTGATAACCTCTATTGCATCCGTGCCGAGCAGGCGGACCACTTCGGCTTCCAGCACGGTGCTGTAGCCGACACCCCGGGGGAGTTGTGCGGTCGTGAGATGGCCCGTTTCGGGAGCGTAGGGGATGCGCAGAGTGACCGCGTCGGTGCCGGGGTGCTCGTGCAGTATCTCCTTGAGGGCGATCATACGGTCTATGTCGGCCTGGTCGTCCTCGGTGATGGGCAGGGTGATGATGATTTTGCGGGCGGGCGGCCCGCCGGTTGTTGTGCTGGCTGGGTTCGTCATAGTGGGTGCTGTCGTGGCTGTCGATGCGGCTGCCGCTATGGGTGTAGCCGGCGGTGCTTGAGTGGGAGTTGGTGCTATTGCTGCCGGTTTGGTGGTGGGGGCATATACAGGCGCTTGGGCCGCTGCCGCGTGAGTCCCGTTGCCCGCACTCTTGCCGTTGGCACCATTGGCGTCGTGCGTGCCATTAGCGCCGTTGCCGCCGGGGGCGCTTGCCTTTGAAGTGAATTCCTCCAGGGCTGCCTGTGCCTTCTTCGACTGCTTCACCTTGACCGTAAGTTCGGCCTCTTCTGCCGCATCTTCAAAGGCGGCCATGTGCTCGCATAGCAGGTAAATGTCGCCCTCAACATGCTTTCGCACCCGCGCCGTGACGATAACGGGTTGGTTCTCGGCCCACAGTTCCGCGTGCCGCTTGTAGCCGGGCGGGAAGGCCACCAATTCGATGGTCCCCTCCGCGTCCTCAAGCCACGCTACTGACATAGGCTCCGCGGGCGATTTGCCGTTGGAACCCGCCGGATTGACCAGTCTGACGCAGGTGAGGAACCCTACCAGGTTCACGCTTTTGCCGACGTGTTCCTCACCCACCTGGGTGCTGCGGAGCAACCGGGAGCGCAGGTGCGAGCGGTCGAGTGTGCGCTTCAGCGATTCTATCTCGTTCGCTGGTGTGAACGCGACCCCTAGCTGCTTCACTTCCCACTCTCGACTGGAATAACGCTCGCGGGGTGTAGGGATGGCACCGGATAATGTGGCTTCTTTCGAGGGCGGTGCGGGCGATTGTGTGTCGTTGAAGGAGAAGAGGTCCGCCGGGGCTGCGCCGCCCGCCCCATCGGCCTGTGCTTTTCCGGCCCGCGCCCACTCTAGCCATTCGGGTAGCGCCTCCAACAAGCCGTCGCGGGAGCGTGCCTTGCCGCCGAGGGTATCGCACGCGCCCGCTCTCACCAGCGTCTCCACTTGGTCCAAGGTCAGGTCCGCATCGACAGCCGACGCAACCAAATCGGACAAGCCTGTGAAGCCGCCCCTGGGCCTTGCCGCGACGAACCGGGCCGCCGCATCCTTCGTCCAGCCCGGCAGCAGCCCCAGGCCCCAGAGGATCGTCCATTCCGAGCCGCCGCGCTCCAACGTGGGTGCCGGTTGGCTGTGGCTCGCGTCAGGTGGTTTGATGCCGACACGTAGGCGATTCGCGGTACTCACCAACTGGGGTACCATCGTGGCTCCACGGTCTATGCAGGCTGACAGGTGCGCCGCCAGGAAAGCTGCCGGGTGCGCCGACTTGAAGTACACTGCCCACATAGCCGTCCTGGCTCGGACCGCAATAGAGCACCGCGATTGCAGGTCGGGTGCTGACGCCGCCAGTGCCTGCCAGAGGGTTTCCGTGGCTTCGGAGTCAATCCCCCTTTCGGCAGAGCCTGTAACGAACGCCTCCTTCAACTGCATGGCGGGTTCGTCCGCACTGCCCCTCAATAGGAGCGTGCGCAGGCGGTATGCGTCGGTGAGAGAGAAGCCCGCAACCGACATAACCAGCGCCTCGAACTGGTCACGGAAGAGGAGGGAACCCCCGGTATCTGCTGTGTACTCGGTCCACTGGTCCAGCTTGGGTGCCACCGGGGGCTTGTGGGTGGAGGTAGAGCGGGCGACGAGGGTGGCAAACGCGGCCGGTGTCGGTTCGCCCTTCCAGCCCTTGACCGCGCCTCCCGACAGGTAGGGTATGCCCACCAACTCTCCCTTAGATAGGTCGTCGGCTGCTTCGGCGCTCAGTTGCGGGTAGCCCGTCAGGTCCAACTCTCCAAGTGCCAGGCCGGGCACGGGGTACTGGGCTGCGTAGGCCAGTATGTTCGCCAGTGTGGACAGGGCGGACGAGGGTCGCAGCGTGACCGCTGGAAGCCGCATCTCCGCAACAGCCTCTTCCGTCACCGGCACCCAGGCTGGGGGCTGTCCGTCCATACGACGCAAGATGGGCAACCAGTCGGGAAGCCTTCCCCCTGTAGGGGCGACCAGCAACATGTCTGGGTCCGGCTTAAAGGCGACGGGCGCTCCCCTCAGCGTCAGGGCGAGGCTGGCAGGGGTCGGACTTTCGGTGTCGCTACCCGCCTGGTCAGCGCTAAGGGCGTTCCAGCCTTGCGACATGGCTTGAAGGGCCAGCGAACGTATATCCTCGCCGGTGCCCAGCACTTCCGAGGCTGCCGACAGGGCGTTGAGTGGGTCTATGTCAATTAGACAAGCTGAGAGCGCGGTACGGTCCTGCCCAAAGTCGCGGGCGAGGGTCGTGAGCATATCGTCGCGCTTGTCGGCAGGTAATTCTACTCCCGGCACTGGCAAGATGCGGCTGCCTTCCCCTGCGGCGAGCCACGACGGGCGCGGGTAGTCCACCGGGTTAACGGTAGAGATACCGAATGCGAATGCCAGCAGGGAGCCGTCTGCCGTGCCTAGCGGCGCGCCAAGTGGCATCGCGGGCTGGCCGTTGCCGCTGTGTGCTTTGTCACACACCGAGGCGATTGCCGACCACGCGGGCAGAGCGTTTTGCCTCTCGTAGGCTGCCAGTTCGTCCTCCAGCCATTGCCGCACGGCTTCCGTCAGGCTATCGGTCTCCAGCCTCCGTAGCAAGCGCTCCTCGGTGAGACTTCGCAGACGAGACCGCTCTGCTTGCATATCGACCTGGAACGTCTCAGTTGCGAACTCATCCAGGTAGCCCACGCCCGCGCACATCTCAGCGAGCCTGCCCGCGTTCTCCAGCGCCCCCGGGTATGGGGCATACAGGCTGCACACCTCATCCGGGGAGAGCAGGTGTTGCGCGCCGAGGCTGCTAACCTCTGCCTCTGTAGGCGGTTCTTTCGCCCAACCGGCACGTCGCCGCGCCACCTGGAGGGCCTGGTACGAGAGCGTGTCCTGGGCCACGACGTAACGCGCTGCGGGCATAGCTATCACCGGGAGGCCCATCTGCCCGGCGGCGGCAATTAGCTTCTCCTGGGCAACGTGATTGCCCTCTACACCTGGGTGCATCAACCCCACATAGGCCGCCTCACCAAATGAGTCCTTTATCTTCTCTCCCCAGTGGGCCACGTCACCCATAACGGCGGAAGCAATAGATGCGCCCGGCGTTCCAGCCTTCTCAACCAGCAGCACCAACGCCAATCCCGCTGAGTACCCCGCGACGGTGTCCCAGGCCAGGGGCTGTCCTTCTCTCGGCCAGCCTGCATAAGCGTGGGAGGCGAGTTTTGCCAGGTTGTCCATACCCTGCCTATCGCGGGCGAAGAAAGCCGCAGGCAGGGTGCCGGTCTCCCCCGTCAGGCCGGTTGAAGGCAGCACGATGTCGGCTTCCATGCCGTACAACGGCCGGATTCCGGCTGCGCGGGCTGCCTTGCTGAAGGCGGGGAAGGCGGCGAGAGGCCCACGGTCGGCCACGCCCAGGCTCTGGTAGCCCAATTCAGCGGCAGTGCGGCACCATTGTAAAGGTGCCGCAGGCCCGCCGTCGCGGCTGAAGTGCGTGTGCAGGTAGAGATAAGTGAAGCGGCTCATGTAAGGCCGATTATATACCCGCTCCGACCCTCGTGGATTGGTTGTGGAAAGGGTGTGGCGGTCGTCTGCTGCCACTAAGGCTCCATTCTGCCGGTGGGGGCTTGCACGGATACGTCTGTGCTATACTTTTACGTCTCTAGCCCCATCCGCCGTGGGGTTTGGACCTTCAACAGCCAGGTAGCAACGAGGTGAGCAAGCATGGAGAAATTCTACACGCACGCCATGTGGAAGGTGCGGCCAGGGGACGAGGCGCTGTTCGTGGAGGCGTGGAGAGGGCTTGCGGATGCGTTCCTGAGCCTGCCCGTGCCCGCCACCCGTGGCACTCTCATACAGAGCCTTGACGACCCAAGTCTCTTCTACTCGTTCGGACCGTGGGAGAGCTTAGAGTATATCCAGGCCATGCGGAGCAACCCACAGGCCCAGGCAGCCATTCGCCGCGTGGTTGAATTGTGCGAGCAGGCCACTCCCGCCAGCTATCGCGTGGTGGCGGAGATAGGGCTGGTATGAGGTGAGACGAGAGGCTCAAGGAATTCGCTGTTCCAGGATTAACGCGCTTCACACGTTCCCGACAATGGAAGGTCTCCCTGTTGGCGTTGTCACCTGTGGTAGAATCTAGGGAGGCTAAGAACAGGCAATCTGCAAGTGAGGTATACGTCGTGCTTGATACTCAACAACTGAGTGGATTGATTACCTGCGATCCCGAGATAGTCAGCGGAACCCCTGTTTTCGCAGGTACGCGCGTTCCTATCAAGAACTTGTTCGACTATTTGGAGGGTGGGCACGACCTTCAGGAATTCTTCGAGGACTTCCCGTCTGTCGGTGAGGAACAAGTAAGAGGTGTATTAGAGTTGGCGAAGGATTCGTTGCTCGCCTTACTCCCAAGGAAATGAGGCTCCTACTTGACGAGAGTTTGCCGGAACGCCTTAGGCACTATCTCTCCGGTCACGAGGTAGCTACGGTCAGGTGGATGGGATGGAGCAGTACGAAGAATGGTAAGCTGCTTGACCTGGCCCAAGGTAAATTCGACGTTCTGCTGACCGCCGACCAAAATCTGCCATTCCAGCAGAACCTTGAAAATAGGAACTTAGCTGTAGTGGTATTAGCAGGCTCTGACAATCAGCTTGGGACATTACAGGCATTAGTTCCCGAGGTGCTTGCGACACTAGAAACCATTGAGCCTGGCCGCTGGGTGCAAATCAAAGCCAGAGTACCGGAGTGAGCGAAGCTTGGAAGACAAAGAGACTCCATCCGCGAAGAAAACGCAAATAACCCCACAACGCCTCAAGGGCTTCCGCGACCTGCTGCCCCAGACCATGTTCGTGCGCCAGCACGTTATGGACACCCTGCGCCGCATTTTCGAACTGCACGGCTTCGCCCCGCTTGAGACCCCTTCTTTGGAGTACCTGGCTACACTTGAAGGCAAGTATGGCGAGGACGAAAAGCTGATCTATCGCTTCGAGGACCAGGGCGGGCGGCGCGTGGGCATGCGCTACGATTTGACCGTTCCCCTGGCTCGCGTGGTCGCCATGCACCAGAACGACTTGACCTTCCCCTGGAAGCGCTACCAGATGAGTCCCGTGTGGCGCGGCGACAACCCGCAGTTCGGCCGCTACCGCGAGTTCTACCAGTGTGACGTCGATATCGTAGGCTCGGCTTCCATGCTAGCCGACGCGGAGATACTATCCATACTGGCCGAGGCCATGACCGGCCTGGGTTTCACCGGCTACCGGGTGCTCGTCAACAACCGCAAGCTGCTGAGTGGCATAGCCCGTAGCGCGGGGGTGGCTCCCGAACAGGCGGGCGTCATCTTCCGCGCGGTTGACAAGCTCGACAAGATAGGCCGCGACGGCGTGCGCGATGAAATGGTGCGCAACGGCATAGACGAGGCCACCGCCAGCCGCGCTCTCGACCTTTTTCTGAGCGGGCAGGGTGTTAGTTCCTTTGCGGAGAACGTGGCCTTGCTAGGTGAGTTGGCCGGACCACTCAAGGACGACGCAGAGGCCACACAGGGCTTGCAGGAACTCCGGCAGGTGCTCGATGCCCTCTCAGGCATGAACGTCGAGCATGACCGCTTCCGCATCGACACCACCCTGGCTCGCGGCCTCAGCTACTATACCGGCCCGGTGTACGAGGTGGTGGTGGACGAGCCGAAGATAGGCTCTCTCGGCGGTGGCGGGCGCTACGACGAGTTGGTTGGTATGTTCGCCGGGCGCACCATACCAACTACGGGCGTCTCGTTCGGTATAGAGCGCATGGTGGACGTAATCACGTCGTTAGGCCTGTATACGCCCGGCTCCACCCCCAGCAAGGCCCTCATCACCATCTTCGACGCCTCCGCTGAAAGCACTCATGCCTCCCTTGGCCTGGCTTCCGAGTTGCGCTCGGCGGGCATACCCTGCGAGGTATACCTGAGTCCGGGCGACAAGCTGGGCAAGCAATTCGCTTACGCCGACAAGTCGGGCATACCGTTTGCTCTAGTGATGGGGCCGGACGAACTGCGTGAGGGCAACGTTACGGTGAAGGACCTCAAATCGCCCCCGCCCAACCAGCAGACGGTGACGCGTTCGGGCCTGGTGAGCGTTCTACATGGCAGCCTTCAAGCCTAGCCACTAAACTTCTCAATTAGCAAACTGCGACCTAGCCTGGAAAATAGGAAGTATATTAGATATATGTCTATAAAAGCTAACGACCGGCGCGAGCGCGGTGCCGTATACGATGCTCCTGAACAGCCGGTAGACGAGCAACAACTGGCGGATGCCGCGCCCGATGCGGCGGCTGAAGTGCCGGAGGTCACCGATACCTTCGCGCCCGGCGGCATGTCCGTGGAGACCGCCGCGCAGACCGAGCAGGTGGTGGCCGAGGCCACTGGGGCAGCCGAGCATGAAGACGAGCCGGA